>CANKAM010000025.1 GCA_947479755.1 Bacteroidota bacterium
ACAATGTACAGTTTGAAGTTGCTGACCTTACTAAATTTGTAAAACCCGATAGTTATGATTTGGTTTTGTCAGTGGATGTGATGGAACATATTCTGGAAGATGTGCTGGTGTTTAAAAACTTTGTTGCTTCCATGAAAAAGGGAGGAATGCTTCTGATATCAACGCCTTCAGACCAGGGCGGCTCTGATGTTCACGAAGATGATGATTCATCTTTTATTGAAGAGCACGTTCGTGACGGATACAATATCAAAGAGATTGAAAACAAACTGAAAGAAGCAGGTTTCAGCAAAGTAGAAGCGCGTTATTCGTACGGTGCTCCCGGAAAAATTTCGTGGAGGCTGTCTATGAAATATCCGATTCTGATGCTGGGTGCAAGCAAATTATTTTTCATCATTATTCCGTTTTACTATTTGGTTACTTATCCAATTTCATTTGTGCTCAATTATTTTGACACAACAATGAAACACCCCACAGGAACTGGATTGATAGTGAAAGCCTGGAAGTAAAGACTACTACCCTTTCACAATTAACTGAGAGGGGAATGATTATTTTTGAAACGAAATGAATCTTTCTCTCTTCATTGCCAAACGGTATTTATTCTCCAAAAAATCCTACAACGCGATTAATATTATTTCGTTGGTTTCGGTTTGCGGTGTTACCTTGGTTACTGCGGCACTGGTAGTTATTCTTTCTGTTTTTAATGGGTTGGAAGAAGTAGTAGTTTCGCTTTACAATGCTTTTGAACCCGATATCCGCATTATGCCTGCCGAAGGCAAAACCATTGACACCAATACATTTCCTAAAGATGCAGTTGTAAAGATTCCGGGAGTTATAAACTACTGCGAAGTAATTGAAGAAAATGCACTACTGAAATACAAGGACAAACAATACATCGCTCGTATAAAAGGAGTTGACAGTTCATTTATAAAAATGACAGGCATTGATACCATGATGAGGCGTGGTGAACTTTTGCTGGAACAAGGTGAAAACAATTTTGCTGTGCTTGGCTTGGGTGTTGAATATTATTTGTCAGCAAACATCAAGGATTACCTTAATCCGATTGAAATCTATGTGCCGAAACGCGGTAAAAAAGGCTCCTTGAATCCTGCGGAAGCATTTAATATCAAAAGCATTTTCCCGACAGGAACATTTTCCATACAAATGGAATACGACCAAAAATATGTACTCGTTCCGAAACGTTTTGCAGCATACTTATTAGACTACGAAAACAAAGTCAGCAGTATTGAACTGGCGCTGAAACCCACAACAGACCTGGAAGATACAAAAGATGAGCTGAAGGAGATTTTAGGAAATTCGTTCACCGTGAAAGACCGTTTTGAACAACACGAACTCTTTTACAAAATCCTGAAATCCGAAAAATGGGCGGTGTATCTTATCCTTACTTTTATTCTGATGATAGCCATTTTCAACATTACCGGCTCTCTGATGATGTTGATTCTGGACAAGAAAAAAGACATCAATATTCTCAGAAACATGGGAGCAGAAACATCCTTGCTCCGAAGAATTTTTATCAATGAGGGAATGATGATTTCCATGTCAGGAGCTTTAATCGGGCTGTTACTGGGTTTTATTATTTGTGCGGCACAGCAGTATTTCGGATTGATAAAACTGGAAGGCAGTGGCTCATTTGTGGTGGAAGCCTACCCTGTGAGAATGCAGACAACTGATTTTCTTTATATTTTTCTAACGGTATTTGGAATTGGTTTGTTGGCTTCGTGGTTTCCGGTTGCAAAGGTTTTGAAGAAAGAATGAGAGCAAAAGAATTTACCACTAAGGCACTAATACCACTAAGGTTCACTAAGGATAATTTCTCTGTGAAACTCTGTGTTTCTTTGTGCTCTCTGTGTTTGTGTTTTTCACCTGCTTCAGCCCAACAACAAGATTGGGATTTTTATTTCACCAACATTGATGACAAACCTGCTTCAGTAGGTGTAAACCTTGCATTAAGTGATACTGCACCTCTGCCCGACAAGGCCTATTGTTTCTGGATTATTCTTCCGCTTCAGCAAAGCGATTCGCTTGGGTTCCCATTGGAAAAAGAAAATGAAACGTTAAACATATTAGAAGACGAACTGGAAGTTTTTCTGCAAACAAAATCACAAACCATTTATGCAGGAAGAACAACAGGAAAGGGTGAACGCTATTTTTATTTTTATTCCAAAGGCATTGACAGCGTTGATATATTCATTGAAGACTTTTTCAAAAACTATTCACAATACAAATACAAACTTGGTCAGCGTTACGATGAAAACTGGACGCTTTATTTTGAATTTTTATACCCCTCTCCATTAGATTTACAATTGATTTACAATCACCGCATCGTTGAAGCATTAGCTAAAAATGGTGACAATAGGGAACTTTCACATCACATTGACCATTGGCTGAACTTTGAAAAGAAAAAGGATTTTGCTGATTTTATCAAAGCATTGGAAGGGGGAAATTTTACCGTTGAAAAGTATGAAACGGATAAAGCGCACAAAACACATCCTTATATTTTGCAGGTTTCGGAAGAAAACAAAACCGACCTTGAAACGATTGATAATTCAGTTCTTCAGCTTTTTGAACTTGCCAAAAAACACAACGGAATTTATGGCGGTTGGGAAACTTTTGTGGTTACGGAATAATATTTTTCGCATCACATCATAGCGAATTCAAAATAATATACTTTTGGCAAAAATTAATTTACAATGAACGTTCCGGCAAATCTTAAATATACCAAAGACCACGAGTGGGTTTTAGTAGAAGGCGACATCGCTACAATTGGCATCACTGATTTCGCGCAAAGCGAATTGGGTGACATCGTTTTTGTTGACATCAACACTGTAGGCGATAACGTTGACAAAGAAGCTGTTTTCGGAACAGTGGAAGCGGTGAAAACTGTTTCAGATTTATTTATGCCACTTTCAGGAGAGGTTTTAGAAATGAACTCAGGTGTTGAAACAAACCCTGAAACCGTAAACAAAGATCCTTACGGTGCAGGTTGGATGATAAAAGTAAAATTATCCAACACTGCTGAAGTTGCTTCGCTGCTTTCTGCTGACGATTACAAAAAACTTATCGGAGCTTAATTCAATTGAAGTATCTGGCACCTGCATTTTTATGGGCGCTGGTGATACTTTGGCTGTGCGCTATTCCCGGACAGGATATTCCAAACTGGAAGTTGTTGAGTTTTGATAAAGCAGGTCACGCTTTTATCTTTTTTACACTAACTATTCTGTTGTCTTGGGGATTCTTTAAACAGAAACAGGATAGTTTTTTTCAACGATATTTTCTGCCTGCGTCCATTCTTATTGCTGTTATTTATGGCGGAGCAACCGAACTAATGCAGCAATACTGGTTTGAAAACCGCAAAGCCGACATATTAGATTTTTTTGCCAACTCAATTGGTGCATTCGCTGCTCTTGCTGTTTATTTCTTTTTGCTGAAGAAAAAACTCTTCGGACATTAACACAATTTTCATTTTCAATTAGGGTTTTTGAACTAATTTAGCCGTCCATGTCCGACAGCATTGTCATCATACCAACTTACAACGAAAAGGAAAACATTGAAGCGATGATTCGCAAAGTGTTTTCATTGGCAAAAGATTTTCATTTGCTGATTGTTGACGATGGCTCACCCGATGGAACCGCGGCAATTGTAAAAACTTTGCAAAAAGAATTTTTAGACAAATTATTTCTGGAAGAGCGCAGCGGAAAACTAGGGCTGGGAACTGCTTACATACATGGTTTCAAATGGGGGTTACAACGGCAATACCAATACTTTTTTGAAATGGATGCCGACTTTTCTCATAATCCTGAAGACCTGATAAAACTCTACAATGCTTGTGAAAAAGGCACTGCTGATTTAGCCATCGGTTCACGCTATATCACGGGAGTGAATGTGGTGAACTGGCCAATGGGCAGAGTGTTGATGTCTTACTACGCATCTGCTTATGTGCGTTTTATTACTGGCATGAAAATACGTGACACTACTGCCGGTTTTAAATGTTACAAACGCGAAGTGCTGGAAACAATTCCCTTAGATAAAATCAAATTTTTCGGTTACGCTTTTCAGATTGAAATGAAGTTCACTGCATGGAAATTCGGTTTCAATATTATTGAAGTTCCTATCATTTTCACCGACCGCACACACGGTGAATCCAAGATGAGCAGCGGCATTTTCAGAGAAGCATTTTTTGGTGTGCTGGAGATAAAATGGAAAAGTTTATTTCGCAGTTACAATAGGATAAAACACAGAACTACAGAAAAGTGAACTACATCATCCGTAACGCAAAGATTGTAAACGAAGGGAAGATTATCTCTTCGGATGTATTGCTTGAAAACGGAATTATTTCCAAAATTGGTACCGGAATAAAAGCAGAAAATGCAACAGAAATAAATGCAGAAGGAAAATATCTTTTGCCTGGAGTAATTGACGACCAGGTACATTTTCGTGAGCCGGGATTAACGCACAAAGGAGAGATTTATACCGAAGCAAAAGCGGCTGTAGCAGGCGGAATTACTTCCTACATGGAAATGCCCAACACGGTTCCCAACACACTGACACAGGAGTTACTCGAGCAAAAATATAAACGCGCTGCAGAATGTTCTTTGGCAAATTATTCCTTCTTCATGGGTGCATCCAACGACAACATTGAAGAAGTGCTGAAGACCGATGAAAAAAATGTTTGCGGGGTGAAAATATTCATGGGTGCATCCACCGGAAATATGTTGGTGGACAATGAAAAAACACTGGAAGGAATTTTCTCTCGCTCGCCTATGTTGATTGCAACGCACTGTGAAGATGAGGCAGCCATAAGACACAACACCGAACTTTATAAACAGAAATACGGAGAAGATATTCCAATTGAAGCGCATCCGTTAATCAGAGATGTGGAAGCCTGTTACAAAAGTTCTTCGCTGGCGTTTTCGTTGGCAAAAAAACACAATACACGTTTACACATTTTGCATATTTCAACAGCAAAAGAATGCGGCTTGTTTGACAACCAAACACCGCTGAAACAAAAACGTATAACTGCAGAGGCCTGCATTCATCACCTTTGGTTTGACGATAGTTACTACAAAACAAAAGGCAATTTGTTGAAATGGAATCCTGCAGTTAAATCTGCTGCTGACAGAGATGAAATTCTGAGAGCTGTTTTGGACAACCGCATTGATATTATTGCCACCGACCATGCACCGCATACCTGGGAAGAAAAACAAAACAAGTATCTGAAAACATCTTCGGGCGGACCATTGGTGCAACATGCGTTGCCTGCTATGCTTGAATTTTACAAGCAAGGTAAAATCTCGCTTGAAAAAATTGCAGAGAAAATGAGTCATGCGGTAGCCGATTGTTTTCAGATTGAAAACAGAGGATATATCCGTGAAGGATACTTTGCAGATTTGGTTTTAGTTGACTTGGAAAAGCCGTGGACAGTGACGAAAGAAAATATTTTATATAAATGCGGATGGAGCATTTTTGAAGGACAACCATTCTCTTCAAGCATTACACACACCTTTGTAAGCGGTCATTTGGCATATCAAAACGGAAAATTTGATGAAAGCCAAAAAGGCAAACGAATGACATTTAACAGATGAAGAAACTTATTTTAATTGCGTTTGTATTTCTTGTCTTTTCATGCAAACAAAAAGGAGTTGAAACTCCTGGACATATTCTTAAGAAAAAAGAGCTGGTTAATGTGCAGGTTGATTTATATTTAGTTGAAGCTGCGCACAACATGAATGTATTAAAGCCTGACAGTGCTGATACCGAATACAAAGTGCTGTTTGAAACGGTGATGAAAAAACACAACATCACTAAAGAAGATTACGAAAGTTCACTGCGTTACTATGCGATTGACAATGAATCACTGAACGAGATTTATGATAGCGTGTTAGTGAAACTGACGCATCTGGAAAATACTGTCACTTACTCTAAAGAGCAATAAACTCAGGAGAACTTACACGCATTCTCCACCGCCTCTTTCACCGGAATAAAATTCCAATTCAGTTTTTCTTTTACTTTTTTATTGCTGTAAACATTGCGTTGCTGCCCTGTCATTGCTGTTTCGCGGGTGATAAAAGGATTTGTGTTAGTGAACAATTCTGCGAACCAGGCTGCTCTCCATGCTAAGGCAGACATTAGTGCTGTGGCGCGGATGGAAGGTGCGGGTTTATTCAATGCAGCAGCAATCAGGTCAAATACATTTTTGTAATCAAGATTTTCAGCGGCAAGAATAAAACGCTCGTTTTTGATTTCGCTTTGCATTAAGGCAATCATCAATTTTGCCACATCGCGCACATCAATAAAAGCGTTGGCTCCACCGGTATAAAACTTCAAACCATTGCGAACACTTTGTATCATTCTGCCGCTGCTTTTGGTTAAATCTCCGGGGCCGATAATAATGCAGGGATTTACAATCACCGCATCCAGTCCTTCTTCCGTTGCGCGCCATACTTCGCGCTCGGCAGCATATTTACTAATTGCGTAAGCCGAATTTTTATCAGAGATTTTCCAAACCGTTTCTTCCGAAATTATTTTGTCGTTGTCGGCACGGCCTAATGCTGCGGTGGAACTTACATGACATACTTTTTTCACTCCTTTTTCCATTGCAGCATTCACCACATTGGCTGTGCCCTCTGCATTTACTTTCAACAATTGCTCTTCCGCACTTCCAGCAAACGAAACCATGGCAGCGCAATGATAAACCTGCTCCACTCCTTCCATGGCATCCAACAACGAAAAGTAATCAGTTATATCACCTTCCACCCAAATTGATTTGTCGGGAGCAGCAACATTATAATGAGCAAAAATTTTGTCAACGCTTAAAGTCTCAGAGCCTGCGCGCTTCAGCGCACGCACCTGCTTTCCGTTTCGGAGCAACTCCAGCAAAAGATGTGAACCCACTAATCCTGTTGCGCCTGTTATTAATATCATGGCTTAAAAGTATTGAATTGAACTTTAATGCTGATGTTTGCGTATCACTTAATCATGAAAAAACGCTACTACTCCATTCTGCTGATGTGTTTGAGCTTAAGTTCAAACGCACAAATAATTCCTGAAGCCAACCTTGTTGACTGGTCAGATGCAGGTTATTCGGGAAATTTTCCTGACCCCGCAACTGTTGTCAGCGTTATGGATCATGGTGCTGTTGGAGATGGTGTTGCGGATGACAGAGCAGCAGTTCTTGCAGCCATTGCTGCATTGAGCAGCCAACCCGGTGTAGTTTATTTTCCTACCGGCAGCTATAAACTTTCTTCCACCGTAAGCCTTCCTTCCGGAGTTATTTTGCGTGGCGAAGGAGTAACAGCTACCTTCATCAAACTAAATATGGGCGGCTCTGCCATCAATGGCTTCCAAACTTCGGGGAGCATAACCGCAACGGAAGTTCCTGTTGTTTCGGGCTACACAAAAGGTTCAACGCAATTAGTAATTGATGGTGCTTACGAAAACTTTTTTGCAGAAGGCGATTACGTGGAACTACGCGAAACCAACGGAACCTGGGACACCAATCCCGCAACGTGGGCAACCTACTCGGTAGGACAAGTTGCAAAAATTACAACCGTTTCAGGAACAACACTTACGCTCAACCAACAACTACGCATTGATTATGATGCATTGTTAAATCCGCACGTACGGAAAATGACTCCAACTGTAAATGTGGGAATTGAGTGCATGAATATTCAGCGCGTTGACGAACCGGTGAGCGGTGCGGGCTACAACATTCTATTCAGCAATTCGGCCAACTGCTGGGTAAAAGGAATTGAAAGCAACAAAAGCGTAGGCAGTCACGTGATGATTGAAAACAGCACCAACATTGAAGTGCGCAGCAGTTATTTCCACGATGCATTTACTTACGATGGCAGCGGAACCCGTGGCTACGGTGTTACCATCAACAACCACAGCGGATTGTGCCTGATTGAAAACAACGCCTTCAAACACCTGCGCCACGCCATGATGGTGAAACACGGAGCCAACGGAAATGTGTTCGGCTACAATTATTCGCTTGACCCTTTCCGCAGCGAAACACCCGCCAATGCAGGGGGTGATATTTCAGTGCACGGACATTTTGCTTACGCCAATTTATTTGAAGGCAACATCATTCAAAACTATATGATTGACCACTACTGGGGGCCTGCCGGACCATACAATACTTTTTTCCGCAACCGCACCGAGCTTTACGGAATTGTGATGACCAACTCCAACGGCTACGACAGCAACCTGCAAAATTTTGTGGGCAACGATGCACCCAACACCGGTTTGTTTATGGGCAATTATGTAATTACCGGAACCGGACATATTCAACACGGAAACAATATCCGCGGAACGGTTACGCCATCGGGAACCGGAACGGTGAATGATGTTTCTTTCTACCTCAGCTCTGCTCCCGAATTCTGGACAAACTCCGGAAACTGGCCAACAATAGGCTACCCAAATTCAGGAAACACAGGAAGCATTCCCGCAAAAGTTCGCTACGATGCAGGTGGTGATATAACGCTTTGCACTGATGATTTTGTAACGGGTGTTGCCGGAAATTCTTCTTCCGAAAAAATTATCATTGCCTTTCCAAATCCGTTTTCAGATGGATTATCACTTTCCTATTTCTCTGAAAGAGCGGAAACCATTTTTATTTCGTTGCAAGATGTTTCGGGGAAAACTGTTTTTGAAAAGAATGCGACTATCGTAAAAGGTGAAAACACAATTCGCATTTTTGAAAACACCACACTAAGCAGCGGTATTTATTTTCTCAGGCTGCAAACAGGTGAAAACACCTTCAACCTGAAGGTTGCAAAGCGGTAAACCACAAGCTATAACTGTCTCGTATCGAAATAGTTTTAGAACAGAATTAACACCCCCCTGTTTACAGTTTACACCCAACCCTGAAAATCTCCCTTTCTTTTTGCTCTAATTTTCCCACAAAATAAGAAGATGAAGCTAAGACCGGAATTTGTTGAGCGCGTAAATAAACTCGAAGAAAAATACGCCACAATCGGGCAGGACATGAACTCCTACCTCGATGGCTTGCTCTATTCCAACGTTACCAACTATTGGGATTACGTTAATGTAGATACCCTGCTTTCCCTGCAACACCCCAAAACCGATTACCCCGATGAATTAATTTTCATCATGTACCATCAGGTTACGGAATTGTATTTCCGTTTGGCGCTTCACGAACTCGAGCAGATTGCCAACAATGGCCGCGACATAGTAATGGAAACAGGTGAAGACAAAGGCTGGAATAAAAAATTAGACCCGAAATATTTTGCAGAACGCGTAAACCGCATCAACAATTATTTTGAAGCGCTCACCAAATCATTCGACATCATGGGTAGCGGAATGGAAAAGCAACAGTTCCTCCGTTTCCGCATGGCCTTGTTGCCTGCAAGCGGTTTCCAGTCGGCACAATACCGCATGATAGAAATATGCGCTACCGATTTTATTCGTCTCGTAGATAAAGACGACCGCAAAAAATTTGAAGGCAAAAAAGCGTCAATGGAAAAGATGTTTGAAAACATCTATTGGAAAAAAGGCGCTACCGAACTTGAAACAGGACAAAAAACACTGACCTTAAAACATTTCGAGAAAAAGTATTCCGAAAAATTAATTGCGCTCGCAAATGATTACAAAGACAAAAACCTTTGGGCTAAATACAAATCACTCAGCAAAGTAGATCAGAAAAACACTGCCCTTATCAATGCACTCAAACAATTAGATGTGAATGTAAATGTAAATTGGCCGCTGGTTCATTATCGCTCTGCCGCAAAGTATCTGGAGAGAGGAAAGAACGAAAATATCGCAGCAACAGGCGGAACCAACTGGCAGAAATATCTTCCTCCCCGTTTCCAAAAAAGAATGTTCTATCCCGAATTATGGAGTGAACAGGAAAAAGAAAACTGGGGTAAATCCTGGGTCGAATCAATAATTAAAAAATAAACATGAAAAGAGTAATCACGTTTTCCATCTTCTATCTTCTATCTTCTATTTTCTATTCGTTCTCCCAAACCTATCAGGTAAATGGCAACGCCTCTCAGCTAAGTTGTAATTGCTATTTGCTTACACCTGATTTAAATACGCAGGGCGGCTCGGTATGGAATATAAATCAGATTAGTCTTGCCAATTCCTTTGATTTTACTTTCGATGTGTTTCTTGGTTATAATGATGTAGGAGCCGATGGAATTGCTTTTGTGTTGCAACCAATCAGCACTATTGTTGGAACTTCGGGTGGTGGAATCGGATACCTTGGAATTTCACCTTCTGTAGCAATTGAAATTGACACCTATCAAAACTCAGGCTATGGCGACCCTACAACCGACCATATCGGTATTCAAACAAATGGCGATGTTGATCACAACACCGCAAACAATTTAGCAGGACCTGTTGCAGCCCTCGCTTCCAGCGGAAACATCGAAGATGGACAAAACCACTTGCTTCGTGTGAGCTGGGATGCAACCGCACAAATATTACAAGCTTATTTTGATGGAGTGTTACGTGTAACTTACACTGGAAATATTGTTTCAAATATTTTCAGCAACAATCCAAATGTTTATTGGGGTTTTACCGGAAGTACAGGAGGACAGCGCAACGAGCAACGTTTCTGCCTTTCAATTATTCCTGATTTTAGTCTGAGTGTTCCAATCGTTTGCGAAGGTGAAACACTTCAGTTAACTGATAGTTCATACAGCGGATTAGGAAGTATTGCTTCATGGAACTGGGATTTCGGAAACGGAACTGCTTCCACAGATACAAATCCTTCAGTAACTTATAATGCAGCCGGAATTTATCAAATCACTCAAGTCGTTGTTGACCAGGCAGGCTGCAGCGACAGCAACACAACCAACATCACTGTTCTTCCTTTGCCCGATGTTGGTTTTACAGTAGAAAATAATTGCTCCGGCAATCCTGTTCTTTTTACAGATACTACAAACGGTACGCCCGGCATATGGAACTGGAGTTTTGGTGATGGCGAAAACTCAACCGAACAAAATCCTATACATAATTATGCTGATGCCGGAACGTACATTGTAAGCCTTGAAGTTGAATCAACAGATGGCTGCACTGCAACACAAATTGAAAACGTTGTTGTCAATGCCTCGCCCACGGCATCAGCGGATATGGAAACTTCACTTCTTACAGTAAATTTTACCAACACCAGCACAGGTGCGGAAAGCTATGAATGGATTTTTCCTGACACAACTATAACAACTACAAGCCCGTCTTACACCTTTGCCGATACAGGTCATTATCCGGTAATATTGGTTGCAACAAGTGCAAACGGCTGCACCGATACAATAGTATTTGATGTTTATGTTGACAATACCATTCAGGTTGAAGTGCCAAATATATTTACACCTAACGGAGACTCTTATAATGATGTTTGGATACCGACTTTGAAAGGTGTTGAAAGAGCAATTGGCAGAATTTACAATCGTTGGGGAATGTTGATGGCAGATTTTTCTGAAGTCATAAATACCTGGGATGGTAAAACAAAAGGCGGAAACGATGTGCCGGAAGGAACTTATTTTTATGTGCTTGACTACACCACCATTGACGGAAAATCCGACAAAGCAGGTGGCACAATAACTTTGGTACGCTGATGGAATTAGACAAAAAAAAGGTAATCCTCTTTTCGGCAACAGGTTTTTTGTTGCTTGCGTTTTCTTTGCTGCTCGTTCAACTTGTAACGTTCAATGCTGATTACAGCAAAGCCGAAGAAGTGGAAAATGCAGTTGACGCTGGTGAAGAATATGGCTTTGATGTCGACTCATTTTATTTGGTGAAAGGCAAAGTGCAGCGCAACGAAAATTTGAGCACTATTTTACAGAAGCATAAAATTTCGCTGGGCATGATTGACAAAATGAGCAAGAGCTCACGAGAATTATTTGACACACGCAAAATTGCTGCGGGCAATGAATACACAGTTTTCTGCACCAAAGACTCAAACCAGATTGCACAGTGTTTTGTCTATGAAATAAACGCCAGCGATTACATTGTTTTTGATTTCCGTGACACGCTGAACATCTACCGTGGCGAAAAACCGGTGGAAACAAAAATGGTAACCGTTAGCGGAAAAATCTATTCATCGCTTTATGCTACTATGGAAGCCAACAATATCAATCTGGGCTTGGCAATGGAACTTTCTACCATCTACGCATGGACAGTTGACTTTTACAAGATACAAAAGGGCGATTATTTCAAAGTTATTTACGAAGAAAAATTTGTGGACGGACACTCTATTGGTGTCGGTCGTATTCACGCATCATTGTTTAATAATGACGGAAAAGATTTCTATTCCTTTTGGAGCGAAATAAAAGGAGCAACAGGCTATTACGATGAAAACGGTGAGAGCCTGAAAAAACTATTTCTGAAAGCACCGTTGAAATTTTCACGCATCAGTTCTTCCTTTTCAGCAAAACGTTTGCATCCTGTTTTAAAAGTAAATCGTCCGCATTTAGGAACTGATTATGCAGCGCCTACCGGAACACCAATCATGGCAACTGCCGATGGAAAAGTAATTGCAGCAGCTTATACAGCAGGCAATGGAAATTATGTGAAAATAAAACACAACGGAACTTACACTACGCAATACCTGCACATGAGTAAAATTGCAAAAGGTATTAAAGATGGTTCACGGGTAAGACAGGGTGATGTAATTGGTTATGTAGGCAGCACAGGACTAGCAACCGGCCCTCACGTTTGCTATCGCTTCTGGAAAAACGGAAAACAGGTTGACCCTAAAAAAGATGTGGTTTCACAACCTGCCGATCCTATTAATAAAGCCCATCTTGGCCAATACAAAAACCGCGTAAAAGAACTGCGCGGGAAATTAGACACCGAAAAGGTTTCTGCACGCGAAAGCTGATTAAATTTCAGCAAAGTATTACTTTCGCTTGTTCAGAATAAATCCCATGAAAAATATTGCCGTTATAGGAGCGGGTCTTGTTGGCTCACTTCTTTCAATATACCTCGCAAAACGCGGGCATAAAGTTCAAATATTTGAACGGAGACCTGATATGCGCAAAGAAAAAATTGTTGCCGGACGAAGCATCAACCTTGCTCTCAGCGACCGTGGATGGAAAGGTCTGGAAGGTGTTGGTATTGCAGATGAAATCCGCAAGATTGCAATTCCCATGCATGGTCGAATCATTCACGATTCACAAGGCAAAACCAATTTTCAACCTTATGGAAAAGAAGGGCAGGCAATTTATTCTGTTTCGCGTGGTGATCTGAATAAAAAGCTGATGGATTTAGCGGAAGAGCAAAATGGCACGCAGATTTTTTTCAGCCAGCGTTGCGTAGATGTTGATCTTGAAAAAGCAACATCAACTTTTGTAGATGAAAATGGCAAAGCGACAAAAAATACTGCCGACATGATTTTCGGAACCGATGGTGCTTATTCTGAATTGCGCCACCGTATGATGTTCACCGACCGCTTTGATTACTCGCAGGATTATCTGAAAGAAGGCTATAAAGAATTGAACATTCCTCCTGCTGCAAACGGAGACTGGAGAATGGAGAAAAATGCTTTGCACATCTGGCCCCGCGGAAAGTTTATGCTGATTGCACTTCCCAATTTTGACGGCAGTTTTACTTGTACTTTGTTTTTTCCGTTTGAAGGCGAGTATTCTTTTACATCACTCGACACGAAAGAAAAAATGTTGGATTTCTTCAACAAAACTTTTCCGGATGCAGTGCAGTTGATGCCAACATTGGAACACGATTATTTTAATAATCCAACTTCATCATTGGCAATCATGCGTTGCTTTCCTTGGAGCTATAAAGACAAAGCAATGTTATTGGGCGATGCTGCTCATGCTATTGTTCCGTTTTACGGACAAGGCATGAATTGCGGCTTTGAAGATTGTACTGTGTTAGAACAAATTATGCAGGAAGAAAATGATTGGGAAACCATTTTCAAAAAATTAGAGAGCTCGCGTAAGCCCAACAGCGATGCCATTGCTGAGCTTGCTTTGCAGAATTTTATTGAAATGAGAGATTTGGTTGCAGACGAAAAATTTGTGCTGCGAAAAAAAATCGAAGCAAAATTGTCCTCTGAGTTTCCTGATAAATGGTTGCCGCTTTACAGCATGGTAACCTTCAGTGATATTCCGTATTCAACTGCATGGAATGAAGGAAAACGCCAAGAGGCTCTTATGCAACAGGTGATGAAAATTCCCGGAATTGAAAATAGCTGGAATACAGCAGAAGGGTTTCAGAAAATTGTAAAAACAGTTTTACAATGAAAAAATTCTTAGTGTTTCTTAGTGTTCTCAGTGCCTTAGTGGTTAAAATATCCGCTCAGGAAACAGCTAAAATCTCCGGCATTGTAAAAGGTGTGCCACCTCAAAGCATCATGTTCAAACAAGACCTGCATTATTTGAACATAAAACCTGATTTAAAAGAAGTGTTGTTAGATGGCAGTGATTTCGTTTCCGAAATAAAAATTGCTCAAGCCGGTCCGGTTGAATTTCAATGCAATGATGAAGCGCTTCAGCTTTTTGTTGAACCCGGAGATGATTTTTCGATTGAGTTCATTGTCGGCAGTATCAACAAAGGCACAACGTTTAAAGGCAAAGGCTCACAGCACAATCAATTTCTCTATGAGTTTTACAACACTTTTAAAATCGAATACGATACGGCAGAGACGAAAGCAAAAATTCTTGGAGTAACAAGTATTGATGAGTTTGAAATTGCTCTTTATAACAGTCGCAAAAAGCAAAATGATTTTTATAAGAACTACAAGGAGAAGGAAAATTTTTCTCCTGCTTTTAAATTCTTTGTTGAAAATCTCATTCGTTACAATTATCTGGGCAGCCTTGTTTCGTTTCCTATTATGCGAGGGAATAACAGCGCGAATACAGTAGTTGGTGCTTTGCCCGAAATTATGTTGAGTGAAGTTACTGCTGAAGATGGTAAAAATCCAACCGCCATGCAGGGCAGGTATTACCGTCTTTTTGTTTACTACTACACCATTTATTCCGCATCTAAAAACAACGGCTTTAATAAATTCACTGATCAGGGAACTTCGCTGGAAGCAAAGTATAAAGCAGCTCGTGATTTTTTTGAGACCAAAGCATTCACTTATTTTCTTGCAAAATTTCTTTTAGAGAACTGTGGGAAAATTCCACAAGCCCCTTTAAAAAGAGTTTACAATGTACTTGTCACCGAAGACAAAGAAGGTTTTTACGCTTCGTTGATCAATGAACGATGTGGAGATGCATTGAATGCAGAAGTAAAAAAAGAAGACAAACAGACTGCACCGATTATGGTTGGACAAAAACCTGCACCAACTGGTTTCACTGTAAAAACATTGGAAGGCAAAACCATTTCGCTGGATGATTTTAAAGGCAAAGTTGTTTACATTGATTTTTGGGCAAGCTGGTGCGGACCATGTCGCCAGCAATTTCCGTTTGCAAAAACTTTGCAGGAAAAATTTACAGCTAAAGAAAAGAAGAAAATAGTTTTTCTCTACATCTCAATTGATGAGAATGAAGAATCGTGGAGAAGCGCAATAGAGAAAATGGAGATTCATGGCTATCACACTATTTCCCCAGGTAATTGGAGCTCCGAAGCCTGCAAATTTTTTAAGATTAGCAGTATTCCCCGTTATATGTTGATTGACAAGTCTGGAAAAATTGCGAATGAAAATGCGCCACGCCCCGGAGATGAAATCATTTATGATGACATCATTCAATTGCTGAACCAATAATGGCTTACCCTCTCCTTTTGGAGAGGGTAGGGTGAGGTCATTTCAGTTGAATTCCTCTTATTTCCACCATCATCAGCTCCTCAAGTGTCATACTCATAAGAACTTTAATCTCCCGTATGGTTTTCCAATCGGCTGCGGAAAGTCCTGCAATTGTATTTGGCTTCATGTTTTTGTCTTTTGTTTTCATTAGTAATTGAATTAATTATCCATCTTAACGGGTGCATGAAATATAGTGTTCCAAAACTTCGATTAACGACAGAAAAAATGAATTTCCATAGATTTAAATACATTTACCCCATATAAGTACTGTATGAAAACTATTATTAATAAAACCCTTGCCCTGCTTCTCTTTGCTTCAGCTGTAGTAGCTCAACCAACAGATTATTCAACCTTTGTTGACCCTTTTATCGGAACCGGAGGACATGGGCATACTTTTCCGGGCGTTACGGTTCCATTTGGCATGATGCAGCTTAGTCCGGATACCCGTCTTAGCGGATGGGATGGTTGCTCTGGCTACCATAATTCCGACAACAGGATTTACGGGTTTTCGCACACGCATCTGAGCGGAACGGGTGCATCGGATTACTGTGATATTTTATTGATGCCTACAACTGGTAAACCTCAATTAACTAATAAAAAGTATTCATCGCTCTTCAGAAAAGAAAATGAAAAAGCAAGTGCCGGATATTATTCAGTTGTGCTTGATAAGAGCAATATAAAAGTTGAACTTGCTAGCACAATTCGCACCGGTTTACATAAATACACCTTTCCTAAATCATCTTCAGCAAATGTAATTCTTGACCTTACACATCGCGATCGTTTAAAAGAAAGTGATATCGCTATTAACGGAAATACTGAGATTACAGGAAAACGGGTTAGTGCTAATTGGGCAAACAACCAGATATTGTATTTCGTGATTCAGTTTTCAAAACCATTTGTGCGCTCACAAAAAATGGGTTCACTTAAAGCATCTGTAAGTTTTGAAACCGAAGAAGGTGAAGTTATTTATGCAAAGATTGGAATGTCGGCAGTTAGTGTTGAGGGCGCACGTAAAAATTTAGAAGCCGAACAAAAAGGATTTGACTTAGAGAAATTAAAGAATGATGCAAAAGCTGCATGGAACAAGGAACTCAGCAAAATTGAAATTGAATCGAAAGATGAGCATATAATGCGTACTTTTTATTCTGCGCTTTACCATTGCATGATTGCACCCAATGTTTATCAGGATGTTGATGGTAAATACCACGGCCGCGATTTTGAAATTCATGAAACAAAAGACTTCACGTATTACACTGTTTTCTCACTTTGGGATACTTATCGTGCACTGCATCCATTGCTAACGCTTATTGATAAAAAGCGAACATCTGATTTTGTAAATACATTTAATAAAGAGTTTGAAGAAGGAGGACGTTTACCCGTGTGGGAACTTTCAAGTTGCGAAACATGGTGTATGATTGGATATCATGCTGTGCCCGTAATCTGGGAAGCTTATTCAAAAGGAGTAACCGGTTTTGATGCAAACAAAGCGTATGAAGCCATGAAGTTTTCTGCCATGGAAGACAAGAATGCGTTGAAAAGTTATAAGGCAAACGGTTATATCAAATACATGGACGATGGACAAAGTGTTTCGCGCACACTGGAATATGCCTATGATGATTGGTGTATTGCACAAATGGCAAATAAATTAGGAAAGGAAGAGGACTATAAATACTTTATTGAGCGTGCACAGTATTATAAAAATGTGTACGATGTTACAACCGGATTTATGCGTCCGCGCAATGATGGTTTTCTTTCACCATTTGACCCGTTTGAAGTAAACCATCATTACACCGAGGGAAATTCTTGGCAATATTCCTTTTATGTTCCGCAGGATTTATCAGGACAAATGAAACTGCTGGGAGGCAAAGAAAAACTGGCTGCCTTTTTAGATTCATTATTTAGCGCTTCTACTAAACTTACAGGTCATAAACAACCGGATATAACAGGATTGATTGGACAATATGTTCATGGGAATGAACCGAGTCATCAAATCGCTTATGAATACAATTATGCCGGACAGCCCTGGAAAACACAGGCGATGGTGCGCAGAATTATGAATGAAATGTATCGTGACCAACCTGATGGTTTGGCAGGTAATGAAGATTGCGGACAAATGAGTGCATGGTATATTTTCAGTGCGTTAGGTTTTTATCCTGTTTGTCCGGGAAGCCCGCACTATGCAATTGGTTCACCTGTAGTTGACAATGCGGTTATTAAACTTGAAAACGGGAAATCATTTACCATCAAGACGAAAAATAACAATGCTCAGAATGTTTATATCGCCTCAGCAAAACTAAATGGAAAAGAGTACACGAAGAGTTATATTTCCTATGAGGATATTTCTGCAGGTGGAATTTTAGAACTGGAAATGAGTAACTCGCCCAATATCAAGTGGGGGAGTGGAGAACAAGATGTTCCTGTTACAAAAATTGAAAATTAAAGGCGCTCAATTACTGTTGCAATCCCCATTCCACCGCCAACACAAAGTGTAACAACACCTGTTTGTTTTCCGCTGCGTTCCAGTTCGTCCACCAAAGTTCCAACAAGCATGGCTCCTGTTGCGCCCAGCGGATGCCCCATAGCAATGGCTCCACCGTTTACATTTACTTTATCAGCAGAAACATTTAGTTCTTCCATAAAACGCATGGGAACTGCGGCAAAAGCCTCATTCACTTCAAATAAGTCAATGTCTGAAACATTCATTCCTGCTTTTTTCAAAGCTTTTAATGTAGCGGGAACAGGACCTAGCAACATGATAGTTGGCTCTGCGCCAACCACTGCAAACGAACGGATTTTTGCTCTCGGTTTTAAACCTAATTGTTCACCCATTGCTTTGCTGCCGATTAATACCAAAGCAGCACCATCAACAATAGCAGAAGAATTCCCTGCATGGTGAACATGGCGCATTGTTTCTACTTCAGGATAACGTTGTATAGCTAATGCATCAAAACCTCCATATTGTCCCATTTGCTCAAACGAAGGATTTAGTTTTGCCAATGTATCAATGGTTGTGTCGGGACGAATCATTTCATCTTTATCAGTAACCGTTAAACCATTCACATCTTTCACAGCAACTACCGAACGGCTGAAACGATTTTCTTCCCATGATTTTGCTGCTCTGCGATGCGATACACTTGCAAATTCATCCAGACTTTTTCTGTCGTAGCCATATTTTGTTGCAATTAAATCAGCAGAAATTCCCTGCGGAACTATTTTGTATTTTGTAATAACATCAGGATTGGTAAACAAAGCACCTCCATCTGAACCCATCGGAACGCGTGACATTGATTCAACACCACCGGCAACAAGCATATCCACTTGTCCGCTCATCACATAAGCCGCAGCCTGATTTACTGCTTCCAGGCCTGATGCGCAAAAACGGTTCAATGTTACACCTGCGGTATTATTATCATACCCCGAAGCTATGGCAGCAGTTTTAGCAATGTCAGCACCTTGCTCACCAACGGGAGTTACACAACCAATGATGGCATCTTCCACATATTTTGTGTCAAGGTTATTGCGCTCGCGAATGGCTTTAAAAACAGTTGTCAACAATTCAAGTGGCTGAACATCATAAAGGCTTCCGTCTTTTTTCCCTTTTCCGCGTGGTGTGCGCACTGCATCGTATATATAAGCTTCCATTTAAATTGATAATTGATAATGATTAATTGATAATTGAAGGAGTAAAAGTAGTTTATGTTTTTTAAATTGTTTTCTTACTGAATGAGTTCATGATGATCTTCACGCTTCAGTTTCCAACGGTTGTGCGACCACAGCCAGTTTGCAGGGTTTGCACGGATAATGCTTTCCAGTTTTTGTGCATAGGCTTTTGTAAGGCTGCCGGGCTTGTCAGAATTGGCTTCAAGCAATGAAAGGTAAACAACATAATATCCTCTTTTCACGCGTTGTATGTCCAGATAAATAACAGGAAATTTATTTACGGTTGCATACTTTTCCATGCCGTGTAAAAAGGCAGTATCTTGATTCAAAAACCGAATCCAGAAACTTTTATCTGCATCTTTTCGCGAAGGACTTTGGTCTGAAATTAATATGTAAGCACAAGGAATATCTCTGTTCTCAGCAAATGCTTTTGCTGTTTCAAAAATGGAGATCAGGTGCATTCCCCAGGCAGCCCGCGACTTTTTAAAATATTCATCAATCGGTTTATTGGTAAGTGGTTTGTAAAACCCCAGTGTTTTATGCTGCACCTGTAAGCTTGACGAAAGCACACCCCATTCCCAATTTGTATAGTGGCTGCCAACAGTTATTATGCTTTGATTGGCATTAAAGTAATGTGTTAAAATTTCAAGATTTTGAAGGCGGTATCGTTTCACCAGTTCCTCTTTATTCATTGAAAGTCCTTTCAATCCTTCCAGAAAAATATCGCAGAAATTGCGGTAAAAATCTTTGGTAATTTGTTTGATTTCCTTTTCTGTTTTTTCAGGAAAAGAATTTCTCAGATTTTTTTCAATCACTTTTTTCCGATAGCCAATCACATAATAAAACAGGTAGAATAATCCATCTGAAATAACATAGAGCACAGGAAACGGAATCAGCGAGAATAAAGCCTCGGTTGCTCTAAAAATGTAGTAGATAAGTTGCTGCATTGCAGCAAAGCTAATATAAATCAGGAAGAAGATTTAAGCCTTAATTTTTCTACTTTTGTCCAATACATGAATCAGAATTTAGATCCCAGCAGCGAAAGCCAGTTACCTATTGACAAGGAAATAGAAAGAGCCTTGCGCCCTGTTGATTTTGGTGAGTTTGCAGGACAGGAAAGCGTTGTTGAAAATCTGAAAATATTTGTAAAAGCTGCCCGCCAGCGTGGAGAATCGCTTGACCATGTTCTTTTGCACGGTCCTCCGGGATTAGGAAAAACAACATTGGCTCACATCATCGCAAATGATTTGGGAGTAAACATTAGAATCACATCCGGTCCTGTTCTTGACAAGCCGGGCGACCTTGCAGGCTTGCTTACCAACTTACAACCGAATGATGTGTTGTTCATTGATGAGATACATCGCTTAAGCCCGATAGTGGAAGAATATCTGTATTCAGCAATGGAAGATTACCGCATTGATATTATGATTGAAAGCGGTCCTAATGCACGTTCTGTGCAGATTAAACTAAACCCTTTTACCCTGGTGGGAGCAACCACACGTTCGGGTTTACTTACCGCACCATTGCGCGCCCGTTTCGGAATTAATTCGCGCTTACAATATTATGATGCAAAAGTTCTGAAGGGAATTCTTATCCGCTCTTCTGATATTCTGGAAGTTAAAATTGAAGACAAGGCTGCAGATGAAATTGCACGGAGAAGTCGCGGCACACCGCGTATTGCAAATGCATTATTGCGCAGGGTTCGCGACTTTGCACAAATAAAAGGCAATGGAAATATTGACCTTGAAATTGCTAAGTATTCTCTCAATGCATTAAATGTTGATGCGCATGGGTTGGATGAAATGGACAACAAAATCCTCAGCACCATTATTGATAAATTCAAAGGAGGGCCTGTAGGAATAACTACCATTTCAACTGCAGTTGGAGAAGAAGCGGGAACCATTGAAGAAGTGTATGAACCGTTTTTGATTATGCAAGGCTACCTGCACCGTACGCCAAGGGGAAGACAGGCCACAGAGCTTGCTTACAAGCACCTCGGAAAAATATTTTCGCCGAATTCGGGAACATTATTTGAAGGCGAATAATCATACCCAACTTATAAAAACCGAAGCCACACGCCTCGGTTTTTTTCATTGCGGAGTTTCAAAAGCAGATTTTTTAGAAGAGGAAGCACCTTTGCTGGAGCAATGGCTCAAGGACAATCGCCACGGACAAATGAAGTACATGGAGAATTATTTTGACAAACGCCTTGATCCGCGTTTGTTGGTTCCCGGTGCTAAGACGGTTGTGTCGCTGTTGCTGAATTATTTTCCGGAGGAAGAACATTTCGACAAGCTCAATGTGACATCCGATACTGTCAGGCTGAGCCTGTCGAAGCCTCAGGGTGACAAACCCAAAATCTCCAAATACGCCTACGGTAAAGATTACCATTTTGTCATTAAAGAAAAGTTGAAAGAGTTGGTAGAGTTTATCCGAACCAATATTGGTGATGTAAACGGAAGAGTATTTGTTGATTCTGCTCCCGTTATGGATAAAGCCTGGGCAAAGAAAAGTGGTTTGGGATGGGTTGGCAAAAATTCCAACATCATCAATAAACAGCAAGGTTCGTTCTTCTTTATTGCAGAATTGATTATTGATTTGGATTTGGAATATGATTCTCCTGTTGCCGACCATTGCGGAACCTGCACACGCTGTATTGATGCCTGTCCAACTGATGCGATTGTGCAACCCTACTTGGTTGACGGAAGCAAGTGCATTTCGTATTTCACCATTGAGTTAAAGGAGAACACACCACCCGAAATGAAAAACAAATTTCAGGATTGGGCTTTTGGTTGTGACATCTGTCAGGATGTTTGTCCATGGAACCGATTTTCAAAGCCGCACAATGAGCCACACTTTGTGCCGAAACCGGAAGCATTAAATCTTACTCGCAAAGACTGGGAAGAAATGACCGAAGAAGTCTTTCGGAAGTTATTTAAAGACTCGCCATTGAAGAGGGCAGGGTTTGAGAAGATGATTGATAACATAAAAGCCCTTTAAAAAGGGCTTTTATGTTTTATAGTCTTTATTTACTTTTGCGCTTGCGCTCGTTCTCGTCAAGATAAATCTTACGCAAACGAATAGATTTAGGAGTTACTTCCACATACTCATCTTCCTGGATGTATTCCATTGCTTCTTCCAAAGAAAACTTACGTGCAGGTGCAATTCTCACTTTTGCATCAGTGCCCGAAGCACGCATGTTGGTCAATTTTTTCTCGGTCATGATATTGATAACGAGGTCATCCATACGGTTGTTTTCACCGATGATTCTTCCGCCATACACTTCATCGCCCGGATCAACAAAGAAGAAACCTCTGTCTTGCAGTTTATCAATAGAATAAGATGTTGAAACACCATGTCCCATTGAAATCAATACTCCGTTAATTCTACCCGGAATATCTCCTTTCCAAGGCTCGTAACTTTTGAAACGGTGTGCCATGATGGCTTCACCCGCAGTTGCTGTAAGAATGTTGTTACGCAATCCGATTAAACCTCTTGAAGGGATTTGAAATTCCATGTGAATCAAATCTCCTTTTGGTTCCATCACTAATAAGTCGCCTTTTTTCTGACTTACTAATTCAATAACTTTTCCGGTTGTGTTTTCGGGAGTGTCAATTGTTAATGTCTCAACAGGCTCATGCTTTCTTCCATCAATTTCTTTGATGATAACCTGTGGCTGTCCTACTTGTAACTCGTAACCTTCACGTCTCATTGTTTCAATAAGAATAGACAAGTGCAGAATACCGCGACCATATACAATATGTGTATCAGGCGAACCTGTTTCTTCCACTTTCAGGGCAAGGTTTTTTTCTATTTCCTTGTAAAGTCTTTCTTTGATGTGGCGCGATGTTACAAACTTGCCTTCTTTACCATAAAAAGGTGAGTTGTTGATGGTAAACAACATGCTCATGGTTGGCTCATCAACGCTGATAGGCTTTAAACCTTCCGGATTTTCAAAGTCGGCAATGGTATCACCGATTTCAAAGCCTTCAATTCCGCTTACAGCACAAATATCACCGGCTTCCACTTCGCTTACTTTCAGTTTACCGAGACCATCAAAAATGTAAAGCTCTTTTATTCTGGTTTTTACAATTTTTCCGTCACGTTTCACTAACGAAATTTGCATGTTTTCTTTCACAACTCCGCGCAAAATACGCCCGATGGCAATCCTTCCTACGAAAGAAGAATAGTCCAGTGAAGTGATCATCAATTGCAAACTGCCTTCCAGAGTTTTTGGCTCGGGAATATGTTGAACAATACAATCCAGCAGGGGAATAATGTTCTCCGTCTGCTCTTTGTAAGTTGTATTCATCCAGCCCTGTTTTGAAGAGCCGTAAATGGTTGGGAAATTCAATTGGTCGTCACTTGCTTCCAGGTTAAAGAACAACTCATAAACCGAGTCATGCACTTCATCAGGACGGCAGTTGGGTTTATCCACCTTATTGATAACCACAATAGCTTTAAGGCCCAATGAAATTGCTTTTTGCAACACAAAACGGGTTTGCGGCATAGGTCCCTCAAAGGCATCAACCAGCAACAGCACACCATCTGCCATGTTCAATACACGTTCTACCTCACCACCAAAGTCAGCGTGGCCGGGGGTGTCAATGATATTAATCTTGGTTCCGTTATATTGAACCGAAACGTTTTTGGCAAGAATGGTAATTCCTCTTTCGCGCTCTAAATCGTTGTTGTCAAGGATCAATTCACCGCTTTCCTGATTATCGCGGAACAGTTTGCATTGATGTAAAATCTTATCAACTAGGGTCGTTTTTCCATGGTCAACGTGGGCAATAATGGCAATATTTCTGATGTTCTTCATGTAGGGGTTTGAACTATAAACAGCTTCTTTTTAAAAATTTGAGGGTGCAAAAGTAGTCTTTAAAAGGACTTTATAGCTATAAAGGATGTAACTAAATTATTATGTGTCACCCTGAGCATAGTCGAAGGGCTCTCACATCAAGCGTAGTCGAGATGCCCAAGGCCATATTCTTCTGCTCCAATAATGCGGGTACTACGCTCTCTAAGGATTTTCTTTACCCAGTGACTGTGTGGTTCTAATGAGCAGTGAAAATAGAGTTAATTTTTGATGCTCCTATCCAATTCCTGCATCATATCATCCCACGTAAGAAGATTTTCGGGATGCGCCTTTGCATCTGCCAATCGTTTACGCACAATAGATTTATGCCATTCAGGAACAATACTATTTTCTTCCTCTACAATGGTAACATCAGGAATATGTTTAAACAACTCAATTAACGAAGCATATAAATTGTTTGGAATACTAATAGTTAACTGTTTCATTCTGTTTTGTCGTCTTTTAAGCTTACACATAACGGTTTGCGGCTTTGCGTTCGGGCGGGATTTTTAGCACTATACTCGATACGAAGAACCGAAGTTCAAATATAGCAAAAAGCGTCAAACGGAGAACTGAACCCCGCCTGACGCAAAACCGCTGTTAGCGGTAGTACATTTTTGTCTGTCAGTTTGTTTTTTAGAACTGTTGTATTAAGTTCAAGTATTCTACGCTTTTTTTAAGTTTGTACAAAGGAAGTGTCGACATTAACTCTTTCGCTTTTTCTTCGTCAATACCTTTAAAAATTAAAACTGCTCCGTTTTTGGTTTCACGTAAAAACAAGTGCTCTAAAAACCCTTCTGCTTTCCATTGTGCAACAACTTCTTGTTCTTGTTTTATTATTTCTTGAAAATTACTTGGGATACTATCCATATCTAAAGTTAAAATTGCTTGTATTCTATTTTGTTCCATTTTATTTGAATTTGATTGTGAATAAATTTTGTTTGAAAGGATAAACATTACTAATAGTAATGAGATTTTGAAATATTTTTTTGTCATTATTTTGAAAAGTTATTGCTTTAAAAATGGATAATCAATGTAGCCTTGGTCTTGACCACCGTACATCGTAGCTCTGTCGGGTTGGTTAAGTTCCGCATTTAGCTCAAAACGTTTTGGCAAGTCAGGATTAGCTAAAAATAATGCACCATAAGAAATCAGATTTGCAATTCCTTTTTCTAATTCTGCTTCACCTGTTTCTTTTGTGTAACCACAATTTGCAATAACAGTATGTTGCGTTAGTTTGCCAAAAGTTTCGACAGAATTTGTCGGATATTGAGGGAATTTTTCGGCAGGAAATGGAACATTCATTATGTGAATATAAGCCAATGGCATTTTATTCAGTTCGTTTATAAGTAGCGTAAATTGTTCTACTGGATTTTGGTGTATAATGGTGTTGTAAGTGCTTGTTGGCGATATTCTGACAGCTACCTTGTCGCTACCGATGGCAGTAACCATTTCTTGCATTATTTCTAAAACAAAACGATTTCGATTTTCGTTGCTTCCTCCATATTCATCAGTTCGTTGATTAGCACTTTCGGCTAAAAATTGATTTGGCAAATAGCCAAATGCTGAATGAAGTTCCACTCCGTCAAAACCAGCATCCATAGCATTTATTGCGGCTTGTTTATATTCTTGAACAATATTTATTACTTCTTCCGTGCTTAATGCTCTTGGTGTTTCATAATCTTTCATACCTTCCATTGTGAAATGCTGTTGTCCTTCAATTGCTAATGCTGAAGCAGATACAGGTTGTTCTCCGTTTTTTACAAGTGAATGTCCAACTCGTCCTGTGTGCCAAAGTTGAGCATAAATTACACCTCCTTTTTCATGAACATCTTGTGTAACTTTTTTCCAAGCAGTAATTTGTTCCTGTGTGTAAATGCCTGGTGTAAGCGGACTTCCGATGGCTTGTTTAGAAATATTTATGGCTTCGCTAATTATTAAACCTGCACTTACTCGCTGACAATAGTACAATACGGTGCTGTCGCCAACAATTCCATCAAAATTGGCACGGCTTCGTGTCATTGGGGCCATAACCATACTATTTTTAAGTATGT
This sequence comes from Bacteroidota bacterium, assembly GCA_947479755.1. Taxonomy (GTDB): domain Bacteria; phylum Bacteroidota; class Bacteroidia; order SXHM01; family SXHM01; genus SXHM01. The sequence continues at coordinate 26,321 of CANKAM010000025.1, forward strand.
TGTTCCCCAATTTTATTGGCTCTAATAATTTCATTTTTTATTTTTTTTAATATTAAGTTGCAAACCTACTTCCATTACTTTACTTTTGCAAGTAGTTACACGAATGTACAGTAGTAACCTAAAGTAAAGCTATATTCAAAATCAATAGGTTATGGAAAATAAAAAAATAAAAATTTCTGAAAAATCTTGTTCTTTAAGAGAAGTGCTAGATATTATTGGTGGAAAATGGGCAATGCCAATAATTTATATTTTGTCAAAAGGCAAGATGCGTTTTAAAGAATTAGAGAGAACAGTTGAAGGAATTAATACAAGAATGTTGGTTAAGGAATTAAAAAATATGGAAGCTAATGGAATTGTTACAAGAGAAGTCTTTGCTACTGTTCCGCCAACTGTTGAATATACTTTGACGAGTAAAGGTGAAAAATTATTACCAAGCATTGTGTCTTTACATACTTGGGGTCAAGAATTTACTGTCTGATTGTTTGCGGTTTCGGTTTTTATATTACCGCTAACTTGTTTATACCTAAGTAAATTTAGCACTCTTACGCAGTTTACCATCCAAATCAGGGGGGATAACTGCGTAATTATAGTTTTTCAATACGCCTGTATTTTTTTCAAATCTAATATTTTATATTTCCAAATTATCAAAATGGCTTATTATATTTTGAAGGCTTTTTGTGCTTACATGCGCGTAATATTTCAGTTGTTTTAGTGCCCTTATCTCTCAATTTTTCCTGAAAAGATTTCTATTTTTTCTTTGCCATTTAACCAAATACATTTATTTTTGCACTGGTTACAAACTGATCAACTTAAATCACTTAACCCTCCGGCATAGCGCAACACCTTTACTCTGTAAATCTTTAAACCGGTTTCTGTTAGTATAAAGCTTACGTTTTAGTTGTTAGCTTTTGTTGTTCATCAAAAGCAGCTTGCTATCAGTTTGCAGATAAATGGGAATATCCTGAAGGAAATTAGGAATTTCTTTCAGGAAAATTGGAAAGTCCTGAAGGAAAAGAAGAATATCCTATAGGTAAGGAAGAAATTCTCATGGGAAAAGCGGAAAATCCCACAGGAAATTCAAAAAAAACCGAGGGGAAGGGAGAAAAACCCACAGGAAATTCGGAATTTCCCATGGGAAAAGACGAATGTCTCACGGGAAAAGCGGAATAACCTGAGGGTTTGTATAACAAACCCTCAGGAAAAGAAGAAAAGACAGGAAGAAATGGACAAAAGACAGGAAGAAAATTCATTCATTAAAAAAACAAAAAGTAATGAAAAAGAAATGGGTAGTAACACAGAAATTAAAGACAAAAACACCAATTGCTTTAAAAGAATACAGTAGTCAGGTATTGTCAATGCTGGCTGCCAGCATTTATTTTAATCCTCCTAACCCTGTTCCTTTTGCTCCTTCGCTGGCAACGGCAATATCCAATAATGATGCGCTGCATGATGCGCTTTCGTCAGTTAATGGCGGCATTATTAAAACTGATGCCGTGCGCCTGGCAAAAGAAACCGTTGAAAACGACCTTGACCTCTTAGGCATGTTTGTACAGATCATCGCTAACCAGCCTGCCAATAAAACAATTGGTGATGTTATTATCCATGATGCAGGTATGGATTTCAAAAAAACAGTGCAGACAAAGCCGCGCGTGTTTTCAGTGGTCAATAACCCTGTGCAGCAAAACAGTGTTATTGCCCGCGCGGAAAATGCAGGTAAGCGCAGCGCGTATGAATGGCATTATAAGAAAGCAAACGAGTCTGCCTATACCATTGCGCAGATAACAATTCAGGCTTCTTTCACTTTCCGTAAATTGGTTAGCGGAACACGCTATCATTTTCGTGTAAAAACCATTACCTCGCAGGGAACTGTTAATATAAGCAATGAGTTAGAGCTGGTGGTGCTGTAAATTCAGTCATGTTTATTTTTACGGGCGGGCATTAAATGTGTAAAAGGTTAATTTCACGCCCCTAAAAACACTCTGATATACCATGAACAAAACCCGCCTCGAGGCTTTCAGCGATGGAGTAATATCCATTATTATTACCATCATGGTATTGGAAATAAAAATACCACATGAGGCAACTATGCAAGCCTTGCTTGCGCGTACTCCCGTTTTCATCAGCTATGTGCTGAGCTTTCTGATGGTAGCTATTTACTGGGGTAATCATCATCATCTGTTGCATACGGTGCGTCATGTTACCCCAAAAATTATCTGGGCCAATATGGGCTTGCTGTTCTCCCTTTCGCTGGTTCCCTTCACTACCGGCTGGATGGGCGAAAACCATTTTGCCGAACTTACCGTTGCCCTCTATGCCGTCAACCATTTGTTCTGCGGCTTTATGGCTTTTCTTCTGCAAAATGCCATTCTCGACCACCTAACCGAAAAAAACAAATTGATGGAAGCAATTCTCAAAACCAAAAAGAAATCAATGATAACAGTGGCGTTCTATTTAGTTGCCATTCCTGTTGCATTTTATTATCCCATTGTATCAGTTGCGCTAATTGGTGTCTCTGCTGTTATGTGGGCTATCCCCGATAAAGATGTGGAGCGTGCATTGATGGAAGCGGAAGAGTAACGTTTTCTGCTCCCCCTCCTTTTTTTAAGGAGGGGGTCAGGGGGGTGGTCAAAAAAACTATTTTTACCCAACCAAACCCGATGAAAAAAGCACTCCTCATCCTTCTTGCCATTCTCCTGCTGCTTGCAGCCGTTCTGCTGTTCAACACTTTCTCCTTTCATTCAAAACAAATAAAAGTAGAAGCCGTTCCTCTTTACAAAACAGATGATGCAGTTATTCAGCGCCTTAGTCAGGCCATACAATTCAAAACCGTTTCGTATCAGGATTCAGGAAAAATGGATACCAGTGCTTTCAATGGTCTGCATCGTTTTCTTAAACAATCTTTTCCCTTAATTGATTCGCTCTTAACACTTGAAAAAATAAACACCTACAGTTTGTTATACAAATGGCAGGGAAGCAATCCTGAGCTGAAACCGATATTGCTCATGGCGCATCAGGATGTGGTGCCTGTTGACCCGCTTACACTTCCCGGTTGGGAGCATCCTCCTTTTGAGGGTGTGGTGAAAGATGCCCGCCTGCCGGACGGGCAGGGTTTTGTTTTTGGTCGCGGTGCATTGGATATTAAGAGCGGCATCATGGGCGAAATGGAAGCGGTAGAATATCTGTTGCGCGAAGGATTTAAACCCAAGCGCACCGTTTACCTGGCCTACGGACACGATGAAGAAATAGGTGGGAGGCAGGGCGCACTTCAGATTGCAAATCATCTGCAACAACAAAATGTGGAACTGGAATATGTGCTGGATGAAGGTGGTTCCATCATCAGCGGAATTGTTCCCGGAATTGAAAAACCCGTTGCCATCATCGGCATTGCCGAGAAAGGATATGTAAGTCTGGAACTGAGTGTAGAAGAAGAAGGCGGGCATAGTTCTATGCCTCCAAAACAAAGCGCAATCGGTATATTAACTGCAGCCATTACAAAACTGGAAACGCATCCTTTCCCCACTAAAATGGATGGCCCCGGTGCTGTTATGTTTGATTACGTAGGCCCTGAAATGGCTTTCGGAATGCGTTTGGTTTTTGCCAACCGCTGGTTGTTTGGTCCTGTTATTGAAAGTCAGTTAGACAAGAAAAATTCTACACGCGCTACCATGCACACCACTACCGCAGCTACTATTTTCAATAGCGGTGAAAAAGAAAACGTACTGCCCATTAAAGCAAAAGCCGTGGTCAATTTCCGCATTATGCCGGGCGATAGTGCGCAGGGTGTTATAGATTACGTAAAAAGAGTTATCAATGATGAACGTATTAAACTTACAACCACCAGTCAGGAACCCGATGAACCATCAGGTGTCTCAGATCTCAGTTCCTCAGCTTTTGGTGTTATACATAAAACAACAGCAGAAATTTTTCCGGATGTATTGGTAGCACCTTACTTAGTATTGGGCGCAACTGATTCAAAACATTACAAGAACATTACCAAAAATATTTTCCGCTTTGAACCAACGCGTTTAGATGATGCCGATCTTAAACGCATTCACGGAACAGACGAACGTATTTCTGTTGAGAGTTACAAAGAAACCATCAGCTTTTATATACAATTAATTAAAAATTCAAACCCATAAACCCGAACGTCACCCTGAACTTGTTTCAGGGTCTTATCATCAGCACAGGCTGGCTCAATGTCCCCCAGACATTGCCCAGATGCTGAAACAAGTTCAGCATGACGAAAACTAAAAAACCAATTACCATGAAAAACCTACTCCTTTTTTTACCGCTTGCACTTCTCCTCTCGTGCAAAGAACAAGCTAAACAACCCGAAACAACTGCACCTGCAACAAAAGAAGCAGGCTGGACAAAGCCAATGATTTATATTGTAGATGGCGCAACTACATATTATGACAATATTGAAGACGAAGATTTTTCAGATTACTCAAATCTTGTCTATGAAGTTTACAAAGAAATTTATGCCGGGAAATTACAAGCTTATAAATTTGATGATGGCAAACTGCTAACTGTTGACGAGGTAAAAAAAATGTCGCAACGTGTTGATACGATGTATGCTGAAAATCCTGCTACAAAAGAACAGGAAATGAAAATTGTTGTCAGTATGATGGAACAAGGAATTTATTCAGTGAAAATAAAAGAAACATGGCGTTTCAATAAAGAAACAGACCAATTGGAAAAGAAAGTAATTGCGCTTGCCCCACGCATGCCTGTTGTTTCGGAAGATGGCGAGTTAAAAGGCTACACTCCTTTGTTCTGGGTGTTCTTTGATAAGCAAGCCGAAGAACAATTTAAAAAGCAGTTTAATTCGTAATCGTCACCCTGAGCTTGTCGAAGGGCTTTATAATTGATGCTTCGACTATGCTCAGCATGACAAAACTACTATGAAATATCTTATCTCTTGCCTCTTACTTCTTGTTTCCTGTTTCTGCGTAGCTCAGAATTCATTCAAAGTAATTCCCCTCGGTGTAAAAGGCGGACTGGACGAAAGTAACCTCTCTGCTTACCTTGTAGCGCCTGAAGGTTCCGACACTTATGTTTGTCTGGATGCCGGAACAATTTACAGCGGAGTTGAAAAAGCAATTGCTGCTAAATCAGTTAAAGGCGATGTGCAATCGTTTATAAAAAACAACATCAAAGCCTACCTGATTTCTCACGCGCACTTGGATCATGTTTCAGGACTTGTTTTAAATTCAGTTGATGATACCACCAAAAATATTTACGGGCTTCCCTTCACACTCGACTATCTGCAGAAGCATTATTTCAACTGGAAAAGCTGGCCAAACTTCGGCAGCGATGGTGACAGTCCTGCACTTAAAAAATATCAGTACAAATTTTTAGCACCCGGTGCTGAAACAAAAATTGAGAACACTGCGCTTTCTGCTAAAACGTTTCCGCTAAGTCATTCAACACCTTATCAGAGTTCAGCATTTTTACTGCGTAATAACGATAACTACATTTTATATTTTGGTGATACCGGAGCAGATGAATTAGAAAAATCCAACCGCATGGAAAGCGTCTGGAAAGAGATTGCTCCTATTATGAAAGAGAAAAAACTAAAAGCAATTTTCCTCGAAGTTTCTTATCCTGACGAGCAGCCCGACAATAAACTTTACGGACATCTTACTCCCAAATGGCTAATGCACGAAATGGAAGCACTTGCAAAACTTGCAGGAAAAGATGCGCTGAAAGAATTGAATGTGATTATTACCCACATGAAACCTACAGGCAATAATGAAGAAATCATTAAGAAACAGTTAAGCGAGCAGAATAAATACAAACTGAATTTTATTTTCGCAGAGCAAGGGGTGTTGTATAATTTTTAAAAATGAAACGTCACCCTGAACTTGTTTCAGGGTCTTGTCATCAGCACAAGCTGGCTCAATGTCCCCCAGACATTGCCCAGATGCTGAAACAAGTTCAGCATGACGATAACAAATAACGACCATGAAGAAACTACTACTTACTTTCTGCCTACTGCCCACTGCCTGCTGCTTACTTTCCCAAGCGCAGGTCTCCCTCAGCATCACCGACTTTGGCGCAGTGAATGACGGAACAACACTCAACACCACATTTATTCAGGCAGCAATTGACAGTTGTTACAATGCAGGCGGAGGTGAAGTGCATGTTCCCGCAGGAGGAACTTTTTTGAGCGGAACAATTTTTCTGAAAAGCAATGTATTGTTAAACCTTGCTGATGGAGCAATATTAAAAGGCAGTGGCGACCCTACACAGTATCCCGAAATTGAATCACAGGTGCACGGTATGGCAGATGATTACCGCAAGCGTTCATTGATTTATGCAGAGAATGAAAATCATATCGGCATCATTGGTGAAGGGACATTGGACGGAAACAGTTTTGCCTCTTCCTTTATTCTTAATTCCTCTTCACGGCCTTTTGGTGTGCGTTTTATTTCATGTGTGAATGTGCGCTACGAAAACATCAAGATGAAAAATTCGCCTTTTTGGATGATGCATAATCTGAATTGCGATACATTGTTAATCTCAGGCTTAACAATAAACAATTCCGGAGTTGGAAACAACGATGGAATTAATGCAGATGGTTGTCGCTACGTGCGTATTCACGATTGCACCGTTGAAAGTTTTGATGATGCAATGGTTTTGAAAACTACAAGTATGAGTGGGCTGCATGATGTAGAAATCTGGAATTGTTCGTTCTCAAGTCTGGCACGTGTTATAAAAATCGGAACAGAAACAATCGGAGACATCAGTAATGTTCACATCCACGATTGCATTGTTACAGAAGGAGGATTGGGACAGCCGGGTGAAATAGGAATCAATATTGCCAGCATTGATGGCTCGCATGTTGACAGTGTGGTGATTGAAAACATTACAGTTTCGGGTGTGCAGGTTCCTATTGTTGTTCGTTTGGGAAACAGCAACCGACAATACATAGACACGCTTCCACCGCTACCTGCAGGAAGTTTTGAAAACATCTGGCTCAGAAATATTTCGGGCGAAGGATTAAATAACTTGCCGTGTCACATCACCGGAATTCCTGATCACAGTTTAGAAAATATTCATCTCGAAAATATTTCGTTTACTGTGCCCGGTGGTTCAGCAGCAGTGGATTCTAATTATGTTGTTCCTGAAAATATTGCTGACCGTCCTGAATTTGATTTATTTGGAAATACATTGCCCGCTTACGGAATTTATTTCCGTCACGTAAATGGACTAACATTAGACAGTGTTTGTTTCACCCCACTGCAAAGCGATGCACGCGCCATGATCTGGATTGACGATGTTCAGAATATGACATTCAATGATGTTTGCCAGCCGCCTGTTTTCGGAGCAATTGAAGACAATAGCTTGCAGAATGTTTTACACTTGATTTATGATTCACAAAATTCATTGTTGGAAATAAAAATTCCGGAGCGAGGACAACTGAGTATTTATGGGATTGATGGCAAATTGATTTACTTAAAAAATACAGACACAGAAAATTCTCTTTTCAATACTTCCATTCTCCCATTTGCTTGGAAGTTTGAATCGGTGAAAGGAAAATTGGTTACCGGAAAAGTCTGGATGAAGCAATAAACCTCTCTGCGAACTTTGCGCAAACTTTGCGTTCTTTGCGGTTAAATCTTAAAGCATAAAACTATGTACGGAGAACTGAAAAATCATCTTGAAGCAGAACTGGAGAATATCCGCCAATCAGGATTATTTAAAAAAGAAAGAATTATCGAATCACCACAGGGAGCTCAAATCAGCGTGGGCGGGAAAACGGTAATTAATTTCTGCGCTAACAACTACCTCGGGCTTTCAAGTCATGCGAAAGTTATCCAGGCAGCAAAAGATACTTTGGTCACACGCGGTTACGGAATGTCATCCGTGCGTTTTATCTGCGGCACGCAGGATATTCATAAAACATTAGAAAAGAAAATCTCTGATTTCCTGGGAACTGAAGACACTATATTATATGCAGCAGCCTTTGATGCCAACGGTGGCGTGTTTGAACCGTTGTTCGGTGAAGAAGATGCCATCATTTCTGATGAGCTGAATCATGCTTCTATTATTGATGGCGTGCGTTTGTGCAAGGCGCAACGTTACCGTTACAAGAATAACGACATGAATGATCTGGAAGCGCAATTGAAACAGTCACAGGCACAACGTTTCCGAATCATTGTTACGGATGGTGCTTTCTCCATGGATGGATTTCTCGCAAAACTGGATGAGGTGTGTGCTCTTGCCGAAAAGTACAATGCGTTGGTGATGGTAGATGACAGTCACTGCACCGGCTTTGTAGGAAAAACGGGAAGAGGTACACACGAACATTGCGGTGTTATTGGAAAAATTGACATCATCACCGGAACATTGGGAAAAGCATTAGGTGGTGCTATGGGAGGTTTTACTTCAGGCAGAAAAGAAATTATTGAAATGCTTCGTCAGCGTTCGCGTCCGTATTTGTTCTCCAATTCATTAGCACCTTCTATAGTTGGAGCTGCCACAGCAGTTTTTGATTTGCTGAGTGAGACAACTACTCTCCGCGACAAGTTGATGGACAACACTGCTTACTTCCGCAAAGCTATAACAGCAGCAGGTTTTGATATTCGCGAAGGCATTCACCCGATTGTTCCCATCATGTTGTATGATGCAAAAATTGCGCAGGTATTTGCCGATAAATTATTAGCGGAAGGAATTTATGTCATTGGTTTTTTCTTTCCGGTTGTACCGAAAGAGAAAGCACGTATCCGTGTTCAGATTTCTGCGGGGCACGAGAGAGCGCATTTAGATAAAGCGATTGCTGCGTTTACTAAAGTGGGGAAAGAATTAGGCGTGTTGAAGTAATCCTACTTAGAAACAGGATTTAATTTTATTCCAAGCTCTTTCAACTGCGCTTCACTAATCGTTGAAGGCGAATCAATCATCATATCGCGTCCTGAATTATTTTTCGGGAAGGCAATAAAATCACGGATTGAATCAGAGCCGCCAAAGAGTGAGCAAAGCCTGTCGAAACCAAAGGCAATACCACCATGCGGAGGTGCGCCAAATTCAAATGCATTCATCAGAAAACCAAATTGATATTGTGCATCTTCTTTTGTGAACCCAAGAACTTCAAACATTTTTGCTTGTAAATCTTTATTGTGAATGCGGATAGAGCCACCACCCACTTCAACACCGTTTATCACCATATCATAAGCATTCGCACGGATTTTTCCGGGGTCAGAATTAAGGAGCGAAATATCTTCAGGTTTAGGGGAAGTAAACGGATGGTGCATCGCATGCCAGCGATTTGTTTCGTCATTAAACTCAAGCAAAGGAAAATCAACCACCCATAGCGGAGAAAAAACATCTTTATTGCGGAAGCCAAGTCTGCTGCCCATTTCCAAACGCAATTCACTCAGAGCTTTTCTTGTTTTTGAATCTGCACCGCCAAGAACTAAAATCAAATCTCCGGGTTGTGCGTTAAATGCAGCAGCCCATTTATTCAATTCTTCTTCATTGTAAAATTTATCAACGGAAGATTTTAATGTTCCGTCAGCATTATACCGCAGGTAAATCAATCCACCTGCGCCAAGCTGTGGGCGTTTTACAAATTCTGTCAGTTCATCCAATTGCTTGCGTGTGTATTCTGCGCAACCTTTGGCACAAATACCTAACACTGTTTCGGCATCATCAAATATTTTGAAGCTTTTTCCTTTTACTAATTCTGTCAGTTCAACAAACTTCATTTCAAAACGGGTATCAGGCTTGTCGTTCCCGTAATATTTCATGGCATCAGCATAGGTCATGCGCGGTAATGAAACGATGTCAACACCTTTCACTTTTTTGAAAAGATTTTTCACCAATCCTTCAAACGTATTCAGAATATCTTCCTGTTCCACAAAGCTCATTTCGCAGTCTATCTGCGTAAATTCCGGTTGGCGGTCAGCACGCAAATCTTCATCACGGAAACATTTTACAATCTGGTAGTATTTGTCAAAACCACCCACCATCAATATCTGCTTGAAGGTTTGCGGTGATTGCGGCAAGGCGTAAAATTCGCCTTGGTTCATGCGTGAAGGCACCACAAAATCGCGCGCACCTTCCGGTGTAGATTTAATCAATACAGGAGTTTCCACTTCAAGGAAACCTTGTAAATCAAGGTAATTGCGTGTTTCAATTGCCATGCGGTGGCGCAATTCTAAATTCTTTCTTACAGCAGTTCTGCGCAAATCAAGGTAACGGTATTTCATGCGCAACTCCTCTCCGCCATCGGTATTATCTTCAATGGTAAAAGGTGGAGTGATTGCGGCATTCAGCACTTCAATTTTGTCCACCACAATTTCAACTTCACCGGTTGGCATTTTCAGGTTCTTGCTGCTGCGCTCAGCAACTTTTCCTGTAATTTTTATTACAAATTCCCTTCCCAGTTTGCGTGCTTCAAGGCAAAGCGTTGAATTGGTTTCCATATTGAAAGCCAATTGCGTTAATCCATAACGGTCGCGCAAATCAATAAAAGTCATTCCGCCCAAATCGCGTGAGCGCTGAACCCAGCCGGCAAGTGTTACTGTTTTTCCTGTATCAGCTATGTTTAATTCTCCGCAAGTATGTGTTCTGTGCATGTTCTGTTTTTAAAGAGGCAGCGAAATTAAGAAATCATCGGAAACATTAATAATTCCGTCATTGCGTGCGACAGCGAAGCAATCTCTTTATTATTTATGAGATTGCTTCGGGTGAAAAACCCTCGCAATGACGAAAAACTTAGCGTATCTTAGTGCTCTAAGCGAAAAATACGATGAAAACATATTTTATTGACGAGCAACAACAACTTCCTTTAGTAATTGAGCCGGATGGTGATAAGTCTGCACAAGGCTTAAAAGATTACATCAGTAAAAATCAAAAAGAGTTAGTGGACAAAATGTATAAACACGGAGCAATTTTGTTCCGGGGTTTTGATATCAATTCGCCCAAACTATTTGAAGAAATTTCAGCACTTATTGACCCGAATTTAAAAAACGATTATCTGGGAACTTCTCCACGTGATAAGGTTGCAGGAACAGATTATGTTTTTTCTGCAAGCGAACTTCCGGGGTTTTATCCCATTCCGCAGCATTGCGAAATGAGCTATATGAAAAACAAACCAATCAAGTTGTTTTTCTACTGCAATGTAGAACCCGAATATGGAGGTGAAACTCCTGTCTGCAATTTCCGCAAAGTTTATAATGAACTCGATTCAGAAGTTAAAAGCGAGTTTGAAAAACGCGGAGTAAAATTGATACGTAATTACAGCGCACCCGGCAAACGCAGTAAGTTTAATCTTTGGGAACTAAAAAGCTGGACAGATATTTTTCACACAACAGATAAAGAAGAAGTAGAGAAACAATTCCGCAAATATCAAGTTGATTTTGCCTGGAAGGATAAAGGTGATTTATGTTTGACGCACATTAACGATGCAGTGGTAGAACATCCTGTTACCAAAGAAAAAGTTTGGTTCAATCACACCCAGGTTTTTAATATTGATGCTGCGCCAATAGAATATGAATTCATTCATCAACGGCAGAAACGCATGAAAACACTGATGATGAAATTGTTTTTAAATGTTGCAACTAATCTAAAAAAGAGAGGAACCCCTCCTGAGGAACAAAGCATGAATATGTTGTTTGCAGACGGAACAGGAATACCCGAACGTTATATCCGCAACATTGAAGAAACAATCTGGAAAAACATGGTGATTTTCCCGTGGAAGAAAAACGATTTACTGGCAATTGATAATCTTGGAACTTCACACGGAAGACTACCCTACGAAGGCAAACGACAGATTATGGTTTGCTGGAGTGAGGAATAGTTAGCCTTACCAACTATATGGAAGTTGACGAGGAATTATTGTAAAGAAATCGTATTGTACAGTTAGCAAAACCTGGTAATTTTTTTCTTCACCTACGCCCAGATTTATTCTTACTACAGGGGCATGATCATTATGAATGTCGCTGAAGGAAGCAAATAAGATTTCAGACGAAAACTTATCGGCATCAATCAATTCGGTATATACATAGGTTTGATCGAGAGCGTTTTTTACCTGTGTTATTAATTGATGGAATATTTTTTTTGCTTCTTTCTCAGTAGCTGCCTCTAAATAGCCTGAAACTCCTTTATTACTTTCATCTGTATGAACTGGGAAATACCTCAGTTTCCCCAAGCCGGGTAATTCAATGTTAAGATTATAACAAGCTAGAGAATCCATTCCTGCCATGCAAATATGAGTGCTATCATTATCAGTTAAATTTCGAAATGAATTACCTGCATCATTCAGCAAAAGCAGTAAATTTCGGGCAAATAATGTGTCTTTTTTTTCAGGCTGTGGTATAACTTTCTTAACTTTTCCTGCACCAAAACCACAACCCAGTTCAAGAAAATATTTCTGATCTTTTTTCCATTCGTAAATACTCAGGTACATCCAGTCCTGAGAATAATAATCGCCCTCATCTTTTAAGAAGAGATAGCGCTTGATGCATGGAGGTTCAAGTGAACTGACATCATTTACTATAATGAAATTTTTATCCGCAGCAGAGATTTGAGCATATACTTCAGCAAATTTGTTTACTACACTTTCAAGTGATGAAAATTCGCCATAGTTGGCCAGATAGGTATCTGCAATAATGTAACAGTTCCCCGCTCCCGGAATCTTTATCTTACCTTCATAGGTGACTTGCCCTTTTATACTTTCAGAAACTACTTCGCCTCTTACAGATTGATAATTATCTGCACGTGCATTTTTCAGAACATTATATGTCCGTGAAAAACCGGAAATAAAAGGAAACTCATTGATGTTATATTGCTGAAGCAGCCTGTTTATCTTATAGGTTTCAAGGTAGTAAGTTCCTCCATTTTTAAAAATTCCTCCCTGAATATATTCACCGTCTTCAAAAAAGCCATCAGCAATAATGTTGTCGTTCGCATCGTAATAGACTCCTCTGCCATTTGGTTTATTATTTCTGAATTGTCCGATGTGTTTTTTGCCATCAGGATAAAACAATGTTCCATCACCCTGCATTTCATCTTTTACCCACTCACCTTCATACTTTAGACCATTGGAATAGGTCATCATTCCCCATCCCTGTTTTAAGTTTGAAACATAGAAGCCGGTATAAATATCGCCATTGGAGCAAGCCATCTTTGCATAGCCGTTGTACAAACCATCTTTAAAATTTCCGGTATATAAATCTCCGTTTTGATTAATCATGGAGCCATAACCGTTAAGACAATCGCCACTGCAACATTGCGAAAATACTGACGAAACAGAAAAAAGAAAAAGCAAGCACAATAAACCTGTACTTGCTTTTTCTTTAAAATTAATATAGCTAATGTATAACACGAAACAGAAGTGTTTTCATTGTAAATAAAACCTTCAGTCAGTGAGGCAAACCTGATTTATTTTTTCTCTTTCTTTTCTTTTTTAGTTTCGCCTCTTGTAGATTCAACTTCCGTTACTGTCCCCGATCCTTTGCTTTGCTCGGTTTTTGTTTGCTTGATTTTTCTGTTTCTTTTATTCACATTATAGCGTGGCTCTTCTGACCATTTTTGTGATTTATCCTGGTTATCGGCAGGATGTGATGCCGGAGCCGTTTGCGTGTTGGTGATTTGAGGATAATCAGATTGTTTTGATTTTTCAGGGTTGCTTTGAGAAAAAGCAAACAGAGGAAAGAAAGCAACTCCAAAAAATAAAACCTGAAACTTTCTGGATATTGTAGTTGATAAGTGCGTTTTCATTGATATTTAGATTTATTATATTAGTCATCTATTGGCACAAAAGTATGCTGTCTGTTTCAGTTTGCTGCTGCAATTAGTCATATAAAATGATGATATGTATCATCTGTTAATGATGTTTAAAGAATTCTTTATTTAAGTTTCGCAACAAAAATATCACCCTGACCTGCATTTTTTAATAGTGTCTCTGTAAATCGCATTTCAAGGCCATCATAAACTCCTGCAAGATATACACCTCCATATATGTCAGTTGTAATGCAGCGGGCCATAGCGCTTCCATAAATACTTTTAGCCCACAATACTTTCCCCTCTGAATTATATTTGGAAATGAAAATATCATTACTGGTGGCATTTTTCAATTTCACCTGACCTGATGATGAAAAATTGCTTTCAAAAATACCGGTCAGAAAAACATCGCCAACTGTATTAGTTGTAATACCAAAACCATAATCCTTAGCGATTCCACCTGCACGTTTTGCCCAAACCGGCTCTCCATAAGAATCGTATTTTGCAATAAACACATCTCCATAATCAACTCCGTGTGCACGAGTTAGGATAGTGCATTCCATCAGCGTATCACATCCGAATACGATAGTGTCGCTTTTAAACCAACCGGTGAGATATACATTATTTAATTTATCGGTTGTTATGCTATAGACTTCATCATAATAACTTCCTCCCAGGCTTTTTGCCCAAATCAGTTTTCCTGATGTGTTATATTTTGTCATAAATATATCACCGTAATTACCGTCTTTACCGGCATTTGTCAATGACTTTTCGCCCAAGTCAACTGTGGCACTTCTGAATTTTCCGGACAGATAGATATTACCATCGCCATCATTTGTTACTGTGCTTCCATTATCATCATTTTTTCCGCCAATATTTTTTGTCCACAATAATTGTCCTGATTGATTATACCCGACCAGAAAAATATCATGCTTTCCTGCAGTTGTTATCGTAGAACTGCCAAAACTGATAGAGTTGCTTTCATACATTCCGGTTACAAATATATTGCCATCAGGGTCGCAGCTAATGCTGTTGCCTTCGTCATCTGCAGCTCCTCCAATACTTTTTGCCCACACAACTGTACCATCCTCATCAAATCGTGCAATCAGTATATCACTGCCACCTGCATTATTTAGTGCTGTGCTTCCTATAGATAGCGCAGGACTTTTAAACCATCCGGTAAGAACAAAAACTCCTTTGCTGTTTGTTCTGATACTGATACTTCTGTCATCTCCAGCTCCTCCAAAATTTTTAACCCATACCAAAACCCCTGTAGAGTTATATTTTGCAATAAAAATATCACTTGTTCCTTCAATCCCATTATTGGTAAGCACAGTGCTTCCAAAAGAAATAGTAGAACTGTTGAACCATCCTGTAAGATATAAATTACGGTTTTCATCCACTGATATACTGGTTCCATAATCAAGAGAACTTCCACCTGCACCATTTGCCCATGCCCATTCCGGAATTTGACCAAATAATGAAGCATTGCCAAGCGCTAATAACAAAAGTGTATTATAAATAATTTTCATCTTCTTTAAATCTATATCCTGTTAGTATTAGTCTTTAGGAATTTGAATACTGAGGATTGGAATATTGGAATGGTTGACGATGTTTTCAGCCTTGCTTCCTATTAGGAGCATATCCCAACCCGTTCTTCCGTGCGCACCAATTGATATAAGACCGGCTTTAATTGAATTACTGAATTTAACTATTCCCGATTCAATGTGTTTTGCATTGTAAACATTTACTGTATAATTTTTCAAATGTGCTTTTTGGGCAAATTCTTCCATCCTGTTTATTGCATTGTCAGTAAGCTCA
Organism: Bacteroidota bacterium; assembly: GCA_947479755.1. Classification (GTDB taxonomy): domain Bacteria; phylum Bacteroidota; class Bacteroidia; order SXHM01; family SXHM01; genus SXHM01. The sequence goes on from CANKAM010000025.1 coordinate 41,876, forward strand.
AAATCAGAAGTTGTGCAAACTCTCAGTAAATGAATTTTACTATCATAAATCTTTGCCAATTCAGCAATTTTCCAAAAAACCTTTTCTGTATCGACACCAAAATCAGAGGCAAAAACAATATTGCTGAAATCAAATTTTTCAGGTTTGCCTTTAACTGTAAGAACAGGACACTCAGCCATTCTTACTACTTTTTGTGTATTTGAACCCAGAAACATATCTGATATGCCACTAATTCCATGTGTACCCATTACAATCAAATCAATATCATGCTGTTTTGCATGTTTCCAGATCTGCTCATAAATCAATTCAAATTGTAATGCAATTACAACGTTCACTCCTTCAAAAAATGGTTGCGCTATTAATGCATCCATCTTTTTTTTCACGAGTTTCATTACAAACAATTTTTTTGAAACCTCATCCTCATCTCCGTATTCAAGAAGATTTACAACGTGAAGCAAATAAATAGTAGCGTTAGTTTTCTTAGCGATAATTGCCGCCATCTCGGCAGCCGAGTTTGCCGTTTCTGAAAAATCAGTTGGAAGTAAAATATTTTTCATCTGAATGTAGGGTTATATTTCAAAGGCAAATGTGAAAAATTGTTGAAACGAAGGATATGACAGGAGTCAGTATTCTCTATGACATAAATCATAACCAGCCCCTTAACACCACTCCCAGATAATAAATTAGTTATAGTGTTTATACTAGTAGTTGTTAAAAGAAAATTATTCGCTGATATTATTTAACATCTTGCATATCCCTTGAATTCCTGTTACTTTTAACCTCAGAATTTTAATCCCCGCATTTTATGTTTGAAGTAGGAACCGGTAAAGCTGATATTACCGTTGATAAAAAAGGTGTAGGCATGATGGGTTACGGAATGTTCCGCAACATTGTGCTTGGCGTGGAAACTCCCATTTATGCTCGTGCATTGGTATTTCGTGATTCTAAAACAGGAAAAAAAATTGCGTACGTAAATGCTGAAATATGCTTTATCACTATTGCTATAAAAAGCGGTGTTGTAAAACGTTTTGCCCGAAACCATGAAGAGTTAGGTTATACTGAAAGCAATCTCTTCCTTACTGCTCAGCACACACATAGCGCACCGGGAGGTTATTCAAACTACGGTTTGTACAATATGAGCATTCCGGGTTTTGTCCCTGAAGTATATACTAAGATAGTTGACGGAATTGTAGATGCAATTCTGGAAGCAGAAAAAAATTTACAACCTGCTGAGTTAAAAATTGCAACAGGAACTTTTGAGCCTGACCTGGAAGTTGCATTCAACCGTTCAGTATTTGCTTACAACCTGAATCCTGAAGTTGAAATTAAACGCACTGAAAAAGATAAACATCTTGCGGTTGACCGAGAGATGACCTTAATGCGGATTGATTCGCCTGAAGGCAAGCCCATTGCATCTGTAAATTGGTTTGGAACACATACAACCAGTCTTAGTAATGACAACCATCTTATTTGCAGCGATAATAAAGGCTATGCAGCGCATTACCATGAAGAGGAAATGAAGAAACATGGAAGAGAAAAATTCATTTCCATTTTTGCTCAGCATGTTTCGGGTGATGTAACGCCAAACTTTATCTGGGATAAGAAAAAGAAATGGACGCGTGGGAAATTTGAAAACGATTTTGACAGCGCAAAGTTCAACGGTAATCTTCAGTTTGAAAAAGCAAGAGAGATTTCTGAAAAAGCAAAAACAGCATCACCACTTTTGCCTGAGATAGATTACGTGAAAATGAATTTCGATTTCCGCAATATTGTGTGTGACCCTGAATTTGCAAACGGGAAAACAGATGCACGCACAGGACCATCGTGTCACGGCATAGCCTTTTTTGCCGGAACCGTGGAAGGGCCGGGAATGGCTCCACCTATAACCTTTGCAGCAAAAATGCTTTCAAAATTTATCAGGTTTTGGGAGCATGTAAAAATGCCTTTTATGAAACCGGAACGCAGAAAAAGTGTGAAAGAAAAATACCTTGTACAGGGGAATAAGGACATTTTAATAGAAACATGCGACCGTAAAATACTGGGCACATCGGATATTAAAAATTTGTTTATCCCGGGTTGGGCAGATAGAAATATTGCAGTTTTTAAAGAATACCACCGCAACGGAAGTCTTGATAATAAACCTTGGATTCCGCAAGTATTGCCTTTTCATATTGCCATACTAGGTAATACGGCTTTGGTTGGAATTCCTTGTGAAATTACCACCATTGCAGGACAACGTTTAAGAAAAACAGTTGCTGATGTATTGAAAAAACGTGGAGTAGAACGTGTGATTATTTCTTCTTACACCAATGCGTATTGCGGTTATGTGACTACTTACGAAGAATATCAAATGCAATGTTATGAAGGCGGGCACACCGTTTTTGGCGAGTATACATTAGCTGCTTTTCAAACTAAATTTAAGTTACTGGCAGAAGAGCTTTTGAAAAACTCGGAAGAAAGACAAACTGCTGAAAAGGTGGAACCTGCAAAATTCACAGAAGACGAAATTGCAAAACGAACTTTTAAATCTGAACGTCAGAAGAGATTGATTAAACTGGCTACAGCTGGTAAGATATAATGTTTCCGTAACAAAGGGCTCTTACACCCCGGCATATTATTTTTCCTACTTTTGGAACAAAGCAATAATTATGAGCAACAGTATTCGCAAGCATTTTGAAGAAGCAAAAATCATTCTTGACAAGTTCTTGTCTGATGAAAAAAATATTCTTGCAATTGAAAAAGCAGGTGAAATGTTAGTTGCCGCTATAAAAAAAGGAAATAAAGTTATTTCGTGTGGTAATGGAGGCTCCATGAGTGATGCTATGCACTTTGCAGAAGAAATGACCGGACGCTTTCGTGATGACCGTAAACCTTTTGCTGCTATTGCTATTTCTGACCCTTCTTATATTACTTGCACTGCCAACGATTATGGATTTGAATCTATTTTTTCGCGCTTTATTGAAGCACATGGGAAAAGTGGTGATGTATTGTTAGCCATCAGCACCAGTGGCAACTCAAAAAATATTCTGAAAGCTGCTGAGCTTGCAAAAGCAAACGGAGTTTTAGTAATCGGTTTGACTGGCAAAGACGGAGGGAAACTTGCTTCGCTTTGTGATGTTGAAATACGTGCACCGCACTCGGAGTATGCAGACAGGGCTCAGGAAATTCATATTAAAGTCATTCACTCATTGATTGATTTTGTAGAACAGAAAATGAAATAATATTATTGATTTTCGTAATATTCGAAGGCGTCAATAATATCTAAATACACTCCGTCAAAACCTGTATCCAGTATCTTTTTCAGATAAGAGGAATCATTTCCGTAGATAACATTTTTCCAGTCCTGTTCCCAGTAGCGGACCTTGTAATTGCCTGCCCAATTTGGATTTTCATCATCCAACCATGCCGGCTTATCATTGTTCCATGATGACTGCCAGTAGTAGCGATAATCTTCCGCTTCGCCAATGCTCATGTAGCAAATTAATAATCGTGTTCCGCCATTTGCTTTTTCTTTCAATGCAGTAATTTCACTCGATGAAAACTCTTCATCGTTAAAGTATAAATCCATTACCAGTGCATCGTAATTGGTTGCAGTTACTGCATTGATAAAATCCTGTTTGGTTGAAAACGTTGCAGGATTAATGAGGTAAAGAAAATTCTTTGCCTCTGCTAAAGTGATGATAGCATTGGTATTCACTTCATAGGGCTGAGCAGGGAAAGAGGGAATATTGTCCAGCTCGCGATGGTCAGCAGCAAATGAGATATAGCCCTTTGCATTATTCTGGGTGTATGAATTATCCATGAATAAAGGAGTGCTGCAATAATCAATAGCAAGAATTTGTTTGCCATTATTTTTTGCCAGATCAAGAAATCCTGTAATATACTCTCTGTCATCTGTGGGCGTTGCTTCATTGTCATTGTTGTAACCATAAAATAAATCTTCGCGACCTAATCCATCAATTGCAGAGAGGTAGTCGCTTGCCGGTGCACCATTACTTTCTTCGGTTGAAGAGACCAATTCCTGTCCGTTTTGAGGGATGATAATAAATCCGGAATGAATAGACCTTCCATATTCACTTATTCCTTTTACAAATTCGCGCATCTCCTGCCTAAAGTCTAAATCAGGAATATCGTTCTCCTTTTTACAGCCGGCAAGAAACAGAATAGGTACAGATAATATAAGGAATAGAATCTTTTTCATTTGGTTTTATTTTAGTTTTGCAGGCTTAACTTAATCAAAGATAAATTATAAAATTCATTTATGACAACCGTAACATTAAAAGGAAAAGAAGTTCAACTGAAAGGGACTTTACCAAAAGTAGGAGCAAAGGCTGAAGATTTTACAGCAGTAAAAACCGACCTGAGCGAGATAAGTTTGTATGACTTTGAAGACAAAGTAAAAGTTATAATTGGTGTTCCGAGTCTTGATACCGGTGTTTGCGCTTTGGAAACACGGACCTTTAACCAAAAACTGGCAAAAAAAGAAGGCGTTATTGGAATAGTGGTTTCAAAAGACTTGCCTTTTGCACAACGCAGATTTTGCGAAACCGAGGGAATAAAAAATGTAGTGGCTCTTTCTGATTACCGCTACAATGATTTTTGCAATGAATACAAAACCGAAATTGTTACAGGCGGAATGAAAGGTCTTAGCGCCCGTGCAGTTTTTGTAGTAGATAAAGCAAACGTTATCCGTTATGTGCAATTAGTTCCTGAAATTTCAACTGAGCCTAACTATGATGAAGTTCTGGCGGCTGTTGATGAGTTACTGAAATAATCAGATAAGTTCAGCACGTTCAAGCAGCACTTTCATTTCTTTCTGTATTTTCTTTGCTTCTTCGCGTGCTGCTTCGGCAAAATCAGGTCCACTGGATGCATAGATAATGCCTCGCGAGGAGTTGACAAGCAATCCGCAGTGGTCATTGAAACCATATTTGGCAACTTCTTCAAGGTTTCCGCCTTGTGCGCCAACACCGGGAACCAACAGAAAGTGATCGGGAATAATTTCGCGTATATGCACCAGCATATTGGCTTTGGTAGCGCCTACCACATACATCATGTTATCGGTAGTGCCCCAGTTGCGTGAGGTGGTGATAATTTTTTCGTAAACTTTTTCGTTTGTATCGGCAATGGGCAGAAACTGAAAATCAAAAGCGCCCATGTTGGAAGTAACTGCCAAAACAATTACCCAACGGTTTTTATAATCCAGATATGGCTTAACTGAATCTTCGCCCATGTAAGGCGAAACGGTGATGGAGTCAAAATCCAGTTGGTCAAAGAAAGCCCGGGCATACATTTGGGTGGTGTTGCCAATATCACCGCGTTTAGCATCAGCTATTTTAAAAATTCCCGGAGGAATTTCATTCATTGTTTTTTCCAGGCTCAGCCAACTTTCAGAGCCACGCGATTCATAAAATGCGATGTTGGGTTTATAGGCCACACATAGATCCTGCGTAGCTTTTATAATCTGCTTATTAAATTCATAAACCGGATCGTGAAAATCCAGCAGATGCAGCGGAATTTTAGCAATATCGGTATCCAGTCCTACGCATAGAAAGGACTTCTTTTGCTTGATATGGTAAAATAAATCTTCGCGATTCATGGTTGTTGGTCTTATCCGAAGGGGCTTTAACAGTGTTTGGCTGTTGAATGTTTCATCTTGTTTATTTACGAGCAGATTTTTTTCACCTTTGGGGCAATGTTAAAATTCTTTATCTCTCTCTTTTCGGCACTTATTTTTTCGGCTTGTTCCTTTGCTCTTGACATTACTGAAATTGAAAACTTCGGGTCTAACCCCGGCAACCTGAAGCTGTATTATTACAAGCCCAAAAATCTTGTGGACAGCCTGAAAGCACCTGTTGTTTTTGTGTTGCACGGTTGCCTGCAAAATGCCGAGAGTGTTTCGGAACTTGCAGGCTGGAATAAGCTGGCCGATATCAATGGCTTTATAGTAGTGTATCCGCAACAGAAACACACTAACAATACTTCGGGCTGTTTTAATTGGTTTAAGAAAAAGGACATTACCCGTGGCAGCGGTGAGGTGCATTCCATCAAGGAAATGATTGATTACATGAACGGGAATTTTAACACAGATTCGTCACGGGTTTTTGTGGCGGGTTTGTCGGCAGGGGCAGCTATGGCAGTGGCTTTAATGGCTTGCTATCCTGAGGATGTTAATGCAGGAGCTATTTTTGCGGGAGCGCCTTACAAGGTAGCACGTAATCCTTTTGAGGCCATGTTTGCTTTCTGGTTGCCACCCAATAAATCGCCTGAGAAATGGGCTAAGCGTGTGTTTAAACAAAATCCTGATTATGCGGGTAAGTATCCGCGTATGATTGTAGTGCATGGCAGAAAGGACTTTGTGGTTTATATCCGCAACGGTTATGAGCTGGTGCAGCAATGGGCCGGTGTACATAAAACGGATGTAAAGCCCGAGAAGAAAGAACGTCCCTTTAATAAAAACCCGGGTATAACACGCCTTTCTTATAATGATGCTGAAAACAAGGAGGTAGTTGTTATGTATATTTTAAAAGATATAGGTCACGCACTCGCGCTTAATCCAGGTGATAAAGAGGATGAAGGTGGAAAGCCGGGTATGTTTGGCAAGGATGTGAATTTTCATTCTACCTGGTGGGTAGCAAAGGATTTTGGGTTAATAAAACAGCCCGATATTCCTAATCCCTGAAAGATTTTTACTTTTGCCGCCCTCATGGGGGATTAGCTCAGCTGGCTAGAGCGTTTGCATGGCATGCAAGAGGTCATCGGTTCGACTCCGATATTCTCCACACAAAATAAGCCATTGAATTTCAATGGCTTATTTTGTTGATAGTTCAGAGGAGTAGAACTATCTCAACGCTTTTAATACTTGTCTTCCACTCCTGCCTTTAGCGCCCAGGGAAGCATTAACAAAAAAGGAACCGCGTTTTCATAATCAAGTTCATTGTAATTTTTGCCTACTATTAAAAGGTTATCATAATACTTTTGCAAACGAAACTTGTAATATTTTTCGGAACGTATAAACCACGCCTTAGCTCCCAAATGTTGTGCAAGAAACCATTTTTCCAAAAGACGTGCAGTGCGACCATTACCATCAACAAAGGGATGAATTTTTACATATGCTAAATGCAATAATGAAGCATAGTAAAATGTTTCATTAATTGTCAATTCCTTTTTAGCAAGCTCTTCCGCTTCCTTCATTAATACTTCAAATTCATCTTTTACAACTTCAGGAGCAGGACAAAAATAAACGGTGCGATGCAGACTCCCCACACGAACATTCTGGGTTCGCAACTTTCCCCTTTCATCAGGATTGTTTTTTAAAATAGTAGCAGAAGAAATTTTGTGGACTTTAAGCAAATTTTTTTTTGTAAGATTATTTTGCTTTGCAAACTTGTAAGCATTCTCCAAATCCTGCACCTCATTTATTCTATCTGTCCCTTTCCCAACTCCATGTTCTTTATATCGTATATAATCAGTTTCGGTAACAGTGCTGCCTTCAATCTGTGAACTGTAAACAGATGATTCACCCGAAAATAATTCAAACGATTGATGAGCATATTTCAACTTGTCAAGCTTGTTCAAGTACTTGATAAGTGTGAATTTTTGTTTCCGCTTATAGTCATCTAACGCTATTGGAGTGAGTAATTTCATACTTCAAAAGTAAGGTTATTTTTATTCTTGCTTATGAAGGAAAACAGGTTGTTTAATTGAATAGCCACTTGTAGAAATAAATTAACAAGATGAGTGAGCGTTCACAAATAATTCCAAATCTTCCATCAGCAATTTCAGGTTCGGCTTTCGTCCTATATTCTCCACCGGATATCCATATTAATTGACAACGAGCCCCGCCATTGGCGGGGCTCGTTACTATGGACTATCAACTATGGTCTATGGCCTTTCCCCTACAACTCAATCACCTTCTTACTCACCGCATTACTTAGCGGACTTACCCCGGCTGCATTCATGGCCCAGAAATAAACGTAGTAAGTAACACCTACCTGCAGGTTGCTGAATTTCTTTTTGCGGCCTTTGGTAAGGTCAAGTATTCCGCCAATGCTGCCGGGTGATGGTGCTGCCGGAGGTATAGGACCCGGAGTAGCACCCTGTTCTATAACAACCTGTCCAAATCCATCAATAACAAACCATACCGGTAGCGGCTCGCTGGTTAATACTGCCCCGTAGCTGTCGGCATCTGTTATGGCTGCACACTCTGCTACCAACTCACCCTGAATACCGCGCACAAGAGTAATGCCTGAAGGCTGCACCGGTGCTACTACACTGCTCGTGCTGCCTTTGGTAGGCACAAAACCACCAAGTGCTATAGTAGTTGCATTACCATTAGCCACTGTATCAACATATTCTCTTAACGTATCAAGCTCTGCCATCAGCAAATCACGTGCTTCATCCACTTCTGATTGTGAGGCCGTGTGTAGTTTAAAAGCATCGTATTTGCCCGAATATGCATCTATCAGCAATTGCAAGGCAGCAAGTGTTGTAGTTGGAGCTATAAAGGGCGGGTTGTTATTAAAAACACCATCGCGCACACCAACTGCAAAAACTTTTATTGGGTTGGTTCTTAAACTGTGATAACTTAATTTACATCTTATTTTTACCATTTTGTTTTTTTGATTTAGTTAGTTGTTTTTAATTGTATCAAAGAGAGCGCTTCGCTCAGTTGTTTTTAAAGGCGAAAAATTTCGCCCGGGTTTATTATTAATTAATTAGTTGTTGAATAAATTCTTTGTTCGGCTTGGTTTTGTCACCGGTTGATTAATAGTTAGTCTGCATTTGATTAATAGTTGCTAACGCTTAACTCATAGTTGTCCGCCATTTGATTAATAGTTGGTCAGCATTTGGTTAATAACTGCTAGCACGTAATCAATAGTTGGTCAGCATTTGATTAATAACTGCTAACACTTAACTCATAGTTACCCACCATTTGATTAATAGTTGGTGAGCATTCGGTTAATAACTGCTAACACTTAACTAATAATTGGTCAGCATTTGATTAAATGCTCTCAACGCTTAACTCATAGTTGTCCGCCATTTGATTAATAGTTGGTCAGCATTTGGTTAATAACTGCTAACACGTAATCAATAGTTGGTCAGCATTTGATTAATAACTGCTAACACTTAACTCATAGTTACCCACCATTAGATTAATAGTTAATCAGCATTCGGTTAATAGCTGTCAACACTTAATCAATAGCCGGTCAGCTATTGATTAATAAGGCTGAACAATTAACCGAAATGCACTTTTCATTGATTGCTTTTTGTTTCTGATATGTCAAAGAACGTTTGCCTGTGGGCTTGTCATTAAAACGACACAAATGTGTGGCAATAAAATAAGTACAAGGGTTCCTGAAACTCATTCAAGGCTCCTCAACAGACATCATTTATTTCTTTCCCTGTATTCATGCGGAGTACAGTGATACATTTTTTTAAACTCTTTGCTCATGCTTTTATAGGTTGCAAAGCGGCAGCGCTCTCTTACTTCATCCATATCTATGATGCCTTGTCTTAAAAGTTGAGCCGCATAGCGCACCTTCATATTACTATGCAACGTGCGATAGTTGTAGCCATAGTGCTCTATTATGCACCGTGTTAATTGTCGCGTGCTTATACCTGCCATAGCGGCAATGTCTGCAAAGTCATACACAAGAAAATCACCTGATGCCGTCAGCTGATTAAAAAAATCGCTCCAGCGCTTGCTGCTATTGCTTAGCTGCTGTTGCTGCCTCACCAACTCTTTCAATAGTTTTATAAACGCTTCCTGAACATCTAAATGCGTAGAAGCATTATCAGCTTCAAATGCATCATACAACTCCGTAATCAAGGTATGAACAGCGCTGCCTTTTATAAACTCCTGCGAAACCGGTTCAGGAATAATTGCCGAAAAATGTTCGCACGCTTCGGCACTCAGTTCAAAAGCAAACAGATGAGTGCCGTATTTTGCAAGCTCAGTAACCGGCTGTGCATTACCCTTTATCAGCAGCAACTGATTGCGCCTGCATGCAAACGGTTTGCCCTGCACATTTATACGGTATTCACCTTTCAGCACCAGATAAATAACAGGATGTGTGCCGCTGTAATAAGGCAGATGGTGCTCATCACGGTAATGCAATTTGGTAAAGCGCAGCTGCTTTATTACCAGTTCCCAAATAGTATAGCTGTCTGTCTTGCGCTCGGTTCTCATTTGCGGGGTTAAGGCATTTGAAAAAAGGTTTTTTAATAGAAACGGAGAGGCGGGGGAATTATTGTGTGGGAGGAAAAATTATTTTTTTTGGCGATGTTAATCGGATATATAGTATAGATTTATAGTTAACATAATATAAATATTCCGCAACTCTTAGTTGCGGCAATTCCTATTAATAAGGGGGGATTGTCGCAAGTTTTTGTAATTTAGTAGCGCATAATAAATGTTATGTGAAATAAAAATTGCTACCTTCCGTAGTAACGATTAAATATCCACACATAAAGCCATTTTGGTTTTCTATAATAAAAATCTTTGCCTATTTTACCGTTTCTATAACTCCAATGGTAGCCAACACATTTTTCAAACAACCATTG
>CANKAM010000026.1 GCA_947479755.1 Bacteroidota bacterium
GCATACGTCTGCGTTTGGGTAAATCCAGCTTTGCACGTTTGTTCTTATCCCCTATTTCATAGCCGTTATTATATCCAAAACCGGGTAAAATATCTCCGTTATTAAAGAACGTTCCGTTTTGTGTAAGCTGCGTAAAGCTTACTTCGTTTTCAAAGCCTTTGTTTAATTTCCAGAACTCAACTTTAACAAGAATTGAATCGTTGGGCTTTAGGGGAGTATCTAAACTGTAAATGCGATAGTTTAAGTCTTTATCGTTTAACTTCAGCTTGCTGTTGCCTATGATTAGTTTTACGCTGTCAGAAATAAGCGGCATGGTAAAATGCAATTCACTTATTGTTTCACCTGAAATGTTTCGCGCCCAGGCCTCTATGCTGCCCGACATACTTCTGTCGTAAGGCAGGATATCAATGATGTAATTGAATTTGTAAAAGCGGGGCTGCGCCATGCCTTCATACTTCTTATACGTTTTTTCATACGCCACCTGTTTGTCTTCCTGCTCCTGTGGCGAATCGTATTTATTAACCACCTGCGTATTGTAATACACAAAACCGGTGCATACAATAAACAAAACCACAAAGGATGAAAACGCGAGTTTATTCCTGCCCGTTAGGTAAAGCGCGTTTTTTAACCGCGACACAAATCCCAGTTCATTTCCTCTTACATAAAAGCCATAAATAAGAAAGCAAATAATGATGCAGAATAAGAGCCAGTAGGTATTGAAAGCAATCAGCGAAGGAATAAAGGGCCCAAAACCATTCAGGTCTGAAAAGGTAACGCTGGGTGTTCCTCCAAACTTGAGCATGTTGGTGTTTATTTCAAGAAGGCTCCAGATAAACTCATTCAGTATTACAAACATTACAAATACAAAATAGGCAATGTAGCGGTTGTTAATAAGGTAATGGAAGAACAAGGCTATTACCACCAGGTATGCAAATGAAAGCAGGTCAAGAACAAGCAACGATTTGATATACACATCCAACTGGAAGCGGGTATAGCCAAAGGCAGATTGCGCAGCTATGCCTATCAGTATGGTGCAGCACATAATCAGGGCTATTGCCGCTATAATGGCTATAAGCTTGGAGGTAAACAGCAGCCCTGTTTTTACCGGTGTTGCATCCTGTATCTCGTTTATTTTAGCATCGCGCTCTTTCCATACCACTGCTCCGGTATAGAAGGTAATAATGGCTATCAGGAAAATATAAAACGAACCGCGGATGCTGTCAATAACATCATAGGTTACGGGATACTGGTCGGTGCCGTACCTGCCCGTAAAACTGGTAAGGCTGGCAATAAGCTGTATTAAGCCTATTACAACAATGATAACAAAAGTGGGGTTTTTGATAACAGCCTTGGTTTCAAACTTTATAAGGTACCAGAGTGCTGTAAACGAAAAAATATTGGCAACAGAGGGTTGATAGGTCTTCCCTGAAACAACTGCCTTTAGTTCATCTGTTTGTCCTGCTTTTTCTTTTTTAACCTTTTCCTTTTTAGCGTTAAATGAGAATTTGAAATACGAAGCAAACAGAATTACAAAAGCAATACTCATCCACAGTATTCGGTTGGCAAGGAAAGCCCCTTCCAGCGGAACCCCGTGCAGGTTCTTTTCATCTACGGTTAAGTATTTGGCAATAATATTCTCTGGGCGGAAACCAAACGGGTCAAGGATATTGGCCAGCCATTCTTTTTCAATATCACTGGTAAAACCTGATGAAACCCCGTACAGCACCAGAATAAGAATAGCACCTACAAACGAAACAATGTTACTGCGGAAAATAATAGCCAGTGAATAGACCATAACACCTACTATAATGGTATTGGGTATACCAAAAGCAAATAAGCCCAACAAATGGCCCGACCATATAACCTCACCATATCGTTCGGGCTGTACCCAGGGCATAAGCGGACCAAGTAAAGCGCCTATGGAGACACCCAGCAGCGGAATAACAGCAATGGTAACAGCACCAATAAATTTCCCGAAATAGTAATCACGCTTTTTGATGGGCGAAGAAAAAATAAGCTGATAGATATTGTACTGAAAGTCGCGGTTAGCGGTAGCATTCATAAATGCCGTGGTCATCAGCAAACAGATAAGCGACATTAAGCCGTAATAGGTTTGTATGATGTAAGGCGCATTTTTATGCACACTGCCTACACCACCGCCTATAGTAACATTGTCGGAAGAAACAGCACCAAACACCAGCAAGGCGTTGATGAACAAAAATATCCAGATCATTGGTGAAGTCAACCAATACTTCCATTCGAGTTTTATAAATTTCCACATGGCGGCTTAGGCAAGTTCGTTTAGTTTGGCAAAAAATACATCTTCCAGCGTTTCTTCGGCACGACTAAAACCATCGGATAATTCTGTGACTGAGAACGCATGGATAAGTGGCTTCCCTCCTACCAGCTTGCTTGAAATAATTTTATAGCCGTTCTGGTAAGCAGGTAACTCTGCTTTGTCAACTTTCTTTTCCCATACTTTGCCCTTTATCTGGCTAAGCGCATCATCGGTGTTGCCGCTGAAGAGCAGTTTGCCTTTATCCATAATGGCCATCTGAATACACAGTTCGCGCACATCCTGCACAATGTGGGTGGAGAGAATAACAATGATGTTCTCACCTATTTCACTCAGGATATTGTAAAAGCGGTTGCGTTCTCCGGGGTCTAATCCCGCAGTTGGTTCATCCACAATAACCAGTTTGGGGTTACCAATCAGGCACTGGGCAATACCAAAGCGCTGGCGCATACCTCCGCTGTAGCTGCTTACTGCCTTTTTGCGGTGCTCAAACAAGTTCACTTTGTTCAGCAACTGCTCTACTATTTCTTTACGCTCGCTGCGGTTGCCAAAACCTTTGAGCAATGCCAGGTGGTCCAGCAAATCAACTGCCGAGGTGCGGGGATACACCCCAAACTCCTGTGGCAGATAGCCCAATACTTTGCGCACGGCATCTTTATCTTTCAGCACATCAATATCACCCAGCATAACGCTGCCGCTGTCGGCATCCTGCAGGGTGGCCAGGGTGCGCATAAGCGATGATTTACCGGCTCCGTTGGGGCCCAGCAAACCAAACATTCCCTTGTTGATGGTAAGTGATACATCATTGAGTGCATGCACTCCGTTGCTGTATTGTTTATTTAAATTATTGATTTGTAAAAGCATAATTACCTATGATAAGAAGTTTAAAATGTATTGTGTTTCCAAGGGGCTAAATATAGGAATGTGTTTTGTTTTCCATTAAATGTATTGGTGTGTTACCAATACATTATCCTGATAAGGTAAAATCAGCCAAAGCGATTGGGCTTCTTGAATTCAAAAAGTTGACATATTCTTTTTCCGCTTCTTAAACTACTGCGCCAGAAAATACTTCTTCATTTCCTTGTTCCACACCAGCGTAATACCATCGCTGCAGCTCAGTTTATCAGGGCCGCCAAAATCGCTCTTGATAATTTTATACACCTGTCCGTTAAGGTTAATCTCTAAGGTGGCAAATGTATTTACCTGCTTAAGTTCAGGATTAGAAGGAGAAGTAACCTTAATGTCTTTTAATGCCGGATAGATCAGCACCTTTCCATCCTCAGCTTTAAGTCCTAATAATTCCTTTTCTTTATAAAAGGCATAGGTTAACATTTTGTCGCGGTCAATTATCTTCTGCATAATAACGTTACGGTCTTGCAATACTTCAGCAGACTGCTTATCAACCTGCTTTTCGGGAACAACCTCTTTTATAGCTTTCAGTTCGGCTGCACGCTTTGCCTGCTCGGCTTCTGCAGCGCGCTTTGCTTCTTCTTTTGCCCGTTGTTCAGCAGCTAATCGCTCTTTCTCCTGAACTTCTTTTAATGTTTTTTCTACAGCTGCTTTAATATCTGCTTCTTTTTTAGCTTTCTCTGCTTCTGCAAAAACCTTTGCTTCGTCCTTTGCCTTTTGTTCTGCTACTTCTGCAGCTCGCTTAGCTTCTTCTGCGGCCTTTTGTTTTGACTCTTCAATTGATTTTTGCTCTGCAGCTATTCTGGCTTTTTCTTCGGCTTCTTTCTGCGCTTTCAAAGCCGCCTGTTTCTGGGCCTCCTCTGCTTTAGCCTTGGCTGACGCTTTTACCTGCTCTGCTTCAGCAATGCGTTGGGCATCTTCTTTTGCTTTTTGTTCTGATGCTATTCGTTCTTTTTCTTCAGCTTCTTTTGAGGCTTTAAATGCAACCATTTCCTTCTCTTCCTCGGCTTTAGCTTTGTCTTCGGCTTCTTTAATTGCTTTGGCAACCGCAGCTTTAATATCTGCTGCTTCTTTTGCCTTTTTTGCTGCTGCTTCTGCTGCTCGCTTAGCTTCTTCTGCTGCCTTTTGTTTTGCCTCTTCAATTGCTTTTTGTTCTGCAGCTACTCTCGCTTTTTCTTCGGCTTCTTTTTGGGCTTTTAGTGCAGCCTGTTTCTCTGCTTCCTCGGCTTTAGCCCTTGCCTCTGCTGCAAGCTTTGCCTGCTCAGCTTCTGCAATGCGTTTAGCATCTTCCTTTACTTTTTGCTCGGCTGCTAATCTTTCTTTTTCTTCGGCTTCCCTCATTGCCTTTGCAACCGCAGCTTTAATATCTGCTGCTTCTTTTGCCTTTTGTGCTGCTGCTTCTGCAGCTCGCTTAGCTTCTTCTGCTGACTTTTGTTTTGCCTCTTCAATTGATTTTTGTTCTGCAGCTATTCTGGCTTTTTCCTCGGCTTCTTTCAATGCCTTAAGAGCATTGTTTTTTTGCTCTTCTTCCACTTTTGCTTTTAGTTCAGCTGTTTGTCTTGCCTTTTCTTCAGCAGCCAGCTGTGCTTTCAGCGCAGCTATTTCCTGCGCTGCTGCATCTGCTTTTTGTTTGGCTTCTGCTGCCAGCTGTTCTTTTTCTCTGGTTGCTTCGGCTTCCGCCAATGCTTTAGCAACAGCAGCCTTTATTTCAGCTTCCTTTTTTACTTTTTGTTCTGCTTCTTCCTTTGCGGCATTATTAGCCACCACTTCAGGTTTCTTTTCTTCTTTTACTACCGGTTCCTGCTTTTTCTCAACTTGCGCAGTAGCGGGTTGTTCTTTTACAACAGGCTGAGTGTATGCCACCACATTGCCCGAAAGCTCATGCCCCACCACATTAAACCGTTGTTTAACACCCTGCACTTCGGTTATAAAATTGAACGCAGCCAGAACAGTATCGCGCACAACTTCCAGTTTGTCAAACGCGGAGGAGTTGTAATAAATGGTTGTGTTTTTATTATAGAAATCACCTTCGTAATACCATTTCCATTGGTTGTCCGTTTTCAGGGTAAGCACCACATCGCTTTTTTCAAGGTTTACTTTCTCTGGTAAAAATTCTGTCACATTGCTTCCTAAATCTCACCCGAAAGGGTAAACATATCCACCTTAGCTCCTCTTGTGCCAACCATATACTGAAAGCGCGGACCATAGCTCCAGCGTTCGAACTTATCATATAATGGCAAGGCAAGCCAGTTATTATTTAAGAGGGTGTCAACACGGGAGTTGTAGTGAAAATTGCGTTTCAGGTACTTGATGGCTAACGCGGGTTCATACACCTCTTTAAATTTCAAACCCCATTTGCTGCTGCTTTCTGCAAGTTCAAAAGGATAGATATCAAACTCGAAAAACTTCTGGTCAATACTTTTCTTGTCAGTCTGTGCCTGCGAAGCGCAAACAGAAAAGAGAAGGATTAAAACTGACGAAGAGAACTTATTTAACACTGAAAATATATTTGCGGCAAATTTATTGTTTCAGCAGTTTTAGCCGCGAGTTTTTATTTCCGTCAGAGATAAAAAGTGTGTAATAACCGGGCTTTAGAAATGAAGCATTAATGCGTGCGCTGTTATTTCCCTGATAAACCAATTTGCCTGTGGCATCAGTTATTACCAATTGTGCATCAGAAGAAATTCCGGAAATTGTAAACATTTCCGAAACAGGATTAGGATAAACATAAACATTGTTATAATTCTCAGGAACTTCAATTCCCGAAACAGTATCACTGTAAAGATGCAGTGCGTATTTATAGCAGGGAATAATACTGTCTTCCGAAATCACATGTCCGTTAAACATGCTGAAATCCCAGCGCCAGTCCCAGTAAAACCAGGGAATATCCATCGAATCTGTTTTGTGTGCAAGGAACTCAATCCAACGGCAACGGCTTTCGGCAGGAGCATGTTCGCTCACACCAAACTCACCCAGAAAAACAGGCATATCAAATGAATCTTTCCAATGAATAACACGCTTAACACCTTCAAATAAAAACTGCTCGTAAAACGGATCGCCCTGTGTTGGAAATTCATTTCCGGCAGGATAATACGGGTCATTCCACACCAAGCCCTGATGCGAGAAATTAAGGGCATCATAGCAATGCCAGGTATAAATAAGATTGGTGTCGTTCAGCGGGCGGTATAAATCATAAGCCATTCCCCAACTGCCCAGCGGTGGTGAAGTAATAACAGTATGTTCCGTAGTGTATTTCCGTATGGAGTCAATGGCTGTATTGAACAATAAATTCAGCGAATCCATATCATTAAAAGCCATAGGCGGCTCGTTCAGTAGTTCAAAGAAATAATGTTCCGGGTCTAAATACTGATACTTTTTTGCAACTGTTCCCCACAGTTTGGCAAAGCGGTCTTTGTGACTGCGCCAGTTTGCGTTAGTTAATGTCCAGCCGTGATGATTGTCAATAATCAGGTTCATACTCAATTCATCGGCCCACTTAATAACAGTGTCTATCCGCTGAAACAAAACGTGCGCTGTATCTACATCAAAAGGATAAACCGTATCGCTTATCTCCGCAAAATTGATTGGTAGTCGCAGCGATTTTATTCCTGCATCTTTCATTAATTGCAAATCAGCTTTGGTATAGCCTGTTTCGGTGGGCCAATCGGTTTGCCAGGGCGCTTCCAGCCAGTTGCTGATGTTCATGCCGCGCTCAAATGCAGCGCAGCGCTGGTGTGCAACTGTTTGCGCAAACAGGTTATCAATACTAACGAGCAGAATAATAATGAGTATTAATTTCTTCATATTTTCTATTTGCTATTTTCTATTAACTATTTGCTATAGGCCGCAATCCTGTCTTTTACATTCTTCCGTATATCATACCAGAACAGGTTGTAGTCAATAATATGCATGTTGTTCAGCAAGCGTAGCAAAGGAACTTTTGTTTTTACCCACAGAATAGTTCCTCCACGCTTGTTATCATGTATCTCGGCACTGGTGCGGTTTAAAAATTTCTTGCCGAATTTTATTCCCACCGATCCTAAACTTTTCTCTTTCCCCACCATGGCTTTGTCCGTTGTCCATGTAAGTGGGTTAACACTTTGAGCCAGCATGCTGAATACTCCGGTAGGTTCATAGCCTTTTTTAAAACTCATCCACGAAATAAAACAGCCGGTTTCTGTGGGCGAATTGCATATTTTCAAATCGGTGTACATGCTTTCGGTTATGGTATAACCGATTGCATAAGCTGCCACTAATTGTTTGCTCAGTTCCTTGCCGTCAAAGTAATCTTTCAGCAACCTGCGCGAGTGGCAAGTGCCCTGACTGTGCGAAGCAATGATAATAGGGCGACCGTTGTTATAATGTTTCAGGTAATACTCAAAAGATGCTTTCACATCTTCATAGGCAAGGTCAAGGGCTTTTTCACCGTCAGCGGTTTCGTTGTAAAACACATCAACAATGGCCTGACGGTAGCGCGGTGCATACACGCGGCAACTTTCATTAAAAGCTGTTGCCTGATAATGCACCGGCTTATTATCTACTTTCTTGTTTAGCTTTTTATCTGCTACATCTGCATTCCATTTTTTGCCTTTGCCATACATCGTTGGGTGTATGTAAAACACATCCACCGTTTTCAGCGAATCGCTTATCCATATTTGCCCCTTGGGAATTTCATCAGCCGCATCGGTGCGGAAAGGCAATGCCGACCAGTTCTGTTCCAGCGAATAATAGGGCGCAGGATAATGTGTTTCGGTATCAAATGGTTTTAAGGCTTGAGAAAGTGCAATTGCAGGAATGCAAAACACAAAAAGAAGTAAACGAAGTTTCACTATTGAAAAAATTTATGCGCGCGAAGGTAATGAAAGCAAGCGCACAACGGTCTTGTCCGATTCAAATGTCACATCATTTTCATCCAACGCAAAAAGCGAAACCCATTTAAATGTGATGTTATCGGTTTGTTTGCCGATTATGATTTGTTCGGTTGCAGCACAACTAACCCGATAATAAATTCCTATAAACTGATGTTCGGGATTAATAAGTGATTGTATAAAAAAGTGAGTGGTATATAAATGAGCAACCACTTCAACCTCCTGCCCTGTTTCTTCACGAAACTCACGCACCAAACAGTCAGCAGGACCTTCACCCAACTCCAGACCACCACCCGGAAATTTGGTGAGATGTCTGCCGTTGACCACTTCATCCGCTAAAAGCACTTCGCTTTTATCATTTATAAGAATGCCGTAAACGCGGATGGTGAATTTGGTGGGTTGCATAGAGAAGGGTAAATATAAGAACAAGAAAGTAATGTTTGGCATCCTGTTAAGCTATTGCGCATAGATGCTTATGAAATTCTTTACGTAAGGCAACACCTGCTTCACATTCACTTTTCTGTATTAAACACTCATAAAATGGCCTTTTGAAGCCAAGAAATCGTTTCTAATCACCTTGGCGTGTCAGGAAATAAGGAAACACGCAACTTGATTCCCAAAACCTCAACAAGTTGTATAGAAACGACCGTTTCTATACAATTCTACGCGCCCGGGTGGAAAGAAACAACCCACACCTATTCACCCCTTCACGTGGCTTTATATACACTTACCCTATTTCGATGCGTATCCATACGCCAAGGTGAACGGAACAGACCGTTTCTATGCAAAGCCACGCGTCAGGGTGAGTAGAAACACCTGTTTCTATTCACCTCCTCAGCCACCATGATATCAAAACGGTATTTTAAAACAAATAACACTTCACAACACATTAAATATCAACAACTAAACACTATAATTTAATGTCTTGAATTCGTTTATTGTTACTTCGAGTATAGCCAAGAAGTCATAATTAAACTTCTCGACTGCGCTCGAAGTGACAGAACGCAATAATAAAATCAAAACTTCTCCGTTAATAGTGAAAACCTATCTTTGCAAACCCATGAACAAAACCCGCATTTTATTTCTTTTTGTTTCTATTGCTGCATTGCTCTTCGCCTGCCGCAAAGACATGCTTACAACCGACCCTTCAGACAAATTAACCTTCTCAGCCGATACAGTAATTTTTGATACTGTTTTTACAACCATTGGTTCAACTACAAAACGTTTATTGATTTATAACCCCAGCGATAAGCGCATCGTTATTTCTTCCATTATGCTTGCAGGTGGTTCTGCATCAAAATTCAGATTGAATGTAGATGGTATTCCCGGAATTTCGCACCACGATATTGAGATACAAGGCAAAGACAGCATGTTTCTTTTTGTGGAAGTTACGCTTGATGCCAGCGGTCAAAATAATCCGCTGATTGTTTCCGATTCTATTCTGTTTATGACCAACGGAAACCTGCAGGATGTGGATTTGGTGGCCTGGGGACAGGATGCGTATTTTTATTATCCTACTAATTATAGTCAGAGTCTCGGAGGATATTCCATTGTTGATTGCGATGATGTGTGGACCAACGAGAAACCTTATGTGGTTTATGGATTATTAGTTGTGGATTCTGCTTGCTCATTGGATATTATGGAAGGTGTGAAAGTTTATTTCCATAAAAATTCAGGGATGCTGGTTTACCGTGACGGAACGCTGCGCATAAACGGACAACCCGGAAACCCGGTGATGATGGAGGGAGACAGACTTGAACCTTTTTACCAGAATGTTCCCGGTCAGTGGGATCGCATCTGGTTTTACAATGGAAGTAAAAACAACACGATTAATCACGCCATCATTAAAAACGGAACAATAGGTGTTCATGCCGATACAGTTGCCAATTCTAACCCAACTGTTACCATCAATAACACACAAATTTTTCAGATGTCGGGCGCCTGCCTGCTTGCACAAGGCGCACATATTACAGCAGAAAACTCTGTCTTTGGAAACGGAGGACAGTTCTGTGCAGCGCTTGTTTTAGGAGGAAATTATGATTTCCGCCACTGCACGTTCGGCAGTTATTACCAATACGGCAACCGCCAGACACCTGCCCTTTTGCTCAATAATTATTACGAAGATGTTGACGGCAATATTCAACTCCGTGATTTAGACAATGCCTATTTTGGAAACTGCATTATAACAGGCAACCTTGAAAACGAAATTGGTTTTGATAACGTGCCGGGAGCAGCATTTACTTACCGGTTCCACCATACTCTTTTGCGCATTGACCCCGAAGTGAATACTTCAGACATCAACTTCTTCGATAACATAATTAAAACCCAAAGCGATACCTTCTTCATTGACCAGGTAAACAATGATTTTCACCTTGATGCATCTTCACCCGCGATAGATGCAGGAAGTTACAATGTGATATTAGATGCTGCTAATCCAACAAATCTTTATAATGACTTAGATGGCAAGGGAAGAAAACTAAATCCTGATATGGGAGCCTACGAAAGTCAGGATTGATAGAAAATAGATGATAGCAAATAGAAAAAAGAAAATATAACGCAATTACGCTTGTTAACTATTTTCTATTTCATATATTCTATTTGCTATTTTCTTTAAAAGAAAAATGGGTAAGTCCCGATATCGCACCGCTACAACCGCCTACCCTTGCTACCTTCCGGTCCTGGGGGAGTTCAGCAGGAGCTGGTCGTATAGAACTTACCCGCTGCAAAGATACATTTGAAATCCGAAACAGGAAATTTGAAAGAGAAAAAATCTTTCAGACAAAAATCTATCTTTGCCGCAACCTAAAACCCAACAACTATGGAAGAGAAACCAACTCCCTACAAAACCGCGATGAATTTTGGAGCACTCCTTGGATTGGTGCTGATTGCCTACTCTGCTTTATTATATGCGTTTGACCAAACTACCAATCAGGCTTTAAGCTGGCTCAGTTATGTTTTTCTTGCCGGTGGAATTATTTTGGGCACAAAAACTTACCGTGATAAAAGTCTTGGTGGCTACATTACCTACAATCAGGCTTTGTGGACAGGCACATTGATTGTGTTTTTTGCAAGTTTCCTTTCAGCTTTCTACACCTTTATTTTCACCAAGTTCATTGACCCGGGAATGATTACCAAAATTCTGGAAGAAACAGAAATGAAAATGCTGGAAGAACAAAACATGGGTGAAGAAGAAGTGGAAGTGGCTATGAAATACACCCGCATGTTTGTAACGCCTGAAATAATGACCATTACAGTAGTCTTTGCTACTACAATAATGGGCTTTATTATTTCACTGATTACTTCTGCTATTCTGAAAAAAGAGAATCCTAATCAGTCGTTTGAGAACGTAATTGATAACACATAGACGTGGATATTTCAATCGTAATACCTCTTTACAACGAAGAAGAATCACTTGCCGAACTGTCGGCATGGATTGTTGCTGCGCTTAAAAGCAGTAATTATTCTTACGAAGTTATTTTCGTGGATGACGGCAGCACTGATGCATCCTGGAAGAAAGTGCAGGAAATTTCATCAAACGATTCGCGTTTTAAAGGCGTGAAGTTTCGCAGAAACTATGGCAAATCTGCCGGTCTCAATGTTGGTTTTGCAGAAGCGCAGGGCGATGTGGTAATTACTATGGATGCCGATTTACAGGATAGTCCCGAAGAAATTCCGGCACTTTACAAAATGATAATCGAAGAAGGATACGACCTTGTTTCGGGATGGAAAAAGAAGCGTTACGACCCGATTACCAAAACCATTCCAACCAAGTTATTCAACTGGGCAACACGCAGAATGTCGGGAATAGAATTGCACGATTTCAACTGCGGACTTAAAGCCTACCGTAAAGATTTGATTAAAACGATTGATGTGTATGGCGAAATGCACCGTTATATTCCGGTGATTTCAAAATGGGCGGGCTTCCGCAAAATTGGTGAAAAAGAAGTACAGCACCAGAAGCGCAAATACGGAACTACTAAATTCGGTTTAGAACGTTTCATTAATGGTTTCCTTGATTTATTGGTCATCACCTTTGTTTCGCGTTTTGGTAAAAAGCCGATGCACCTTTTCGGAACGCTGGGTACACTTAGCTTCTTAGGCGGTTTTATGATTGCCGTTTATCTTGCTGTTGCAAAATTTGCTTTCCACGAATATAAAATGACCGAGCGCCCCCTCTTTTATTTCGGACTGTTGGCAATGGTTATCGGCACACAACTATTCCTCACTGGATTTCTTGCCGAAATGGTTTCGCGCTCTGCCGCTGATAAAAACCATTACTTAGTAGAGAGAAAAACAGGTTTGGGTGTTTAGTATTTCACCGCAAAGACGCTAAGGGCGCAAAGATGAAAATCCAAAGTCAATGCACTACTGCTGTTTTAATGATTCGTCCTGCTTCATTTGGTTATAATGAAGAAACTGCTGTCAATAATGTTTACCAGCAAAAGCCTGTAATTACTGACATCGCAACCATTCAACAACAAGCTTTATACGAGTTTGACGCCTTTGCACAAAAACTAACCGATGCAGGTGTGAATGTTATTATGGTATCCGACACACCTGAACCACAAAAACCGGATGCACTATTCCCCAACAACTGGATTTCGTTTCATGAGGACGGGACGGTTGTGCTTTATCCCATGTACGCCAAAAGCCGGAGAACAGAGCGAAGGAACGAGATTTTAGAATTACTTGAAAAGCAACACGGGCTTAGAACAACCAACGTAATTGATTTAACGTACTTTGAAAATGAAGGTAAATTCCTGGAAGGCACAGGCAGTTTGGTTTTAGATAGAGTAAATAAAATTGCTTATGCCGCTGCTTCAGAAAGAACATCACCTGAACTTGTTGAAGAATTTAGCAGTCAATTAAACTACAAGCCGGTTATATTTAATGCAGTTGCAAACGGAGCTCCTGTTTACCATACTAATGTTCTTTTATCTGTTTGCGACAAGTTTGTGGTTATCTGCCTTGATTACATTTCATCTGAAACTGAAAAGGAAGCACTGCTAAAAACAGTTGAACTAACTCAAAAGAAGGTTCTAAGTATCTCTGCCGAACAGGCTTCCTGTTTTGCCGGCAATATGCTGGAATTGAAATCAGAGAAAGAGGAAAGCCTGCTTGTAATGTCCACCAATGCTTATAATTCTCTGGATACAGAGCAACTATCTTTCCTGAACAAACACTACAAAATCATCCATTCTCCCCTCGATACAATTGAAAAATACGGAGGCGGAAGTGCAAGGTGTATGATTGCAGAAATATTCCTGCCCTGGAATTAAAACTGAAATCCAAATCACTTACATTTGCAAAAAAATAGCAAACCGCATAACGCGGATTTATCATTTAACTATTATTCTATATGAAACAGGTTTCTAAAATGGAAAACACCTACTCCGACCTCATTAATCAAACATTTGAGTTTCCGCAGGAAGGATTCAAAGTGGAGGATAATGATCTTTACTTCCACGATATTAACCTGATGGATATTATCGAGCAGTATGGAACTCCTTTAAAAATAACCTATCTGCCTAAAATCAGCTCACAGATACAGAAAGCGAAAAGACTGTTTAATGTGGCAATGGCTAAGGTGGATTACAAAGGCAAATACACCTATTGCTATTGCACCAAAAGTTCACACTTCTCTTTTATTCTTGAAGAAGTGCTGAAAAACGATGTGCATTTGGAGACTTCTTCAGCTTTTGATATTCCTATTATTAAAAGCCTATACAAAAGCGGCAAGATCAGTAAAGACGCTTACATTGTTTGCAACGGCTACAAACGCCCGGCTTACACCGAATATATTTCAGACCTGGTGAATTCTGGTTTTACCAATGTTATTCCAGTTCTGGATAACATGAACGAACTGGAATACTATAAAAAGAGTTTTAAAAAGAAATGCCAGATTGGCATCCGCATTGCATCGGAAGAAGAGCCAACGTTTGAGTTTTATACTTCCCGCCTTGGTATCCGTTACCGCGACATTGTTCAGTATTACAAAGATCACATTGAGAGCAATCCAAAGTTTGAACTCAAAATGTTACACTTTTTCATCAACTCAGGAATAAAGGACAATGCCTATTACTGGAGTGAATTGAATAAATGCCTGAGTGTATATTGTGAATTGAAAAAGATATGCCCTGAGTTAAATTCGCTGAACATTGGTGGCGGTTTTCCTATTCGTACTTCACTGAATTTTCATTACGATTATGAATACATGACCGAAGAAATTGTATCTAAAATCAAAAGCTATTGCGAAGAAAACGATGTTGCCGAGCCAAACATATTTACCGAGTTCGGTTCATTTACAGTGAGCGAAAGTGGTGCTACACTCTACTCTATCATTGACCAGAAACTGCAAAATGATAATGAGTTGTGGTACATGATTGACAGCTCATTTATAACTACACTTCCAGACATCTGGGGAATAAGTCACCGCTTCTTAATGCTCTCACTTAATAAATGGGACAAGGAATATCAGCGCGTAAACCTTGGAGGCTTAACATGCGACAGTCTGGATTATTACAATTCTGAAGCACACGTAAATCAAGTGTTCCTGCCAAAAACAGACAAGCAGGAACCGCTTTACATCGGTTTTTTTCATACAGGTGCTTATCAGGAATCGCTTGCAGGTTATGGCGGAACACAACACTGTCTTATTCCTGCACCAAAGCACGTAATCATCAACCGCGATGAAGATGGAGAAATAACCACCAAGCTTTTTGCTAAAGAACAGAGCTATAAATCGATGTTAAAGATTTTGGGGTATTAGTTTTAATTTTTTCTACTTTTAAACGCTGAAAAAATCAGTCCGTAGTCCACAGTCCATAGTTAATGGTCTATGGACTGTGGACTATTGACTAACAAGAATGGCTGTTGCGGAATTAAAAAATGAGAACAAGGAAGTGGTGAAAAAGATTTTCACTGACTATCTTGAAAAACAAGGACACCGGAAAACTCCCGAGCGCTTTGCCATACTCAGTGAAATTTATTCGCAGAACGAACACTTTGATATTGAATCGCTTTACCTGAAGATGAAACAAAAGAATTACAGGGTAAGCCGCGCAACATTATACAACACCATTGAACTTCTGCTCGACTGCAAATTAGTAACCAAACACCAGTTCGGTAAAAACCTTGCACGCTTTGAAAAATCATACAAATACCGTCAGCACGACCATTTAATCTGTGAAGATTGCGGTAAAGTATTTGAATTCTGTGACCCTAGAATTCAACAGATACAAAACATGGCAGGCGAAGTACTTAATTTCAACATCAGCCATCACTCGCTTAACTTTTACGGAAGCTGCAAATTGCTTGCAACAAAAGGCAAATGCGAACGAAACCAAAATTAATCCAAGCTTAACTTATAATCAAAATCACTATGAGTTTTACCCACACTATTTCAGAAAAAGCAAACTATACACTAATTTCAATTGGCGGACGACTGATTGAAAAAAGCGAAGCAGAAGGACTTATCACCGAAGTGGAAAACCTGATAGCCGGAGGAAAAAATAAATTCCTGATTGATGGAAAAACGCTGGAATACATGAACAGCTCAGGGCTTGGTGTATTATTACACATACTAACAAAAGCACGCAATTCAGGCGGTGAAGCGGTGTTGTGCGAACTTTCAAAAAAAGTAAAACAACTCTTTATCATTACCAAACTTACTTCCGTTTATTCGGTGGTGGACAGCTTAAGTGAAGCAGAACAGAAATTTAAATAAACTATTTATAAACCGGTACTTGTTTTTGGTTTTCCAATGACAATAAACCAATGACTATTGACCAAAATCAAATGAAAGCAGACGTATTATTAGGTCTTCAATGGGGAGACGAAGGGAAAGGAAAAATTGTTGACGTGCTTACACCACATTACGATGTGATTGCCCGTTTTCAGGGCGGCCCGAATGCAGGACACACGCTCAAGTTCAACGAAACAAAGCATGTGCTGCACACCATCCCCAGTGGCATTTTCAGGGAAAACTGCATCAACATTATCGGTAACGGTGTGGTGATTGACCCTGTGGTTTTTAAGAAAGAGATTGACGCGCTGGAGAAGTTCGGTTTCGACATCCGTAAACGTCTTTTTATTTCGCGCAAAGCTCATCTGATTCTTCCTACACATAAGTTTCTGGATGCCGCTTCTGAAAGCTCAAAAGGCAAAGAAAAAATTGGTTCTACTTTGAAAGGAATTGGTCCTGCTTATATGGACAAAACAGGTCGCAACGGTTTGCGTATGGGTGATATTGAAAGTCCTAAATTCAAAGAGAAATACACTTTTCTGAAAGATAAACACGCGCAGATCTTGAGTTTTTATGACTACGCCTATAATCTTGCAGAAGTAGAACCTGCATGGTTTGAAGGAATTGAATTACTGAAAAGTTTCACTCAAATCGATAGTGAAATTGTGATAAACCAATACCTGAACGAAGGCAAAAAAATATTGGCAGAAGGCGCACAGGGTTCATTGTTAGATATTGACTTTGGCTCCTACCCTTTTGTAACTTCATCTAATACCATTTGTGCGGGAGCCTGCACAGGTCTTGGCATTGCACCTAACCGCACAGGCGAAGTAATCGGTATTTTCAAAGCTTATTGCACACGTGTTGGCAGCGGGCCTTTTCCAACGGAACTGGAAAACGAAATTGGAGAAGAACTGCGCAAAGTAGGAATGGAATACGGTTCAACAACAGGACGCCCGAGACGTTGCGGCTGGTTGGATTTACCTGCACTGAAATACGCTATCATGCTCAATGGTGCCACTCAGTTAATCATGATGAAAGCGGATGTAATGG
Source organism: Bacteroidota bacterium (assembly GCA_947479755.1). GTDB lineage: Bacteria > Bacteroidota > Bacteroidia > SXHM01 > SXHM01 > SXHM01. The sequence continues at coordinate 16,871 of CANKAM010000026.1, forward strand.
ATAGCTTTTCTACTATAAAAGTATGCACAAGCTACAACTACAAAGGCGAAAACATTAGCTATCTTCCTTATGATTTTTCACCTGAATTGCTACAACCGATTTATACTGAAATGCCGGGCTGGAATAAGCGATTAGATGACATCACTTCTATCAATGATATTCCTGCAGCGCTTTTAGCTTATGTTGAATTTATTGAAAAGGAAACTGGTGTTCCTGTAAAAATAATTTCGGTTGGGCCTGACAGAGGGCAAACACTGTACAGAAACAACACCGAGAAGGTAGCAGTCTGAAATCATCACCGCTAAGACGCAAAGGCGCTAAGAAGTAACAATGAACTATAAAAAAAACCGTATTGCTAAAACTTTGCGCCTTTGCGCCTCTGCGGTAAAAAACAGTGTTCTGCTCCTTCTCTTTGGGCCTCTTATTATCTCGTGCAAAAAAGAAAACATGGGCGATTGCTTTAAAAGCACAGGCGATATAGCCATAGAATACCGAACGCTTGCCGCTTTCGACACCATTCAATCGCACGACAACATCAACGTATTTCTTACCACCGACACTTTTTTTGAAGTAAAGGTTGAAGCCGGTGAGAACCTGATTCCATTGATAACAACAGAAGTTAAAGATAACAAGCTAATTATAAAAAATGACAACACCTGTAACTGGGTGCGCAGCTTTACAACTCCTGTGAATGTGCATATAACAATGCCTTCACCGGGCGGAATTATTAATGAAGCAACAGCCAACATTAAAAGCATTAATGCTATAAAAGACCGCACGCTGCTTTTAAAAATGACCAGTTCGGGTGACGTTGATTTGCAATTAGACATTCCTCACCTGCTTGGAAATCTTTCAGCATGTGAAGGCAATCTTTACCTTTCTGGAAACTGTACTCTTTTTGAAGTATTTTTTTTAGGAACAACTATTATTAAAGCAGAAAATCTATCAGTGGGAAAAGCATATATAAAAACAACAGGAACAGGAGATTTTCATCTGAATGTGTCTGAAGAAATAGGTGCCGACATTGGTTGGATTGGAAATGTATATTACAAAGGAAGTGCTGTTGAAGCCTATGCCAACTATACTTCCAGCGGACGAATAATTAAAAATTGAAATCATGTTTGAAAGTTTAAGTGAAAAAATTGACAGAGCCTTTAAGATTTTAAAAGGTCAGGGAAGTATTACAGAAATCAACGTTGCCGAAACGCTGAAAGAAGTTCGTAAAGCATTGTTAGATGCTGACGTTAACTTTAAAATAGCCAAAACTTTTACCGACACGGTAAAAGAAAAAGCCTTAGGACAAAACGTACTTACCGCAGTTTCGCCCTCGCAACTGATGGTAAAAATCACCCACGATGAGTTGGTGAAACTGATGGGAGGAAGTCGCACCGATATTAACATTGAGGGTAGTCCTGCTGTTATATTGGTTGCGGGTTTGCAGGGTTCGGGTAAAACAACTTTTACCGGAAAACTGGCGCTGCACCTCAAGAGCAAAAGACAAAAACATGTGTTGCTTACGGCCTGTGACATTTACCGTCCTGCCGCTATTGACCAATTGAAAGTGTTGGGTGAACAAGTTGGTGTTGAAGTATACAGCGAACCTGAAAATAAAAATGCAGTACAGATTGCATTGAACGCAATAAAATTCGCGAAAGAAAATCACAAGAACGTTGTTATCATCGACACCGCAGGCCGCCTTGCTGTTGATGAAGAAATGATGAAGGAGATTGAAGCGGTGAAGAAAGCTGTTAATCCTTCAGAGACTTTGTTTGTGGTAGATTCTATGACTGGACAAGATGCTGTGAACACTGCCAAAACCTTTAATGAGCGTTTGAATTTTGACGGTGTTGTGCTTACCAAATTAGATGGCGATACACGCGGTGGTGCTGCACTGAGCATTAGGCAGACAGTTGACAAGCCCATTAAGTTTGTTGGTTTGGGTGAGAAGATGGACGCGCTGGATATTTTCTATCCCGAGAGGATGGCTGACCGTATTCTGGGAATGGGTGATATTGTATCGCTTGTTGAGCGTGCACAGGAACAATTTGATGAAGAAAAAGCCAAAGCGCTTCAAAAAAAAATTGCAAAAGACACCTTTAACTTCAACGACTTTCTATCGCAGTTACAGCAGATAAAAAAGATGGGTAACATCAAAGACCTGGTGGGTATGATACCCGGCATGGGCAAAGCCATGAAAGATGTGGATATTGACGAAAATGCTTTTAAAGGTATTGAAGCCATTATTCAATCCATGACCAAGGCAGAACGCGAGAACCCAGCATTAATAAACGGCAGCCGCAAAAACCGTATTGCTGCCGGAAGCGGAACTAATGTTACCGAGGTTAACAAACTGATAAAGCAGTTTGAAGACACCCGCAAAATGATGAAGATGTTCCAGGACAAAAACGCAATGGCCAAAATGATGCGTAACATGCCTGCGGGGATGAAGAAGTAAGAGAGATTATTCGTCACCCTGAACTTGTTTCAGGGTCTGAGATGCTGAAACAGGTTTAGCATAACGTAACGACTAAGTTTTACAAAACATTACATACTAAAAAAGTCCCGCATTACTGCGGGACTTTTTTTATAAGCGCAACCTTTGTTACGTTTTTTTTGAGGCTGCTCTTATTACTGTTGTTTGTTAACCAGGCAAACAACAGTATTACCTTTATGATACATGTTATTCTTCGGCTAAGATAATCTCAATTTCGTAATTCTGCAAATTCGGACCCTGATTTTGCACATTATAGAATGCTTTGAATTCTGCAGCAGTAAGAGTAAACGTAATTTCCTGACCGGGATTTAGCTGATGCCCCATTCCTCCCCAGCCATCACCTGCATTATTAGCAGCATAGAAAAACAAACCGCCAATGGCAGGACCCGTTGTTGTGTTTTTGATGCGCAATGTAACACCGGCAATGTATTGCGATACAGTTGCATTCAGCACATTAATAACCTGACCAGAATTAACCGGACCTTCAAAAATTAAATCTACAACATCACTAATATGTCCGCGCAGGGTTTCAAGATCAAAGAAATCTGCAATCTGCGAAGCATTATCTTTAAAATGTTGCATCAATCCGCCCAACACATAATACATTGCTCGTGCACAGTTAACGCGTTCCAGTTCCAACTCAGCACTTAGAGTATCCACCTCCCCTTCTCTTGCCTGTTGCTGATTGCGGGCAGCTACAATAAGGTTATAAAAAACCAGAATATCTGCTTTTATAAGGGCAAGCGCAGGATCAACATCAATATTGCTAAGGAGGGTAGCAAGGGCTGTAATGCGTTCGTCAATTTCCCCTTTTTGAAACGGTTCGCGCAAATCGGGAAACAGGTTAATGTATTGCGGAGTTCCTCTGCGGTATATCACTTGTATTCTGATATCAAACTCTTCAATTTTATCGCCACTCAATTGAGCAAGTAGCTGATAAACATATTCCGTGGCGCTTCGGTAAGCAGCTTTTTTACTTTTCCACTTCACGTAAGCCGCTAAATACAAGAGGCGAAAAACGTTGAAATAAGTAAACAATGCTAATAGCGCAGGGATTGCCTGCTGACCGAACAGCTTGCTGTCGGTGTCAGCCGAAATGATGTTCATTTTTTTGTAGCTGCCTTTCGTGCCGTTGTCGAAAGGAATTTCTGTAAACGGCCAAACTGGTGTACTCATGTTTTTAATTTGTTTATTTGTTTATGTTAGAATTACAGGGTTCTGGTTAAACCTTTGCATATAGATGCAGGGTAGAAACAAATTCCATAAAAGTTTATGAAATTATTTTTCAGGCATCCTACTTCGGTTAATGAGATCCCTCATTTCGCTGTGCTGCATTCGGGATGACAGGGCTGTAAGTTGGGGGTTGGTTTAGTGGAGGCGGGTGCGCTTTGCGTACCCGCCTCCACTAAACTCCTTCTATATAATAGCCCTGTCATTCCGACCGAAGGGAGGAATCTCATAGTGGAAGTAGTAATGAAAATTTCCCCAGCGTCAATCCCATCCTTCTGATTTTGGTTGGGGTTTCCCCAACATCAATCCCATCGTTCTGCAAATGGTTGGGATTTCCCCAACGTAAATCGGAACGTTCCCCAACTCGATGGGATTTCCCCAACGTAAATCCCATCGTTCCGCAAATGGTTGGGGTTTCCCCAACGCTAATCCGAACGTTCCAAAACTCATTGGGGTTTCCCCAACGCTAATCCCATCGTTCGGGAAATGGTTGGGGTTTTGCCAATGATATTCGGATAAAGGAGATTAGGGTTGGGGAAATGCCAACGTTAATTGCATTGTTGGCTGAAGTGTTGGGGTTTCCCCAACGTAAACGGGAACGTTCAAGAAATGGTTGGGGAAATGCCAGAGGGGGATGGGGAGAATAGCTAATGATAATAAAGAAGAAAAATGATTATTACAAAGAAAAATTTATACTTTAGGGCGTTGAAACAGAATTAATCTGGAAAGAATACAACATATAGCTAAAGTTAAAATGCATCATTCCCGATGAGATATGAATTATAGCAACTCACAGAAGAAATTTAAACTACAATTAAAGAACAGAGCGAATGAAAGCAAGCGAATTACAAATTAATTACTTCTTACAAGCACCAAATGTCCAGTTTGTAATTCCAGTTTATCAGCGGAATTATGATTGGTCAAATACAGAATGCAAGGAATTATTGAACGATATTATTTCAGTAGAACAAGAGAATAGAGGAACACATTTTATTGGGAGCATTGTTTTTGTTCATGAGGGAACATACAGCACAAGCGAAGTGAAAGAATTGGTAATAATAGATGGACAACAGAGATTAACCACCATCAATATTTTGTATGTGGCTCTTTACCGATTTGCTAAAGACAATAATAGGCCTTTGGATTCAGAGAGACTATACAACATGTTTTTAACCAATCAATATGTTCAAAAAGAATCAAATAAACTAAAGTTAAAACAGACTGATACTAATTCTTTAGCATTTAGGGCTATTATGCTAGGAACAGAGAAAGAGCATGGCTCTTTCTCAAATGTAATAGAGAACTATAATTTTTTTAGAGGCGTGATTAATGACACATCTTTTGATTTAATTTTAAGAGGATTAAATCGTTTGATTTTTGTAGAAATCTCTTTAGAGAGAGACAAAGACGACCCGCAGCGCATATTTGAAAGTTTAAATTCTACTGGCTTAGACCTTTCGCAGTCTGATTTAATCAGGAATTTCATTTTAATGGATTTGCCACCAAAAGATCAAAATAGAATTTTTGAAACTATTTGGAATCCAATAGAAGAAAATGCAAAAGATTTAGTGAAGCAAAGTTCATTAGTTTCAGATTACATCAGAGATTACTTAACACTAAGAAATAAAAAGATACCTAATAAAAACAAGGTTTACGCAGAGTTTAAAAATTTATATTCCAATAAAAAGAATGAAGCTTATAAGCAGGAATTAGAAAATATTAAATCTCTTTCAGTTCATTATAAAAAGTTTGTAAATCCTTCTGTTGTTTCAGATTTAGAGATTAGAAAAGAGTTAGAATACATTAATCGTTTAGAAATAAATGTTGCCTACCCTTTTTTGCTTCAGGTATTCGAAGATGCTGAAAATGGCCTGATTGGAAAAAATGAATTAATTAAATTATTACAGCTCATTCAAAGTTATGCATGGAGAAGATTTATCGTAGGCTTGCCTACCAATGCCTTAAATAAAATATTTATGTCATTATATGCCGATGTAGACACTGAGGAGTATTATGACTCTATTGCGAGAGTATTATTAAAAAAGAAAGGTAGCGCAAAATTCCCCAGCAACGAGGATTTAAAAACTGCTTTAAGAGATAAGGATTTGTATAATACTCAACCGAAGAACAGAAATTATCTTTTTGAATTACTCGAGAACTTCAACAATAGAGAATTTGTTGATACTGCTAATGAATACATTACCATAGAACATATTTTTCCTAGAAATCCTAATGAAGATTGGAATTCTGCCTTATCCCCAGAAGACTACTTCCTTTTTAAAGAAAAACATTTAAACACGATAGGTAATCTAACACTTTCAGGCAATAATAGTGCATTAGGCAATAAGTCATTCTTGTCGAAAAAAGAAATGAATATCAATGGCAATAAGCAAGGGTATCGATATAGTAGATTATGGTTAAATGCTTTCTTGCAATCTATTGACACTTGGAATATTTCGAAATATGAAGAACGCCTAAATATTATTTATGAACGTTTTATAAAAATATGGGGGTATCCTGATGTAATAATTGAAGATGTGGATGAAGCAGAAGAGCAAAATATTTTTGACGCAGAAAATCCTACCCATAAGAAATTAGAATATTTCATTTTTGAAAATACAAAAGTTGAGGAAGATACGATAGCCCAGATGTATTTTTATGTGATTAAGAATCTCTATGAAAAAAACTCACAACTATTAGTAAGCAGTCAGGATGTTTTAAAAATAACTAGAAATGCTTCTGACTTCAGAGCCTCTCAGGAAGTGATAAATGGCTGGTTTGTTGAATCTAATATTGACAGTAATTCTAAGTTCAGTATTTTAAAGAAACTACTTTCTGTATTTGAAATGGAAGATGATTTATCTATAAAATATTTACCAAGTTCTGAAAACAAATCAGAGCCTAATCGTTTTGGTGTTAGGAAAAATTATTGGCAACAATTATTGCCTTTAATAAATAACACTCGTTTATTTGAAAATGTCAATCCTACTAAAGATCATTGGTTAGGTGCAGGAGCTGGTATTGGTGGGATATCTTATACTTTTGTTGTAACCAAATCTCACACTAGAATTGAATTGACTATTTCCACTTCAAGCAAAGAGACAAATAAATTGTATTTCAATAAACTTCTGAAAAATAAACAAGCAATCGAAGAAGCATTTGGAAGAGAATTAGTTTGGGAAGAATTACCTGACAACAAAATGAGCCGGATAAAAATAGAGGACCCCAGCGTTAATTTATTTAACGACAAACATTGGGAAAAGATGAATGCATTTATTATTTCAAATATCCCGAAGTTTGAGGTGGCATTTCAGCCGTTTATTAAAAACTTGAAATAGAAATACTGCAATTGTTTGATGCCAAAGGTGAGTTAGTAAAAACGGAGAAAGTGCTGAAGGAGTAAACACAACCCTTCAATACCAGTATATTCGCAACTTCGTATTCTATACTAATGAAGTGCAGCGTTAAGTTTATTGTCTTTCTTTTTTTAATCACTGTATCACATAAAGCCTTTACCCAAACCTGGGTTGATTCGCTTGATGCATATGCCCGCGAAAAATACCTGCCCGCCAATCATTATAAATGGGACTGGCAGAATGCATCGCTGTTAAAAGTAATGGTGATGGAATATGAGCTAAGTCCAGAACCGCAAAAACAAATCTATTTCAACTACATTAAAAAAGCCATGGACAAAAACTATGGTTTTGCAAACGGCAAAACACCTAATGCCGTGGCTTCTGCTTTAGGCATGGCCTTTTTGTATAAGACCACAGGCGAGCTGAAGTATTTGAGGAAGTGTGAAAAGATATTTGATGATTATAAAAATATCCGCAGAACAAAGGAAGGTGGCGTTTCGCACCTCATGCTTTTTACCGAGCTGTGGGATGATACCGGTTTTATGGTGGGACAGTTTTTACTGGCGATGTATGAAGCAACTCATGATGAACAATATTTAGATGAACTGGTTCTTCAACTAAGCGTGCATCGCGAGAAACTGCGTGATGAGCAATGGGGATTATGGCGACATGGCTGGGATGCCGACACAAAAAATCATTTGTGTCTTTGCAGTAAACCTCATTGGCAAACAAAAGACGACAGAAAAAGTGCAGAGATTTGGGGCAGAGGAAACGGTTGGATTGTTGTAACGCTTTCTGATATTTTAGAAACACTGCCTCGCAGCAATCCGCACTGGAATGAGTTTGCAGAATACCTGAAAGAAATGATTGTGCATCTCCCCGAATTGCAGGATGCAAAGACAGGACATTGGTTTCAGTTGCCCGTAAGAAAAGATGACCCGAATAATTTTATTGAAAGTTCAGCTACTGCCATGTTTGCTTATGGTATTGGCGCGGCTCTGCGTTTGGGTTTGGTTACAGGAAACAACTATTCCGATGCAGTGGACAAAGCCTACTACGGCCTAAGAGCGCACAGCATTGTTACCAAAGGAAAAAACTACCTCACTACTAAAAACATTTGCATCGGCACCTGCATTGGCGATAAAGATTACTACCTGAAAAGAGGCGTGCAGCAAGGCAGACCTTTTGGTCTGGGAAGTTTTATTCAATTCGGATTACGGTATGAAATGGACAAAGGAATGCGACCTGATTATGGAGTAAAGAAAACAACACCTGTTGCTACTATATTAGAGGGCGTTTATCCCGAAATGATATTTGTTGAGGGCGGTGAATATGAAATGGGAAGTGATGATAAAACAAGAGGTGGTAGTCCGCGACACAGTGTTATATTGAACAGTTTCCACATCGGCAAATATGAAGTAAAACAGGATCTATGGCAAGCTGTGATGGGAAGTAATCCAAGCTTTTTCAAATGCGAAGATTGTCCGGTTGAAGAAATAACACTGAAAGAAATTGATGCCTTTCTGGTTAAGTTATTTCAGTTGACAGGCAAACATTTTCGATTACCCACCGAGGCAGAATGGGAATACGCTGCTTTAGGCGGAAAGCTAAGCAAAGGCTATACCTACAGCGGCAGCAATGCAGTGGATGAAGTAGCGTGGTTTGCAGATAATGCCGAAAACAAAACGCACCCAGTCGGGCAAAAGAAACCAAACGAATTAGGATTGTACGACATGAGCGGAAATGCATGGGAAGTTTGCAGTGATGATTTCAATCTTGGTTTTTACAAACACAGCCCGAAACTAAATCCAAGAAATACGAAGAAAGGAACGTTCCGTGTTGCCAGAGGAGGCTCATGGCGCAGTGATGAGTTGCGCTGCCAAAATAAAGCCCGCAACCGCTTTGCACCCGACCATCATAAAGAAAATGGGTGCTTTCGTTTAGTGCTGGATAAGTAGATATTAGTGTTTTGCAAAACTCGCAAACAGTTCTGTCTTCTCTTCCTCGGTTAAGTGTCGCCACCCCCCTACCTTTAATTTGCCAAGAGTAATATTCATAATGCGCACACGCTGCAACTTCAAAACCTGATAACCAAACACATTACACATTCTGCGTATCTGACGGTTAATGCCTTGTTTAAGTATAATGCGAAAGATGCGTCTGCTTCCCGGTTCGGAAGTTATTTTGCAAGGATTGGTAACACCAATGCCGATATCCATTCCTTCTGCAACTGCTTTTGTAAAGCGTGTCATTAGCGGCAGGTTAAGTGTAACAACATATTCCTTTTCATGCTCAAACTCAGGATGCGTTATCTTATTCATAATCGCTCCGTCATTGGTCATTAATATCAATCCTTCTGAAGCTTTGTCCAATCTGCCAACAGGCAAAATGCGTTTGGGATATTGGATGGCATCAATGATATTACCTTCAATTTTTTCGGTGGTGCAAACAATACCAACAGGTTTGTTGTAGGCAAGGTAAATAAAGTTATTGGGCGTTTTCATGCTTTGCGGCAAAGGTATCTGTATCTTTGCATAACAAAACAGATAATGCTTAAAAACCTTTTTCTTTCACTCGTTTCCGTATTTATTATTTCGCCCGCTTTTGCGCAGGTGCTGAAAGTGAGTTATGCTCCAAAGGTTAATCTGCAAAAAACCAACTCATTCAATAGTATTGATGTTCGTTCTGTAAAACCGGAACAAATCAATGGCTTAAATTCAATAAACAAAGGCATTCATTACACCGCCCTATTTTGCCGGATGGAAAACAAGGTTCACAAACAACTGAATATGTGGGTAAAACTAAGAGCCGGTAATGATGACGATTACAGAAAGCTTTGTGGTCAGCGATAAGCAAAGGACAAACGAATCACAATCCCTTATTTTGTACTTTTGCGCTTGATGTTCAGAATTATAAATCTCCTTCTTTTCACACTGCTTTCAGTGTGTTGCTTTTCACAAACTACAACGCAATCAAAACGGATAACCAAGCCTGTTACCGTTGACGGTAACTATAAGGAATGGGTTACCCCGTTTAATTTGTATGAAGCAAAAACACAACTGATGTTTTCAATCGCTAATAATGATAGCACACTTTACCTTTGCTTTCAATGTCCCGACCCCGTAAACCAGGATAAAATAATGCAGGCGGGTATGCAAGTGAGCATTAGCACCAAAGGAAAAAATAAAATAAACACTGCGATTCAGTTTCCGCTAAAGAAAGATAAGAACAGTAAAGAACAAGAACTGATACTTGAAAACCAAAACGGAATAGAAGGAATAAAAGCCGGTTTTTTGTTAAATAATTATGTGATGCTTACAGAAGGCTTTGTTACCCAGAACGGAATTGCTACTGTTAAAGAAAGTCGGAATATTATGATAGCCATGCACTGGGACAGCATAAACACACTTGTATATGAACTGTCCATACCATTTAAAGAACTTTTCGGCAATAGCTATGTTGCTGCTGACCTTGCAAAAGAACTAACACTTGGTGTTGAGATATTTGCTGTTGACCGCCCTGCCGACATGGATAACGCTAACCTTAGCAGTTTAAATACAAACAATGGCGGCAGTGTGGTAAATGGTGGCGGTATGCAAACCTACGGAGGCATGGGCAACGGAACAGGTGGTGGCATGCAGAATACAGGTTCTATGGGCGGAATGAATGGAATGAACAGCATGAATGGAATGAATGGTATGGGCAGCATGGCTGGATATCCCAACAACAGCATGGCAGGCATGAGTGGCATGCAAAATAACGGTGCCGGATGGGATGGCAGCACAGTACCTCAATACCACGACATCAGCGGCCTGTTTGAAAAAGCTGAAATGAAGCAGAAGTTTTTGCTTACGATAACTCCGTAAGCTACGCAGCACGGGAAAGACTTTTTCTAAACCGACACCTATTTTTCTACTTTTGCAACAAACGATTTTATTGCGCTAATGATAGTAATTGACGGCAAACAAACAGCAGAAACAATAAAGGCAGAACTTGCCGTTGAAGTAGAGAACATCATTAAAAATGGTGGTAAAAGACCTCACCTTGCTGCTATACTGGTTGGAAACGATGGAGCCAGTGAAACCTATATCGCCTCAAAAGTAAAAGCCTGTAAGAAAGTAGGTTTTAACAGCACACTTATTCGTTTTCCGGCAGATACAACAGAAGAAGAACTGCTTGAGGAAGTAAAAAACATTAATAACAACGAAGACATTGACGGGCTGATTGTTCAGCTACCGCTGCCCAAACACATTTCAGAGAAAAAGGTAACAGAAACCATTGTTCCTGAAAAGGATGTGGATGGTTTCCATCCGCTAAATGTGGGTAAACTGGCTCTTAACCTGCCCGCCTTTATTTCAGCTACACCTTATGGCATCATGCAGCTGCTGGAACGCTATAAAATTGAAACGGCAGGCAAACATTGTGTTGTTATCGGCAGAAGCAACATTGTGGGCTCGCCTGTAAGTATTTTATTATCAAGAAATACCTACCCCGGAAACTGCACTGTAACACTTTGCCACAGCCGCACTCCCGACATAGAAAAATATACCCGCGAGGCCGATATTTTAGTAGTTGCTTTAGGCAAACCCTGTTTTGTGAAAGCCAATATGGTAAAGCAGGGGGTGGTTGTTATAGATGTGGGTATCACACGGGTAGATGCACCTGAAACCGAGAAGGGTTACCGCATCATGGGGGATGTTGATTTTGATGAGGTGGCACCAAAAAGCAGTTACATCACTCCTGTACCCGGAGGTGTTGGTCCGATGACAATTGTTGCTTTATTGAAAAATACTTTATTATCTTTGAGCAACAAATTGAGTATTAACCACTAACACCCCCACAACATGAGTTACAAAATCAAACTAAAAAACGTTAAGAACGAAAGCGCTATTCTTGATGACAAAGGTTACAAAGCTGTTAAAGGCGATAAAAAGCTTTCATCAGTTAATTTTATGGATAACCTGCGTGCCCATTCCAGTGGCTACCCTATTTTTCAGCGCTGCATAACAACCAAAAAAAATCTGGTATATGAAACCATTTACCTGCATCGATGGATTGCTGAGAAATTTTTAAAAAAGCCAAAGAGTAACCGCAAATTATTTCTGAGCTTTAAAAACGGAAATGTTCAGGATTGCCGCGTGGAAAATTTGCAATATGTAACAATGAGTGATTTGCGCAGATCTAACAGCAACACAAATAATAGCAGCGGTTATCGCGGTGTTACAAAAGAAAACAAACGTTTTCGCGCAAATCTGTATCATAAAAAAGTAAACTATAATCTGGGGTTTTTCAAAACTGCCGAAGAAGCGGCAAAGGCTTACAACAAAAAATCGCGTGAGCTATTTGGCGAAACCAACAGTTTAAATAAAATCAAACCGGCCGGTGCAAAAGCCAAATCAAAACCTGCTGCTGCCAAAACCAAGCCTAAAGCCAAAACCAAAAAGAAAAAATAAAACGCTGCTTAATAAAAGCGGAAAAGGCTAAGACATCTGAAAAGATGTGTTAGCCTTTTTTGTTAACCACCGCTTGATCTTCAACTAAAGCAAGTTCGAATGATATGTTTACCTTGAATGAAAAATAAGAGAAGTTATCATCCACAGGACGAAAATCATATTCCAATTTTCTTCCGCTCCTGCGCGAAATATCCAGCAAACCAAGACCAGCACCACCTTTAGCCGAGAACTCTGCTACTTTCATCTTTTCGGTATAATAATCCCTTATCACTTCAGGACTTAAGCCATTAATAAGATCAATAATTTCTTTCAGCGTTTCAATCCGCTCATTGCGTATCAGGTTTCCCGTTATAACAAAATAGTGGTCAATGCCTTTTCCAATAACAAGTATGGCAGCTTGATTTAATTTTTTAACCGGTGAAACATCAGCATGATTAACAATGTTCTGAACGCATTCAACCAATACATTAAACACTCTGCGTATGAGTTTTTTCTCACCGCTGGCTCCTTTCATTTTTATTTCTGCAATAGCTAATAGATCATGAACGGTATCATTGGTCATTTCGTCACGAAAAACAAGTAACAACTCTTTTTCAGTCATTATCCGGTCAAAACCGAAAAGCTGATAAATAAGGTCTAAGTGTTTCGAGTCGTCAAACAGTCGGGCTTCAGTCATACTCAGGATAGTTAATTGCTGATTTATACCGCTGGATGTACTTTAATGTTCATAAGTCTCGACAAACGACATGCCTGAATAAGTAAAAGAATTAATTTTGAAGCCTTATTAAAAAACACGCTTTTGCAGGTAAAAGATGATACATTGTTAAAGAACGGTAAAAATCTTCCGTTGATGGAAGAATTTTACACGATTCAGGGCGAAGGTTTTCACAGCGGAAAACCTGCCTGGTTTATTCGTGTAGGTGGCTGTGATGTGGGGTGCCACTGGTGCGATGTTAAGGAATCATGGGATGCTTCGCTTCATCCGCTGACAAATACGGATACCATTGTAGCAAATGCACTTAACAATCCTTCAAAAGCAGTAGTAATTACCGGAGGAGAACCACTTACCTACAATCTTGATTACATCTGCGCAGAACTGAAAGGAAACGGAATAACAATTTACTTAGAAACTTCCGGGGCTTATCCTTTGAGCGGTAATTTTGACTGGATTTGTCTTTCACCAAAAAAAACGGCATCACCTTTGCCTGAAGTATTTGCAAAAGCACACGAACTGAAGGTGATTATCCACAACAAAAACGATTTTGAATGGGCAGAGAAAAATGCTGAACAGGCAAATAAGGATTGCATCCTTTTTCTGCAACCCGAATGGAGCAAGGCAAAAGAAATGATGCCATTAATTACTGAATATGTAATGCAACATCCGAAATGGAACATTTCGTTGCAAACGCACAAATACATGAACATTCCCTGATGAAAAAATTACTCTTCTTACTTCTGGTATCCTGCTTCCTGCATCTTGCTTCTTTTGCGCAACCAAAGAAATACACTTCTGAATCAAAACGCGCCATCAACCTATACGAAACTGCGTTGGATTACTATAATGCACGACAGGATGAACTAGCAAGAACCACACTGCTAAAAGCCCTTGATTCTGATGATAAATTTCTGGAAGCACGCATTATGCTTGCCGATATTTATACAGAAATGGAAGAGTACGAGCAGGCTATTGCACAATACAGAAAAGTTATAACAACGAACCCTGACTTCTTTCCCAATGCTTTTTTTATACTCGGAAACATTCAAATGATGGTGGGAAAATACGATGATGCAAAAACCAGTCTTCAACGATTTTTAGAATACAAAGGCACACGGCCCGAAACACGTGAAAAGGCAAAGAAAAACCTGCTTACTGCCGAGTTTGGCAGCGAAGCAATAAAAAAACCTGTTCCTTTTGACCCGAAGAATTTAGGTGCCGGGGTAAATACTGCTGACGCTGAATATTTTCCAGCGCTTACTGCCGATGAGCAAACCATTGTTATTACGCGCAACAGCCGTCCTGCGGGTGGCGGACACGGACAGGAAGATTTTTATGAAAGCCGTCTGGCTGATGGTGAATGGGTTACTGCCCGCAATTTAGGTGCACCATTGAATACACCGGATAATGAAGGCGCTCAAACCATTTCTCCTGACGGACAACTGATGTTTTTTACCGGCTGCAACCGACCGGAAGGTTTGGGCGGTTGTGATATTTATTTCTCACGCAAAGTGGGCAACAACTGGACAGAGCCTCAAAATATCCGCAACCCTATTAACAGCAGTAAATGGGAATCTCAACCATCACTTTCACCTGACAAGAAAACAGTTTATTTCTCCAGCAGCCGTGCAGGTGGAAAAGGTGATAAAGATTTATGGAGCAGCACGCTTACTGAACAAGGTGTGTGGGGCGTTCCTGTTAATCTGGGCAGTGTTATAAATACTCCTGAACAGGAAGAAAGTCCGTTTATTCACCCCGATAATCAAACGTTATATTTCTCTTCTGACGGACTTACGGGCATGGGCAGAAAAGACATTTTCTATTCGCGCAAAGATGCAACAGGCAACTGGACAACGCCTGTAAACCTTGGCTACCCGATTAATACCTGGAATAATGATGATAGCTTTATTGTAGGCGCTACCGGTAAAGTAGCCTATTTTGCTTCTGACCGCAAAGGCGGTTTCGGTAGTCTTGATTTGTATTCATTTGAGTTATATGAATCTGCACGACCAACGATGGTAACCTATGTAAAAGGAAGTGTATTTGCCAGTGACACCAAGAAACCTTTGGTTGCAAAATTTGAGTTGATTGATTTGGAAACGAACAAGGTTGTGGTTGAATCAAGCTCCAACAGCGAGAAAGGCGAATTTCTTGTCAGCCTTCCGGTAAATAAAAACTATGCACTCAATGTTTCAAAAGAAGGGTACCTGTTTTACTCCGAGAACTTTTCATTGAAAGATATTAAAGACATTACTAAACCTTATCAACTGAATGTAGGCTTACAACCAGTGAAGACAGGTGAAAAGGTGATTTTGAAAAATATTTTCTTTGAAACCAATTCATTTCAGTTGAAAGAAGAATCAACTGCCGAATTACAGAAACTGCTTGCCCTGCTGCAGAACAACAAAAATTTAAAAATTGAAATTGGCGGACATACCGACAATGTAGGCGATGATAAAAGCAATCAACTGCTTTCAGAAAATCGCGCTAAATCTGTTTACGAATACTTAACAACCAACGGTATTCTTGCTGAAAGGCTGAGATACAAAGGCTTTGGCGAAACCGCTCCTATTGCCACCAATGATACCGAAGAAGGTCGCGCGCAGAACAGGAGAACGGAGTTTACTGTAATAGGGAATTAACCAACGTCACCCTGAACTTGTTTCAGTGTCTCTGAGATGCTGAAACAAGTTCAGCATGACGCTGCATTAAGCCAGCGCAGCTCCTTCCGGCAACTGCTTTCTGTATTCGTCAATCTGCTTGTGCATAACCGAAAACCACAAAGGTGGAACCAATGCCATCAAAACCATAGCAGGATATCCTAAAGGCATTTGCGGTGCTTCTTCAAAGTGGCGCAACACCTGGTATTTGCGGCTAGCTTTGTAATGATGATCACTGTGGCGGGTAAGTTCAAAAAGCACAATGCGGCCAACGGGATGGTTAGAGTTCCATGAATGAACAGGCAATACTTTTTCAAAACTATCGGGGCCTATTTTTTTTCTGCGCAAACCGTAATGCTCTACATAGTTGATGGTTTCTAATAACAATATGCCGATGAGCGATGCTACCAGAAAATAAAGTAACGGCATTAATCCAAAAACAAAATAGATAAGCGTCAGCAAAGCCAGCTGTATCATCTGAAAACGTATCATTTCATTATGAATGGAGAAAAAGGCATGTCCGTTTTTTTTCAGTTTCTCAGACTCTAAATGCCATGCAGAAATGTAACTGAGCACAATGGATTTGATCCAGAAGAAATACACCACTTCTCCCCTGTCGGCTGATGCAGGATCTTTCTCTGTTGACACATTCTTATGATGTCCGCGGTTGTGTTCTATAAAGAAGTGCATGTACATTGTTGTAAGTAACAACGCTTTTGACATAGCACGCTCATACCCGTTAATACGATGACCTAATTCATGTGCCAGATTAATTCCAATCACTCCGCAACCAATGCCCATGGTTACTACTCTTCCCCAAACTTCAAAACTGCTGAGACCTGGTTCTTTTACCTGAAACAGAAAAATAATCAGGAAAATATACTGCAAGGGAACAAGGGCGTATAACATCCAATCGTAATACGGATCATTAAGCGCCATTTCTTCTTCGGCTTCGTTCATGTTGGCTTTGCTTTGTTTACCAAACGCATCACCAAGGGGAATCATTACAAAGGCATAAATGACCAGCGACCAGGTCCACCAGCCGTGGCCGTAGAATGCAAGAAGACTTACTAAAGGTGCAGTAAAAACGGTGAGGTATTTCAGTTGCCTTGTTTTCATAATGAATGAGTTTTTAAGTTTTTAATGCTTCAAAAATAGAAAATGTTTTTCAAAAGTAAACTATTTATTTAAAAATAGTTTACTTTGCACATAATTATGGGAAGAAAGTCAAGTGATAAAATCCGAAAAGACAATCCTGAAAAAAGAGATGAACTGCTACAACGCATAATTCCTTTTTTACTCGAAAAGGGTTTGCAAGGCGTTACCATGGATAAAATGGCGGAGGCTATGAACATCAGCAAAGCCACGGTTTACAAGTATTTTCAATCGCGCGAAGAAATACTTGCTGCAACCATAGCAGTTAAGTTAGACGAGATAAAACATTTTGATGCTTATCTGAATGACAAGGAAGTAGAATACCTTGACCGCTACAAAAATGCTGTTCAATATTTATCAGAACATATTTCAGACATCACCAACCTTTTCCTTGCCGACCTTAAAACATTTTTTCCGCATCTTTGGCAACTGATTGATGCCTTTAAAGAGTATTGCATGAATTCATTAAAAGCATATTACAATGAGGGAATCCGAAAAGGCTATTTCAACAAAATAAACCCTGAAATAATGGTAATGACTGATCAGTTCTTCTTAGACAAATTGACTGACCCAGATTTTCTTGTTGCACATAAACTCACCATCAAACAAGCATTTGATGAGTATTTCAGGATGAAGTTTTACGGGATAATGAAGTAGATGGCACGCAGATTTTTATGATTCTGATGATTAACGCTTATAAAATCTTATCTAATCTTAACAATCATAAAAATCTGCGTGCCATCTTTTATGTTTTTGCATTTCTTCTTCCAGCACCAGTATTGGCGCAAAGCGACAGCACCCGCACCGAACTACCGCTCCCAAAAAAGTGCATTGTTATTGAACCCGGAATCAGAATAGGAAAAATTATAAAAAATTTTCCTGATTTTCCTGAGCGCTGCCCTGCCGTTCTTTCCGAAATAAATATCGGACAGCAATGTAGCGGAAATAAAAAATGGCATCAGTTGTATGGTTATCCCACAGCGGGTGTCGCCTTCATTTACGGCATCATGGGAAATGACGATATAATAGGAAGAAGCTTTACAATTCTTCCCAACCTTAGTTTTACCACCAAAAAATACCGCAGGTGGGGTTTTCAATGGAAAGTAGGAATGGGCTTTGCATTCTTCTCAAAAAAATATGACCGCGTTACCAACCCCGACAACAGGCTTATAGGAACCACCATGACTAATATGGCAATGGGCAGCGTTGATTTTCGCTATGATATTTCTAAATATTACACCATCCTGTTAGGTGTTTCAGGCATACATTATTCTGATGCACATTATCAACTTCCTAATATCGGTATCAACTTTCCTGCAGTTAATCTTTCATTGAAATATTTTCCATCAGGGCGACCAAATCTTTATAAAAACGACAGCCTTCCCGATTTCGCAAATAAAATTCTTTTCAATGTAAGACTTGGTTTTGGTGCTAATGAATTCGGTGGCTCATTGCATCCTACTGGCGGTGCAAAATATCCTATTTATACCGGTTCGCTTTTTTTATCAAAACGTTACAGCCACAAAAACAATGTGCAACTGGGAATTCATATAAATTACCATACTGCTTTTTATGATTTTATTATTCAACAGGAAATATATGACAGCCACCAACGCATCCGTGCATTTACCGGACAGATTTTTCTGGGACACGAATTCATTATCGGACACTTCGGACTAATTACTCAACTTGGCATTTATTTCTACAATCCTTTTTTCGGAAAATTGCAGGAAATACAGGGCTACTCAACTGGTTTTAGCAATTGGATAAAACGCTATAACAGCAATAAGCTTGGTGTAAATTATTATTTTACGAACCCTTTGAAAACCACTAAAAACAATGTATATATTGGTATTGCTCTGAAAGCAAATTTCGGCCAAGCCGATTTTCCGGAATTAAGTATCGGATGTGCGTTTTAAATCTGCTCGTCACCCTGAACTTGTTTCAGTGTCTTAACAATTCAGATGCTGAAACAAGTTCAGCATGACGGCAGCTAAAAAAATATTTTCACAGTCGAATACTAAAACCCTACGGTTACCGTTATGAGAATAAAAAATCTTTACTTTGCGCTGATGATAAAACACTTTTCTTCCTCTCTTCTGCTCATGTTTATTTCTGTTTTTGCATTTGCACAAACGGGTGGACAAAGCACCTATGATTTTCTGAACCTGAACGCCAATGCTCGTATTGCAGCAATGGGTGGAAATCTGATTTCGGTGAAAGATGATGACTTGAATCTTTTCTCACAAAACCCTGCAGCGCTTAATCCGAGGATGAATAATCAGCTTGCACTTAATTATGTACCTTACTTCTCAAAAGTAAATTATGGCTATGCCGCATTTGCAAAAAACTTCGACAGTATTCCCGGAACATTTGCAGTAGGTGTACACTATGTTAACTATGGAACATTTACCCGTGCTGACGAAACAGGCCAAGTGCTTGGAGAATTTTCTGCCGGTGAATTTGCGCTCAATTTAGGCTATGCACATCAGTTCGGGAAAGACTCTATTTTTTCCGTTGGCGGAAATCTGAAAACAATAATTTCTTCCATGGAATCTTATAGTTCATGGGGCATGGGACTTGACCTTGCCGGAATGTACCAAGGCAAAAAAGGATTTACCGCTTCCGTTGTTTTAAAAAATATTGGAGCACAATTTCAGTCTTACACCAAAGGAAATCCTGAAGCATTGCCATTTGAAATTCAGGTTGGAGTGTCGCAGCAGTTTGCTCATTTGCCTTTCAAAATTTCCATCATAGCTCACAATCTTCAAAAACCGGTTCTGCGTTATGATGACCCAAATAATCAAGAGCCAACAGTTGACCCATTAACAGGCGAAGAAATAAAACAGAAGAAATACATTGGCGATAACATTATGCGCCACTTTATTTTTGGTGGTGAGTTTGCGCCAGGTAAACGCAAAATTTTCAGCCTACGAATTGGCTATAATTACATGCGCAGACAGGAATTGAAAGTGGACACCAGACCAGGAACGATGGGGCTTTCATGGGGTATTGGGCTTAAAATTTCAAAATTCAGATTTAGCTATGCACGTGCGGCTTATCATTTAGCGGGAGCATCTAACCACATCAGCATCAGTACCAACATCAGCGATTTCCACAAAAAGGAAAAGCCTGCTCCTAATGAATAGAATTACCATTGCCATTGACGGATATTCATCCTGCGGAAAAAGCACATTGGCAAAGCAACTGGCAAAAAAGTTAAGTTGCTCTTATATTGATTCAGGAGCCATGTATCGCGCGGTTGCATTGTGGTGCCTTGAAAACAATGCAATAGAAAACGGAGTCCCTGATACCGAAAAAATAATTTCTAATCTGGATAACATCAAAATAGAATTTCGTTTTCACCCCGAAATTCAGTCATCGCAAACTTATCTGAACGGAAGAAACATTGAGAAAGAAATCCGCGGCATGGCGGTTTCAGAAATTGTAAGCAAAATAAGCAGCATAAAAGAAGTGCGTCAGAAAATGGTAGCGCTGCAACGGAAATTTGGTGAAGACAAAGGAGTGGTAATGGACGGGCGAGACATCGGCAGCATTGTTTTCCCGAATGCCGAACTGAAATTGTTTATGACTGCCGATCCCGCCATTCGCGCCAAACGCAGGTACGATGAGTTGAAGGCCAAAGGAACTGAAGTAAGTATGGAGCAAATAGCGGAAAACCTTCGCCTGCGAGACTATGAAGATACCACGCGCAAAGAAAATCCACTTATTCAGGCTACCGATGCAGTGGTTCTGGATAACTCAAATCTTACGCCCGAAGAACAATTTGAAATTGCCCTGAGATTAGCAAATGAACGCATAACTTTATCCGGCAACTGAACGGAACAAA
Source organism: Bacteroidota bacterium (assembly GCA_947479755.1). Classification (GTDB taxonomy): domain Bacteria; phylum Bacteroidota; class Bacteroidia; order SXHM01; family SXHM01; genus SXHM01. The sequence continues at coordinate 37,784 of CANKAM010000026.1, forward strand.
TTTCAGCGCTGATTGTTAATTAAAAAATACGCGGATTTCTTTTTTCTTCATCAATAAATTCTCTAATATCGTGTCCGCAAAAAACCAACAGAAACCATGAGCGAAAAAGCAACACTTATTTTAGAAGGAAAAAACTTCGAATTACCTGTTATCACTGGCACAGAGAACGAAAAAGCTATTGACATAACAAAGCTGCGCGACCTTACCGGATACATCACACTCGATTCCGGTTACAAAAACACAGGAGCTACACAAAGCCAGATTACATTTCTGGATGGCGAAACCGGAATACTGCGTTACCGCGGCTATCCGATTGAGCAACTGGCCGAGCAATCAAGTTTCCTTGAAGTAGCTTACCTCCTGATTTATGGAGCACTTCCAAGCACTGATCAGTTTGATGATTTTTCAAAAAAAATAGTTCGCCATACACTCATTCACGAGGATATGAAACGCTTTTATGAAGCGTTTCCTAAAAAAGCACATCCGATGGCTGTATTGGCTTCCATGCTCTGCACGCTTTCAACTTTTTATCCGGAGTCGCAGCAAACAAACCGCCCGTGGGAAGAAGTAGAAACTACAGTGCACCGCTTACTTGCAAAAATTTCTACTATCTCTGCTTGGGCTTACAAAAACTCTGTTGGACATCCTGTGGTTTATCCTCAGAACAAATACAATTACGTTGAGAATTTTCTGAACATGATGTTCTCGATGCCTACTGAGCAATATGAAATTGATCCGGTAATTGTTCAGGCACTTGACAAACTTTTAATCCTTCATGCGGATCACGAACAAAACTGTTCAGCCTCTACAGTCCGCATGGTAGGCTCATCACACGCCAACTTATATTCTTCAGTTTCTGCCGGAGCAATTGCACTTTGGGGTCCGCTCCACGGTGGAGCAAATCAGGAAGTAATTGAAATGCTTCAAAAAATTCAGGCTGACGGTGGCAACTACAAAAAATGGGTTGACAAAGCAAAAGACAAAAGCGACCCTTTTAAACTGATGGGCTTTGGACACAGAGTTTACAAAAACTTTGATCCGCGTGCTAAAATCATTAAAAAAGCATGTGATGATGTATTAAATAAACTCGGTATCAACGATCCTATTCTTGATCTTGCAAAACATCTGGAAGAAGTTGCTCTGAATGATGAATATTTTGTTGAACGCAAACTATACCCTAACGTAGATTTCTACTCAGGTATTATTTACAAAGCAATTGGTATTCCAACCGAAATGTTTACCGTGATGTTTGCCCTTGGCCGCTTACCGGGTTGGATTGCACAATGGAAAGAAATGATTGCTGCAAAAGAACCTATCGGAAGACCAAGACAGATTTACACAGGAGAAACAGAACGTAATTACGTTCCGATTGCGAAGAGATAATTTCTTCCTTTAAAGTCTTTCCACTAAATCAGCGAGCCGGTTACTATAGCCGGCTTCGTTGTCATACCACCCTATCACTTTCACCATATGTCCAACTACGGAAGTAAGTTCTGCATCTAAAATGCAGGAGTGTGGATTGCCCACTATATCAATAGAAACCAACGGCTCAGTTGAATACTCCAAAATGCCTTTCATGCTGGTTTCTGAAGCTTTCTTAAAAGCTGCATTTATTTCTTCTACAGTTGCATCTTTTTTCAACGTGCAGGTAATGTCTGTCAGCGAGCCATCTGCAACTGGAACACGAAAACCGCACCCCCCCATTTTGCCTTCCAGGTGAGGAAAGATTTTGGTAATGGCTTTTGCCGCTCCTGTTGTAGTGGGTATGATGGAAACAGTTGCTGCCCTTGCCCTGCGCAAGTCTTTGTGCGGTGCATCGTGCAAACGCTGGTCGCCTGTGTACGAGTGAACGGTTGATATATAACAGCTTTCAACGCCCCAGTTATCATCTAATACTTTTATCATGGGAGCACCGCAGTTGGTAGTACAGGATGCATTAGATAGTATTTGTTCAGTGCCATCAAGAATGTTTTCGTTCACGCCAAGAACTACTGTTTTAACATCATCACCGCTTGCAGGAGCAGAAATAATTACACGCTTTGCGCCTGCTGTAAGATGTGTTGACGCTTCTGAACTCTTTGTAAATTTTCCGGTTGACTCAATTACAAAATCAATATCCAATTCTTTCCAGGGAAGGTTTGCAGGGTCTTTCTCTGCAAATACTTTTATCTTTTTTCCATTAATGAAAATAAAATTTTCACCTGCTTCAACACTGCCGTTGAATTTACGGTGGACTGAATCATATTTAAAAAGATGTGCAAGCGTTTTGGTATCGGTTAAATCATTGATGGCAACTACTTCCACTTTATTCCTTTCCAATAAAGCTCGCAGCGTTATTCTTCCTATTCTTCCAAAACCGTTGATGGCTATTTTTTTCATGTGAGATATAAAATATGAGTGGGCAAAGATACTGCATAAAACAAAAAAGCCTCCGCGATTGTCGCGAAGGCTTTTTTTGTAAAAACTATAAGGTTATTATTGAACGATCAACTTAACCGCAGTTGTTTTATCGTTGTAGTTAATCTGCAAGAAATAAATTCCGGCATCAATGTTATTTACATCAACACTGTAAACCTGCTCACCTGCACTTACAGTTCCGTTGTAAACGCTTGCAACGGTTCTTCCAAGTACATCAACCAAGTTGAGCGACAATTTTCCGCTTTCAGGTGTGTTCATAGAAATGCGGGTTAAACCGTTTGAAGGATTTGGATAGACCTGAATGCCTAGCATAGAATTTAATTCTTCAACACCTGTTGTGTTTTCAATGCGGATTGCATCTAAATAAAAATTATTACCCAAACCTGTTCCAACTTCGTAAACAAATTTAAACTTTACATTATCTGAATTTGCTGCTCCGGCAGGCACGTTAGTTTGCTTCTCATTCCAGATACTTTGTGCATTTGGAACATATGAATCTGAATACAACCCTGCGTTTATAAGATTATCGCCTGACAATGCAAGTTGCGGAATTTGAGTCCAGCTTGTTCCGCAATTGGTTGAATAATATACTTTAAAGGCATCGCCATCAACAGTAAATTCAAATGGTATAGTGTGGTCACCTAAAAACGTAGTGCTTGCTCCCGAGTACTGATATTTTATAACAAGCGGAGCTTGCAGATTACTCAGGTTGTAAGATGGAGAAATGGCTTCTTCATACTCGAAAGTGGTATTTCCAATATTACGAACTCTTAATACACCTCCACCTGATGGGGTAATTAGATTTCCTGCAACCTCCCATTTATTTTGAGTGTTGTCAGGGTTAATAACAACCCAATTATTGTCAAAATCTGACTGGCTTTCAAAATCTTCAAAATAGGTATAATTAGCGGTAACAGATGGTGCGTCTGCAGCAATGTGAATGTAACCGGTTTTTGTAACGCTGCCAGCACCTGCGCTGCTGTTAGCTGTTAACGTAACTTCATATACTCCGGGTGCTGCATAGCTAACATTAGGTGAAGCTGCATTAGAAGCATCGGGGCTTCCACCGGGGAATGACCATGTGCGACCTGTTACAGTAGCGTTATAAGAAATATCATCAAAATTGATAGTAACACCTATGCAGGCAAATCTTTTATTTGCAGTAAAATCTGCAATTGGTGAACAAGCAACATCCGTATAATCATCATGCGTTCCTGTTGCCCAAAGGTTGGCCTCTGACCACATGTATGAGCGAATTCCGTTTGTTCCTGTTGTTCCACTTAAAGTATAATCCATTACATCACATTGACCAAGCGTAAACATAGTCTGACACTGATCAGATGAGTAGTCCATATAGTTTACCATCATTTCTCCGTTGATGCTATCCGTTCCTGCACAAAGCGTGTCAGGTATATAAGGGAAATCATTAATACAAACCCCATAGTTCGCTCTGCGTGCATTAGGTGTATCATCAATAGCATCTGTTCCGCAAATTTCATCACCCCATATATGGCGCAAACCCAACCAGTGACCAGCTTCGTGAACCAGCGTATTTCCTGCACCTACTGCGCCTCCTATACTTCCAACCCATTTGTAATCCAGCACAACTCCGTCTGTTCCGCATAAACCGCCAGCAGGAAATTGGGCATAACCTATAACTCCTGATTGACCTACGTTAATACTTTTTACTATCCAAACATTAAAATATTGATAGCAATTCCAATCAATTACATCTTTAACACCATTACCATCAGAGGCCTGATTTGTTTTATTTGAAAAAGTTCTGGTAATACCTTCTGTGCAATTACCCAAAGGATCAAGTTGTGCAAGGCGGAATTCAATGTCCAGATCTCCTGCAACAGCAAGAAAAGGTGAAGGCGTACTAGCTCTGCTGTCATTTTCACCTCTGAATCCTTCATTAAGAATTCTTAACTGATCCAAAATCTGTGCTTTTGAAACATTTTCGCTGCCACCTTCATGTATTACGTGAAATACAATAGGAATAATGTATTTCTCACCCTCTCTGAAACCGATAGGTTTATTCACTTTCCAATCGGTCAAGCCCCTCTCAAATTCTTCGTGCTGAGTACCAATCTGGGCATTTTTTGTCATTTTTTGTTTCAATAGTATATCGGCTCCGCACTTATCCTGTTGAGCAAAAGACGTTGAAAAGGTAGCTGTTAAAATTAAGGCAGTAGTGACTAGTTTCTTCATTTTATTAAATTTATGGAACGCAAATATATTCGCTTGCTATGAATAAACCAAAACAAGTTTTTCGATTATTATACAAGTCAAACAAATAATTAAGGAATATTTAGAACAAATGCTTCTCGGCATGATAGGAAGAACGCACCAGCGGACCGCTCTCAACATAACGGAAACCCTTTGCCAGTCCTGCTTTTTTATATAGCTCAAAGGTAGCAGGTTTTACAAATTCAACTACAGGCAAATGCTTGCGGGTAGGTTGTAAGTACTGCCCTATGGTCAGCACATCCAGACCTACATTAATTAAATCGTCCATGGTTTCCAGCACCTCTTCTTCCTTTTCACCGAGTCCAACCATAATTCCTGATTTGGTTCGCATACCTCCCTGCTTCAATCGTTTTAGCACTTCAAGACTGCGGTCGTACTTTGCCTGAATGCGCACTTCTTTAGTTAGCCTTCGTACGGTTTCCATATTATGAGAAACAATTTCAGGCGCCACATCAATAATGCGTTGCAGGTTTTCCCAGTCGCCACGAAAATCAGGAATCAGTGTTTCTAAAGTTGTTGCGGGGCTTTCTTTTCTTATTTCTTTAATGGTTTCGGCCCAGATAACAGAGCCGCCATCTTTTAGTTCATCGCGGTCAACCGAAGTTATAACACAATGCTTTACGCCCATCAGCTTTACTGATTCAGCAACACGTTTGGGTTCTCCCAAATCAACAGACAAAGGTCTTCCTGTTGCAACGGCACAAAATCCGCACGAGCGGGTGCAGATGTTGCCCAATATCATAAAGGTTGCTGTTCCTGCTCCCCAGCATTCGCCCATATTCGGACAATTGCCGCTCTGACAAATGGTATGCAACTTATGTTTACTTACTATTTCGCGTACCTTAAGATAACTTTCTCCGGTGGGAAGTTTTACCCGAAGCCAGTCTGGCTTTTTTACTCTTTCTTCTGTGATCATTTATAAAATCAATACCACTTTTTCCCGAAATTAATTCCGATATAAAGTGAAACAAAATAAGGGTGATTATCGGCAAAAGCCATAATAGGAATTTGTTTGTAATAGCCATCCACCACAATGCCTGCTTCAATGGCTTTTATATTATCCTGACGCGATGCGTATTCAAAACTCATTCCTGCTTTAATATACAAGCCCGGATATACTTTTAATTCATCCAGCCCTTTGGTAAAAGGTGCTTTGCCGTAGATATTATCAATGTAATGTTTATCGGGATTATACTTTTCAGTAGAAAGACTGAACTCAAAAGGAACATTAGTAGGTACCAAAATTTCAAGGTAAACGGGTTTTGCAAAACCTAGTGAAAGTCCGCCGTAAACATGGGCACGGATTTCAACTCCACCTCCCCTCCTGTCCTGGCGGTGAACCACTACCCACTGCCCTCCATATCCTATTCTTCCGATTGTAAAGGTGTTCATTTTACCATAAACAAATCCTTTTGAATTTTCGAAATACGGGTTTACTGATTTAAATTCTTTAGGATGTTTCATGCTCACAATATCCAGTTCCAGCATGCGTTTGAGCTTGGCAGTTTTGTGTTTGCCTCTGCGAATATTTATTCCCCAGCCATTGCTGTGCAGCAAGGCACCAAAGGTAAACTCATGCTTCATCAGAATTTCTTTGTCACCCAGATTAGCAGTATCGGCAGGCGGTTCCATTTTATCAAGCTGCGCAAAAACTGTTGACGCAGTAAAAAGAAATAAAAGTATAACCTGAATTTTTCTGAGCATGGAAATTTGCTGTGAGGATTACAAAGGTAAAAAGAATTAATTCAAGATTTGAAAAGAATAAAAAAGCCGTCCGGCATCACGCTGAACGGCTTTTTAATGATTCAATACATTCGGATTATTCCTTTACAATCTTCTCGCTGTGGAGCAGTTTGCCGTCAGGTTGAGTAATTTTAACAATGTACATTCCATGGGCAAGACTTTGCAAATCAAGTGTTGTAAACATTTCGGTAATAATTTCTGAATAAATCATTCTTCCATTGATATCAAAGAGTGTTAAATCCTTGCGGCTGTTATCTCCAATCATATAAACAGTAAGATTATCTGCAACCGGGTTAGGGAAAAGCTGGACACTGAATTCAGGTTGAGGATCTGTTGCTGTGGCAACTTCAGGATCTATGATGCCTGGCAATTCCTGTTCTGTTGCTGTTCCTAACGCAACTTTCAATGTATAACAGCTTGATGCATTATAGGTGCTACTATTTCTTCCTTTTACTCTTGCGTAATAAGTTCCTGCAGTATAGGTCCTTGAAATAGTTTCGTTGCTGTTTCCGCTGTTGGTAGAACTTGCAAGCTGCGTAGTTCCGTTAGCGCTGTATAAATACAAATGATAATTTGCAGGCAAGTTTGTTAACGTTATTGTTGCTGTACCCCCTGTGGTAATTACAAATTTATAATAATCATTATCATTTGAAACGTTAATTAGTCCGTAAACATCAGTGTTAAACGGAATAAGTGCAGCACCGCTATATGTTCCGTTGGTGCTAACATCATAAGCACCCGGACAGGTAGTTGCAGCCGCTGTTGTAAACTGCGCCTGAGTGTATCCGCTACCAGAACCGTTGCAATTGGTTTTAACCCTCCAATCGTAAAGTGAACTTGCTGAAAGACCGGTAATATTTCTTGAAGTAACAGTTGTTCCTGTAATTGAATTTGTCCAGGTTCCGTTGCTCGTTAATTTATAGTCAACATCGTAGCTGACTGCTCCGCTAACTGCTGCCCAGCTTACTGTTGCGCTGCTAGATGTAATTGCACTTGAAGCTAAACCTGAAGGTGCATTGCATACAAAAGGTGCCGCTGTAGTAAACTGCGCCTGGCTGTATCCGCTGCCTGAACCGTTGCAATTGGTTATAACCCTCCAGTCATATACCGAACTTGCTGCAAGTCCGCTGATGCTTGAAGATGTACTAGTTGTTCCGGTTACTGCATTTATCCAGGTTCCGTCAGTTGATAATTTATAGTCAACATCATAGCTTATTGCTCCGCTAACTGCTGTCCAAATTACTGTTGCACTGTTTGCGGTAATTGCACTAGAAGCAAGACCTGATGGTGCATTACATACAAAAGGTGCAGTGGTTGTAAATTGAGACTGTGCATATTCACCAGTTGCACCTGAGCAATTTGCTCTTACACGGTAGTCGTATAAACTGCCTTGCGATAATCCGGTAAGTGCAACCGAAAGACTTGTTGTTGCAGTTGCAGCATTTGACCAGATTGATGAACTGTTCAATTTATAATCCACATCGTAGTTTAATGCACCTGTTAATGCCGACCAGCCAAGAGTTGCAACATTGTCTCCAATTGAAGAAGCATTGAGTCCGGCAACAGTTCCGCATGTAGGACCTACGGTAAGTGTTGCAGTAAAAATTCCTCTTCCATGCGTTGCTGCTGCTATAGTTGCATCTGTACTTGCATACTGCAGCATATCTACACGCACGTTTGGAAAAGATGTTTCCGGCTCCCAAATGGTTGATGCTCCGTTCAGTAATGCTGTTTGCCATATTCCGGTTTCGGTTGCAATAATGGCTTTGGTGTTATCACCTGGATAAAACATTGCCCAGCGCACAGGCATATCAGGCAAACTGCCGTCAACTGCTGTCCATGACGAACCGCCATTAGTTGTTACAAACACATTATTTACTCCGTAGTTTGAATAGACTACAATTATGTTTTGCTCATTCGTTCCCAATTCTATGCACGAGATATTTGCGCTTGCTGTGGTCATTCCCGAGCCTATAATGCTGGTGAAAGTTGGTGTCGCATTTGCATTAGTAGCTTTAATTAAAGACGGTGTTACACCGCTACCACCTCCGCCAAAGTAAACAGTGTTAGAAGTGTAAGGCGAGACCTTTACTGCTGAAACCTTTCCCGAACCTAAACCGCTCATGGTAACTGCTGTAAAGGTTGAGCCGCTTTGTGCATCGCTCCAACGCACATACTGACCTGCATTTCCGCTGCAATACATGATGTTATTTACATCATCATAATCGGTAGGATTAATGAATTTTCCCGCTGAAGAAGAGTAATTTATTGATGACCATGAACCACCTGTGTTAGTGCTTCTGCGATACTGATTATAAACATAAGACCCCCACTGATACTGTGGCTGATTCTGGTCAATGTGCACAAAAGCTCCATCACCTCCTGTTACTTCTACTGAGGTGGAAAGACCTACACCATTCATCTGGTGCACTCCATTATCCTGCGCACCTGCCAGAAAGTAATTAGTTGATGAAGGATTGATGGCTACTGAGTAAAACTGTTTTATTCTCAGTCCCTGATTACGGTCTGTAAAAGTTGTTCCGCCATCGGCTGAATAATGCACACCGCCATCACAACCAACAAGCACACGGTTTGCAGTGTTCCAAAGAATTATCTGCTGATCGGCATGCACGTATTGTCCAGTGGTGCCTACCCAGTTGCTGATTTTTGTCCAGCTGGTTCCGCCATTGGTTGTTTTGTAGCAATCCAACGCACCCACAATTACATTGTTGGCATTGTTAGGATCTATGCCTACAGCCATGTTGTACCAAGATTGTCCGCTGGTAAAAGCAGGTGTGGTAATAGCCGACCAGTTAGCTCCTCCATTGGTAGATTTATAAATAGAAGTAACTTCCCATGCTGAAGTAGAAGGCAAAGCATAAAGTGTGTTGCCGTTGCTTGCTAGATCAACATTATATTGTGTGGTAAAAGTTGTTGCAGGACTTGTCCATGATGAACTTGTAACGCTTGAAGGGTTATCGGTGTAGCGATATCCTGAGCTCGCGGATGCCGTATTGTAATATCCACATGTAACATGCAATCTTCCGGTGCTACTTAGCTCTATATCAGGAACACGTGGATCAAGACCTGAAGGGGTGATGTTGGTCCATGTTCCTGTTGATTTGGTATAACGCTGCAAGCCTGAATTATTTGAAATTGAATTGCAGGCTACGTATAGGTTTCCGCTAGCATCGCATATAACTTTGCTCACATTCCAGAAGTTAGATGTACCATTCATCACAGCCCAGGTAACACCGTGGTCTGTGCTTACCCAAACGCCTGCACCTCTGACAGCATCGGCATTTATTGCTTTCTCGCCTGTTCCGAAATACATAATGTTATAATCGCTTGGATCCTGACAAATGCTGCCGATAGAAAGATTACCGAAAAAATCGTTGATAGGAGTCCATGTTGCAGGGTTTGAACTGATGTTGGTGGTCTTCCATAAACCGCCATCAATACCACCTACCCAAACAGTATTTGCATCACTCAAATCTTCCCATATGGCTCTTACCCTTCCTGAAGTTTTTCCGCTGCCGGGTCTGGTATTACCGTTGCTTGGCCCTACTGCATCTGAATAAGGACCGCGCTCAACCCATGCAAAACCGGAGCGTGTTTGCTGTGCATTAAATACATCAAATCTGTCATTGCGGATGCGGTAAGCATCAAACAATCTGTCTTTTGGAACATAACCCAGTGCAGGGTCTTTGGTCATATCTATCTCGTGTTGTAGTCTTCTTGAAATACCCGTCTGATTTTCGGTTACCATCTGCACCTGCCCGAAAGCAAGTATTGCTATAAAACTTAAGAGTAGTGAAAGTGTGAGTTTTGTTCTTAGCATAATAGGGGTTGATTATTATTAATGGAATGAATATTAATGCATTGCAAACCTAGTTATTATTCTATTTATGGCGACATTTTCGGCAGAAGAATTTAACATTTTTTTCTGCAAATTAAATTCTTCAATTCATCGGCTGTTTGATGAATTACAAGGCAATAACATTATTGCTTTTTTATATCTATTAAACACATTTCATTTCAAGGTCGGCACTTGCATTAGATGATTAGAGGTATGTCTAAGTTAAAGCCATTGAAGTAGAACCTTATTAAGTAAACACCCTTTATTGTCGGGCACTTCCAAACATATACTCCAGTATAGGTCTGCATTTATCCTCGCAGGCAGGATAAAACTCACCATGTTGTTTATCACCTGAATTCGAAGGTTTGCCCCACCAGAATTCCGCAATGGATATTGGCTGCAGCCCTTGCTCAAAGGCATAGTGAAGTAGTTTGGGTGCAGCACATTCTCCGGCACCCGATGGAGGGATTTTATTAGGCGTAGCTTCAAAAATAGCGCACACGTTTTTCAGAACTCCATCTTTATTCAGAAAATTATAACTCTCAAATAATTGCTGTTGTAACAGGACCGACTTGGCTTTCCGCTCTTCTTTCAATCCTTCAATTTCCTGTAAATTATTTGTTGCTACATCCTCCTCCAGTGCTTTTATTTTAGTGCCAATAGCAGCCAGTTCCACCATTCCTTTGCTGATAAAATTATCATTAGTAGCTATATCAAAAAGTGAAGGCACAAAAACCGGATGATGAGGTTCGTCAACCATTTTGCCCGAGAAAGTGCAAAGATAGCCTAGTTTGCCTTCTTTATTTTTCACCACCAGAACCCCAAACATTTTACCTTTTGCGATACCCTGTTTTTCGTTATCCGTGCCAAAATTATGCAACCAAGTAGCCTGATTTTGAGTAATAAATTCCTGCAACTGCGCTGCAGCCTGTTTACATAACTCAGGTGTGTTTACATCAAAAGGATTGTTGAACTGCTCGGGTATAAGCGAGGCAGAAGGCTCAACAATAAAAGGTATAAAACAGCTATGCATCAGAGATGCAAGGGTACAGCTATTTAACTTAATTTTGCACGCTTAAATCCATCACTAATCCAAAATGAAAAAAAGCATTACATTTTTATTATCCTTCCTGTTGACGGCTACCATTCAAACTATTCACGCTCAAACGCTGTTGCCGGAACATATTGTTACCGGAATTGAATTGCTTGGTGGAATTCCGCCCTGCTACAACCTGACCGAAAGTGCTTCCGTGTGCAATGGAGAAGTTTATACATTTCCTGATGGAAGCTTCCAGACAATAACCGCACATGTAGTGCATACAAGCACATTGCAAACTGTAGGCGCGCCCTGCGACAGCATTATTATTACAACGGTTGACGCACTTCCAACCTACCACTTATCTCAATCATTTTTCAATATCTGCACCGGTGTGGATTACACCTTCCCTGACGGAACTACTCAGACAATTCTGGCTCATACAGAGTACACCAGTAATCTTCAAACGGTAGGTTCGCTATGCGATAGCATTATTGAAACCATATTAAATACCACCGATATCAGTCTTTCAGTATCGGTAGCTGGCAATATAATTACAGCACAGCAAGGAAATGCGGGATATCAATGGGTGGATTGTGATAATGGATTTGCACCCATCAATGAAGCAAATAATCAGTTTTATTCTGCTCCTTTCGGAAATTTTGCCGTTATCATTTATAAAGGTAATTGTACCGACACTTCAGCCTGCACACAGATTGGAACAGTGGGTATAGATGATGTGAATGCAACTACTGTTTCTATTTATCCGAACCCAACCAATGGTATGTTTAAGGTAAATCTGGGTGGTGACTATCGTGAGTTGAATGTGATAATCCGAACCATAACCGGACAACAGATACAAAGACAAACGCTGCGTAATGTAAGCATGTTTGATGCTTACATTGAAGTGGCTGCAGGGATGTATTTTATGGAGTTGCAGGGCTCAAACGGACTGCATCTTATTTATAAGATGGTGAAGGAATAGGATTTGTCTTGTACTGATAAAAAACAGTGCAAGACCTACCCCGGGCAGCCTCAGAAACTCAGCATTCAATATGCTCGTTCTTTAAAATGTCTTCAATCTTTTTTAAATCCTCTTCCGGATTTCTGATAATTCTATGAGCACTGTCGCAATTGAAGATATCATAAGACAGTTCAATCAGTTTAATGCAGTTTAAGGGAAGTTTTTCCGCTCTGCGTTGGTCGTATATTTTTCGTTGTTCTCCTCTGCTTACTCCACTTACTGTTTTAACATTTGTTTTATCGAAAAATTCATTGGCTTCACTGTGCTGCGATTCTTTATATTCAATTACCAGATTTAAGGGTTGGTAATAAGCATCCACCGGCAATTGGGTTCTTGTTATTCCGTCTTTATGAAAATCGCCTAAAAGAAAAGGAAACCGTTTTTGGCGGTCGGCTTTTTGTTTTAGTACTGTATCACATAAATCTATTACATACGTTTCATCACTAAGCAAACGGGCTTGTTCATCAGTCTGCTTTGTAGTTGAAACGGGTTCCTGTTTATATAAAGTAGTGGGTTTTGGAGCGTCTTTAGGAATAAAATACCAATAGGTATCTATTCCTTTTTTCTCTGCATGCACGTAGGGAATTAATTGCAGTTGCTCTCTCTCGTTCAGACCTCTTAGAATATCTCTTATCGGCTTACCGTTTTTAATGTCTTTCCTGAAAATACCGGCAGCAATAAACTCGGGCATTAATGCTTTGGCAGGTATTATTTCAGTAGTTGTATTTTTTATAAAATACGCTTCAATTACGCTGTTGATGGTATCAATTTCTTTTATCATAGTTACTCATATTTTAGTTACTGAGCGGCTACAAAGAAAATCAATTTACGCGGTCTGCAATTTCTTTGCTTATGCTCACAACAATCTCGTTTCTGCGAAACAGAAAATCCCAGGGAGCATTGTAACCCAGGTAACGGAAATTTCCGTTGTCGGTTATACCTGCCTGTTTCAGCAGATTTTGCAATTCATTTTTAGCTTCCTCAATTTTTTCATCCGATGCATAGCCGCCAAATCTCAATGCCACCGTATATTCTTCAGGTGTTTCGTGCAAGTCAATTTCTTTGCTTTCGGGCAATGGTAAATTTGA
>CANKAM010000027.1 GCA_947479755.1 Bacteroidota bacterium
AAAACGGCAAAACAAAAGTTGACGGCTTGAAAAAGAGGAAAAAATGCCGATGTAGCTCAGTTGGCCAGAGCAGCTGATTTGTAATCAGCTGGTCGGGGGTTCGAATCCCTCCATCGGCTCTCGTTCTTTAAAAGATTGAATTAAAACAGGGTATCGTAGGGGAGATAGCCAAGTGGCCAACGGCAACAGACTGTAAATCTGTCCTCTTCGGAGTTCATAGGTTCAAATCCTATTCTCCCCACAAAGGAATTAGGGGATTGAGGGTTTAAATCCGAAATCCTGAATAATAAAAGCGGAAGTAGCTCATTTGGTAGAGCGTCAGCCTTCCAAGCTGAGGGTGGCCGGTTCGAGCCCGGTCTTCCGCTCCAAAAGGGGATGGTTCCTTTAAACAGAACCATCCCCGATTAAAAATACCCCAAAAGCCGTTGTAGCTCAGGGGTAGAGCACTTCCTTGGTAAGGAAGAGGTCCCGGGTTCAATTCCCGGCAACGGCTCTTCAGATTTAGGAAGGGCACAAGGATGATGAATAAGAGTAAACGAGTACCTGTTTTAAGAGATAAAAAGAAGAAAGATTAAAACTAACAATAACAATCAGAAAACTAAAACTAACAAAACAATAACAATTAACTAACATGGCAAAACAAGATTTCGACCGTTCCAAACCACACGTAAACATCGGCACTATTGGTCACGTTGACCACGGTAAAACTACCTTAACTGCAGCTATCACTACGGTGTTGGCTTCTAAAGGTCTTTCTGAACTACGTTCGTTCGACTCAATTGATAATGCTCCCGAAGAAAAAGAAAGGGGTATTACTATCAACACATCACACGTTGAATATTCTACGGCAAACCGTCACTATGCTCACGTTGACTGTCCGGGCCACGCTGACTATGTAAAAAACATGGTAACAGGTGCTGCGCAAATGGATGGAGCTATTCTTGTGGTTGCTGCAACTGATGGTCCAATGCCTCAGACCCGCGAGCATATCCTGCTTGCCCGTCAGGTAGGTGTTCCTAAAATCGTTGTGTTCATGAATAAAGTGGACATGGTTGACGATCCTGAATTGTTGGAGCTTGTTGAAATGGAGATCCGTGACTTGCTTACGTTCTACCAATTTGATGGTGCAAACACACCTATCATTGCAGGTTCAGCACTTGGAGGTTTGAACAACGAGCCTAAATGGGTTGATAAAATTATGGAACTGATGGATGCAGTTGATACCTTTATTCCAATTCCTTTGCGTGAAATTGAAAAACCATTTTTGATGCCTGTTGAGGACGTGTTCTCAATCACAGGTCGTGGAACAGTTGCAACGGGAAGAATTGAAAAAGGAATCATCAACACAGGTGATGAGGTTGAAATCGTTGGTATGCAACTTGAAAAATTGAAATCAGTTATTACCGGAGTAGAGATGTTCCGTAAAAATCTGAACAGAGGTGAAGCAGGTGACAACGCAGGTTTGTTGCTTCGTGGTATCGATAAAAAAGATATTCGCAGAGGTATGGTAATCGCGAAACCGGGTTCTATCACTCCTCACACCGATTTCAAAGCTGAGATTTATGTATTGAAAAAAGAAGAAGGTGGACGTCACACTCCATTCCATAACAAATACCGTCCTCAGTTCTACCTGCGTACAACAGACGTAACAGGAGAAATTGAATTGCCAACAGGACAGGAAATGGTTATGCCTGGTGATAACGTTACCATCACTGTAAAACTAATTTTCCCTGTAGCGATGGACAAAGGATTGCGTTTCGCTATCCGTGAAGGTGGAAGAACAGTTGGAGCAGGACAGGTTACTGAAATCATTAAGTAATAAAATAAATAAAGTGGATGTTGTCAAGGTGTTTCGGGAAACCGGAACACCTTGATTGCCCTAATAAAGTAGCATAATTAATGCAAAAATAAACACGGTAAGGGCGCATCCGGAAGAGAAAAAGAGAACAAGAAACGGGTGTAGCTCAATTGGTAGAGTAGCGGTCTCCAAAACCGTTGGCTGGGAGTTCGAGTCTCTCCACCCGTGCAAAAAAAGAAAATTAACATGTCACAACTGAAAACATACTTAGAAGAATCATACAATGAGTTGGTGAGCAAAGTAACCTGGCCCAGCTGGGGTGAATTGCAGGGAAGTGCTATTATAGTTGCAGTTGCAGCCATCATTTTTTCATTATTGGTTTGGGTAATGGATGTTACAGTGGGAATTACGGGAACAGCCGACTCTGCATGGAGAGGTATTCTCGGATTTTTTTATGACATGGTAAAATAATTAGAAATGGCAACAGCAACAACCGAACAGGTAAAAAAATGGTATGTAGTACGTGCCATCAGCGGTAAGGAGAAGAAAGTAAAAGAGCAGATTGAAATGGAAATCGGTCGTCTTAAACTGACTGATTTTGTTTCGCAGGTGCTTATTCCTACTGAAAAAATTTACCAGATCCGCAACGGAAAAAAAGTGAGTAAAGAGCGCAACTTTTATCCCGGTTATGTAATGGTTGAAGCAGTTTTGGTGGGTGAAATTCCACACATTCTGAAAAACATTTCAAACGTAATCGGATTTTTAGGAGAAACAAAAGGCGGAGAGCCTGTTGCAATGCGTCAAAGCGAGGTGAACAGGATTTTAGGTAAGGTTGATGAGTTAGCAGAGAGCAATGAAGAAATCAATATTCCATACATCGTTGGTGAAAGCGTTAAAATTATTGACGGTCCTTTCAACAGTTTCAGCGGAATAATTGAAGAAATGAATGAAGAAAAGAAAAAATTAAAGGTAAGCGTGAAAATTTTCGGCAGAAAACAACCTGTTGAATTGAGTTTCATGCAAGTGGAGAAGGAGTAATATAAACAAACCCGTTTGCAGTTTATAGTTTGCAGTTTTTTAGCTTCCATAAAAAACCCAAATGAAAAACAAACAAACATTTAAACAAACAAACAAATGGCAAAAGAAATAGGAGCACTTATAAAACTCCAGATAAAAGGAGGGGCGGCTAACCCTTCGCCACCAATCGGACCTGCACTGGGTGCGAAAGGTGTTAACATCATGGAATTCTGCAAACAATTCAATGGCAGAACCCAAGACAAAGCCGGAAAAGTAATACCTGTTGTAATTACAGTTTACACTGATAAATCGTTTGAATTTATCATTAAAACTCCACCCGTTGCTGTGCAACTTTTGGAAGCTACTAAATTAAAGTCAGGTTCTAAACAGCCTAACCGTGATAAAGTAGGAACTGTAACCTGGGATCAGGTTAGAACCATTGCTCAGGAAAAAATGCCCGACCTGAACTGCTTTACCGTAGATTCTGCCATGAAAATGGTAGCCGGAACTGCACGTAGTATGGGTATTGTCGTAAAGGGCGAGTTCCCTTCACCTTCTAAAAACTAAGAGCGATGGCAAAACTAACTAAAAACAGAAAAAAGGCACTGGAGAAATTCAACCAGACTGCTCCTTATGATGTTGCTAAAGCATCAGAAATTCTTAAACAGATTACGTCTACAAAATTTGATTCATCAGTTGATTTAAGCATACGTTTGGGTGTTGACCCGCGTAAAGCCAACCAAATGGTGCGTGGAATTGTAACACTTCCGCACGGAACAGGAAAAACCGTTCGTGTGTTAGTGCTTTGCACTCCCGACAAAGAAGCTGAGGCAAAAGCTGCCGGAGCTGAATTTGTAGGATTGGATGAGTATGTGGACAAAATCAAAGGCGGATGGACAGATGTTGATGTAATCATCACCATGCCCAGCGTAATGGCAAAAGTAGGTGCTTTAGGACGTGTACTCGGACCTCGCGGTTTGATGCCAAATCCTAAAACAGGAACTGTTACCAACGATGTTGGAAAAGCAGTTACTGAAGTAAAAGGTGGTAAAATTGATTTTAAAGTTGACAAAGCAGGTATCATTCAGGCTTCAATCGGCAAAACTTCTTTTGAAAAAGAGAAAATTGCAGAGAATGCTAATGAGCTTATCAGCAGCATCATCAAATTGAAACCATCTTCGGCAAAAGGCGCTTACATCAGAAGTATCTACATGTCAAGCACCATGAGCCCAAGCATTCAGATTGACACCAAATCGTTAAACAATTAATCGTATCCAAAATGAACAGAGAAGAAAAAAATAAGGCGATTGATGAGTTGGTGGAAAGCCTTGCAAAAACACCGCACTTTTACCTTACCGATATAGGCGATCTTACAGCAGAAAAAACATCACAACTTCGTAGAATATGCTTTGCAGAAGGCATTGAACTGAAAGTGGTGAAAAGCTCTTTGCTGCAAAAAGCTTTTGAACGTTCTGAGAACAAATATGCTGAATTACTGCCTGCTTTGAAAGGCGCTACATCCATCATGTTTACTCAAACAGGTAACGGACCGGCAAAACTCATTAAAAAATTCCGTGTTAAAAATCCAAAACCACTTTTGAAAGCGGCTTACGTTGAAGAAAGTGTTTATCTGGGCGACAGCCAACTTGATCTTTTAGAAAAAATAAAGTCGAAAAACGAATTAATCGCAGACTTGGTGGCTTTACTGCAATCACCTGCGAAAAACGTTATTTCTCAGCTTCAGAGCAGCGGACAAAAACTTTCAGGTGTGTTAAAAACACTGGGCGAAAGACCGGAATAATAATCTTTAAAAAAATAATGCTTCCAACATTACATAATCAATCAATCCAAATCTAAAAACTAACAATTTAAAACAACAATAACAATGGCAGACTTAAAAGCATTTGCAGAACAATTAGTAAACCTTTCAGTGAAAGACGTTAATGAACTTTCAAAAATTCTGAAAGATGAATATGGTATTGAACCAGCAGCAGCAGCAGTTGCAGCAGCACCTGCAGCAGGTGGAGGCGGAGGCGCTGAAGCAGCAGCTAAAACTACTTTTGATGTAATCCTGAAAAGTGGCGGACAAGCTAAATTAGGTGTAGTGAAAATCGTAAAAGAAATCACCGGACTTGGTTTGAAAGAAGCTAAAGACTTAGTTGATGGCGCACCAAAAGCAGTTAAAGAAGGTGTTTCTAAAGAAGAAGCAGAAGGTATTAAAGCACAATTGACAGAAGCAGGAGCGGAAGTTGAAGTTAAGTAAGCTCTCGGTATAGTATCTCAGGTATAGTCTGCCTTAGGCGGACTATACCTGTTTAATGTTCTTTGATTCTTTTTACATTTCAATTAAAACATACTACCGTGGCTCAACCTAAAAAACAACAACGCATAAATTTTGCTTCTATTAAAAACCCGATTGATTATCCGGATTTTCTGGATATTCAGTTGAAATCCTTTCAGGATTTTTTCCAGCTGGAAACTACTCCTGAAAATCGTAAACACGAAGGATTATTCAGGGTATTTGCAGAAAACTTCCCGATCTCTGATGCGCGAAATAATTTCGTACTCGAGTTTTTGGATTACTTTATTGACCCTCCACGTTATTCACTCGAAGAGTGTATTGAAAGAGGGCTGACTTACAGCGTTCCGCTGAAAGCCAAACTAAAACTTTATTGCACCGACCCCGAGCACGAAGATTTCGAGACCATCATTCAGGATGTGTATCTCGGAACCATTCCCTACATGACACCGAAAGGAACGTTTTGTGTAAATGGCGCTGAACGTGTGGTTGTATCGCAATTGCACCGTTCTCCTGGCGTGTTCTTCGGACAAAGCTATCACCAGAACGGAACAAAACTTTACTCTGCAAGGGTAATTCCTTTCAAAGGTTCGTGGATTGAATTCGCGACCGACATCAACAACGCGATGTATGCATACATCGACCGTAAGAAAAAATTACCTGTAACCACGCTTTTGCGTGCTATCGGTTATGAAAGTGATAAGGACATCCTTAACATTTTTGATCTTGCGGAAGAAGTAAAAGTGAGCAAAGCCGGCTTGAAGAAAGTAGTTGGTCGCAAACTTGCTGCCCGTGTTTTGAAAACATGGATTGAAGATTTTGTGGACGAGGATACCGGTGAGGTGGTTTCCATTGAGCGTAATGAGGTTATCATTGACCGCGAAACCCTTCTGGAAGATGCTCACATCGATACCATCGTTGATGCTGGCGTAAAAGCCATTATTCTTCACAAAGAAGATGCAAATGCAAATGATTTCGCCATCATCTACAACACGCTTCAGAAAGATACTTCTAACTCTCAGAAAGAGGCTGTGGAGCATATCTACCGTCAGTTGCGTAACGCTGAACCGCCTGATGAAGCAACTGCAATGGGTATCATTGACAAGTTGTTCTTCTCAGACAAACGTTACGATTTGGGAGAAGTTGGTCGTTACCGTATCAACAAAAAACTGAATATGGACACGCCTGCGGACACAAAAGTCCTCACCAAGCCTGACATTATTCAGATCATAAAATACCTCATCCAGCTTATCAATTCAAAAGCGATTGTGGATGATATTGACCACTTAAGTAATCGTAGAGTTCGTACCGTTGGCGAGCAATTGTATTCTCAGTTCGGAGTTGGTCTTGCACGTATGGCAAGAACAATCCGTGAGCGTATGAACGTTCGTGATAACGAAGTGTTCACACCTACAGACTTGATCAACGCGAAGACTTTATCTTCCGTTATCAATTCATTCTTCGGAACCAACCAGCTTTCACAGTTCATGGATCAAACAAATCCGTTGGCTGAGATTACTCACAAGCGTAGGTTATCTGCCCTTGGCCCAGGAGGTCTTTCACGTGAGCGTGCCGGTTTCGAGGTTCGTGACGTTCACTTTACGCACTACGGAAGACTTTGTACGATTGAAACTCCTGAGGGACCAAACATCGGACTTATTTCTTCATTGTGCGTTTACGCGAAAATCAATCACCTTGGTTTCATTGAAACTCCTTACCGTAAAGTAACAGACGGAAAAGTGAATGTGAAAGAAGCTGTGATTTACCTGAGTGCTGAGGAAGAAGAAAAAAATACAATTGCACAGGCTAATGCTCCTTTTGATGAAAAAGGAAATTTCCTGAGCAAGAAAATCAAAGCACGTTTTGAAGGTGACTTCCCGCTAGTGGAGCCTGAAAAACTAACCTTGATGGACGTTGCACCTAACCAGATTGCATCGATTGCGGCTTCGTTAATTCCATTTTTGGAGCATGACGATGCCAACCGTGCGCTGATGGGATCAAACATGATGCGCCAGGCTGTTCCGCTAATGCGCCCTGAAGCTCCTATTGTAGGAACAGGGCTTGAAGCAAGAGTAGCAAGCGATTCACGTGTGTTGTTTAACGCAGAAGGTGATGGAGTTGTTGAATATGTAGATGCTGAAACAATCACTATCCGTTACAGCAGAACTGATGACGAAAAGCTGTTGAGCTTTGAAGATGATGTTCGCACATATCAACTGATTAAATTCCGTAAAACCAACCAGAACACTTCTATCAATTTGAAGCCAATCGTTGTAAAAGGCGAGAAAGTTTTTAAAGGACAAGTGCTTTGCGAAGGTTATGCAACTCAAAAAGGTGAGCTTGCTTTGGGTCGTAACCTGAAAGTGGCATTCATGCCATGGAAAGGGTATAACTTTGAGGATGCGATTGTAATTTCTGAGCGCGTAGCAAAAGAAGATATTTTCACTTCGGTTCACATTGACGAGTATTCACTGGAAGTCCGCGATACAAAACGCGGATTGGAAGAGTTAACCTCTGATATTCCTAACGTAAGTGAAGAGGCAACCAAAGATTTAGATGAAAACGGTTTGATACGCATCGGTGCTGAAGTAAAAGCAGGTGATATTCTTATCGGAAAAATTACTCCAAAAGGAGAAACTGATCCTTCACCTGAGGAAAAACTGTTAAGAGCCATCTTTGGTGACAAAGCCGGTGATGTGAAAGATGCATCGCTTAAGGCGCCCCCATCATTGAAAGGTGTGGTAATCGACAAAAAATTGTTCTCAAGAATTATCAAAGACAAAAAATCAAAATCTGAAGAAAAAGGATTGTTGACCAAAGTTGATGATGAGTTTGAAAAGGAGTCGGTTAAACTAAAACAGAAATTAGTTGACAAACTGTTTGATTTAGTTGATGGCAAAAAAGCACAGAACGTCTCAACAAACTTCAGAGAAGTTGTAATTCCTAAAGGAACCAAATTCACACAGAAGTTATTGGGTTCTATCAACTATAACGACATCAGCCCGAGCGGATGGACAACTGACAAAGAAACCAACGACAAGATTAAAATCCTGTTGCACAACTACACTATTAAGGCAAATGACCTGATGGGTATTTACAAACGTAAAAAGTTTGCGATTACTATCGGTGATGAATTACCTGCCGGTATTGTTCAGTTGGCTAAAGTTTATATTGCTAAAAAACGTAAACTGAAAGTGGGTGATAAAATGGCTGGTCGTCACGGAAACAAGGGAATTGTAGCGCGTATTGTTCGTGAAGAAGATATGCCATTCCTTGAAGACGGAACACCTGTTGACATTGTATTGAATCCGCTGGGTGTACCTTCGCGTATGAACCTTGGTCAGATTTACGAGACCGTTCTTGCATGGGCAGGACAAAAATTAGGTGTGAAATTTTCTACACCAATTTTTGACGGAGCTACGAATGATGAAATCCTGAAATACACACAGGAAGCAGGACTTCCCGAATACGGAAGAACCTACCTGTATGATGGAGGAACCGGTGAGAAATTTGACCAGCCGGCAACCGTTGGAATTATCTACATGCTGAAACTCGGACACATGGTGGACGATAAGATGCACGCACGTTCTATCGGTCCATACTCACTGATTACGCAACAACCATTGGGCGGTAAAGCTCAGTTCGGAGGTCAGCGTTTTGGAGAGATGGAGGTTTGGGCATTGGAAGCATTCGGTGCAGCCAACATTCTGCAGGAGATTTTGACCATCAAATCGGATGACGTAATCGGAAGAGCAAAAGCTTATGAAGCGATTGTGAAAGGTGATCCGATGCCTTCTCCGGGTATCCCTGAATCGTTCAACGTATTGTTGCACGAGTTAAGAGGACTTGGTCTGAATATCACGCTTGACTAAATTAATCTGTAATCCCGGAAAAAGTTCAATGAGCTTTTTCCGGGTAACACAGAAAGAAGAAACCATTTAATAATCCAAATTCAAAAATGGCTTACAAAAAAGAAACAAAAATTAAAAGTAATTTCACCAGAATTACTATCAGCCTTGCCTCTCCTGAGTCAATTCTGGAGCAATCAAGAGGTGAAGTTCTGAAACCCGAAACCATCAACTACAGGACATATAAGCCTGAGCGTGACGGTTTATTCTGCGAACGTATTTTTGGTCCGGTAAAAGACTGGGAATGTCATTGCGGTAAATACAAACGCATCCGTTACAAAGGCATTATCTGCGACCGTTGCGGTGTGGAAGTAACCGAGAAAAAAGTAAGAAGAGAACGTATGGGTCACATTCAACTGATTGTGCCTGTTGTTCATATCTGGTATTTCCGTTCACTGCCAAACAAAATCGGTTATTTGTTAGGCCTTCCTACAAAGAAGCTTGACACCATTATCTATTATGAAAGATATGTGGTAATCGCACCGGGTATTGCTAATAACTCTGCTGGGGAACCATTAAAACAATTGGATTTCTTAACAGAAGATGAATACTTAGATATTCTGGATAAGCTTCCGAAAGACAACCAACATTTAGATGATACAGACCCAAGCAAGTTTATTGCTAAAATGGGAGCTGATGCTTTGCACATGTTGCTGAGCCGCATCAACCTTGATGAACTTTCTTTTGACCTGCGTCACAAAGCAAACACTGAAACTTCACAGCAACGTAAAAATGAGGCGTTAAAACGTCTTCAGGTTGTGGAAGGCTTCCGTGGTTCATTGCAAAATATTGATAACAAACCCGAGTGGATGATAGTGAAAGTTATTCCTGTTATTCCACCGGAACTGCGCCCGCTCGTTCCACTGGATGGTGGCCGTTTTGCTACATCGGATTTGAATGACTTATACAGACGCGTTATTATCCGTAACAACCGTTTGAAACGTTTGATCGAGATCAAAGCGCCTGAAGTTATCTTGCGTAACGAAAAACGTATGTTACAGGAAGCGGTTGATTCACTTCTTGACAACTCACGTAAATCAAATGCGGTTAAAACAGATTCAAACCGTGCGCTGAAATCACTTTCAGATTCATTAAAGGGTAAACAAGGACGTTTCCGTCAGAACCTGTTAGGGAAACGTGTTGACTATTCTGCCCGTTCGGTAATTGTTGTAGGTCCTGATTTGAAATTGCACGAGTGCGGTCTGCCAAAAGATATGGCAGCAGAACTTTACAAACCATTTATCATCCGCAAAATGCTGGAGAGAGGTATTGTAAAAACTGTAAAATCTGCTAAAAAGATTGTTGACAGAAAAGACCCGATCGTTTGGGATATTCTGGAGAATGTATTGAAAGGACATCCTGTTCTACTGAACCGTGCCCCAACATTGCACAGGCTCGGTATCCAGGCTTTCCAGCCAAAACTGATTGAAGGAAAAGCTATCCAACTGCACCCGCTCGTTTGTACAGCCTTTAACGCTGACTTTGACGGTGACCAGATGGCGGTGCATTTGCCGCTTGGCAATGCTGCCGTATTGGAAGCCCAACTGTTGATGCTTGCTTCACACAATATCTTGAACCCTGCGAATGGTGCACCTATCACTGTTCCTTCTCAGGACATGGTGTTGGGTCTGTATTACATGACCAAAGGTTACAAGAGCGATAAAGCAAGAACCGTAAAAGGTGAGGGCATGACCTTCTATTCTGCAGAAGAAGTTACTATTGCTAACAACGAAGGCAAAGCTGATATCCATGCTTTTATTAAAGTAAGAGCAAAAGTGAAAGAAGACGGGAAGTTGGTTACCAAACTGATTGAAACTACTGTTGGACGCGTGTTGTTCAATAAAGTGGTTCCTGAACAGGTTGGTTATATCAACGAACTGTTGACTAAAAAATCATTGCGCGATATCATCGGAAATATTATGAAAGAAACCGGAATGGGTGCTACTGCTCAATTCCTGGATGATATTAAAGGTCTTGGATTTAATATGGCTTTCAAAGGCGGTCTTTCATTTAACCTGGGCGATGTAATTGTACCACCTGAAAAAGAAATTCTTATTGCTGCTGCCAACAAACAGGTTGACGAGGTAATGGAGAATTACAACATGGGGGTTATTACCAACAACGAGCGTTACAACCAGATTATTGACATCTGGACACATACTAACTCTAAGCTTACAAAAACCCTGATGGATAAACTCATCAGCGACAAGCAAGGATTTAACTCAGTGTATATGATGCTTGACTCAGGTGCAAGGGGTTCTAAAGAGCAGATCCGTCAGCTTTCAGGGATGAGAGGTTTGATGGCGAAGCCACAAAAATCAGGAGCTTCTTCACAGGAGATTATCGAGAACCCTATCCTTTCTAACTTTAAGGAAGGTCTTTCGATCCTTGAGTATTTCATTTCAACACACGGTGCGCGTAAAGGTCTTGCCGATACGGCTTTGAAAACTGCCGATGCGGGTTACTTAACACGTAGGTTGGTTGACGTATCACAGGACGTAATTATTTCTGACGAAGACTGTGGAACTTTGCGCGGACTGATTGCAACGCCATTGAAAAACAACGAAGAGATTGTTGAATCGTTATATGACCGCGTTCTTGGTCGCACTTCGGTTCATGATGTTTACCACCCGCTTACAGGCAAACTTATTGTAACTGCCGGTTCGGAAATCGTTGAAGAGTGTGCACAAATCATTGAAGATTCACCTATTGAATCGGTTGAAATTCGTTCAGTATTAACTTGCGAATCGAAGAAAGGTGTTTGTACCAAATGCTATGGTCGCAGTCTTGCATCAGGCAGGATGGTTCAGAAGGGTGAAGCTGTGGGCGTAATTGCTGCACAGTCAATCGGTGAGCCGGGAACACAGCTTACGCTGCGTACCTTTCACGTGGGTGGTGTTGCGGGTAACGTAACTCAGGAATCAAAAATTGAGGCAAAATATGGCGGTGTTACTGAGATTGACGAGCTGCGTACCGTTCCAAGCCCTGAAGGTAAATTTGATGTTGTAACAGGTCGTTCTGCTGAGCTTCGCATCATTGATGTGAACACACGCATTGTTCTGTCAACTGCCAATATCCCTTATGGGTCTGAGCTTTATATTAAAGCAGGAGCTAAAGTGGAGAAGGGACAACTGATTTGTAAATGGGATCCGTTCAACGCGGTTATCATTTCTGAATTACCGGGTAAAGTGAAGTTCGATCAGATTGAGGAAGGTATTACGTTCCGTCTTGAGTCGGATGAGCAAACCGGTTTCAGTGAAAAAGTAATTATCGACAGCAGAGATAAAACCAAAAATCCGGTTATCCAGATTGTCGGTAAAGACAAAGAGGTGATGCGTAACTACAACATCCCTGTTGGCGCTCACGTTGTTATTGAAGAAGGAAAAACAATTCCTGCGGGAACAATTCTAGTAAAAATTCCACGTGCAACCGGAAAATCGGGTGATATCACGGGTGGTCTGCCAAGGGTAACTGAGTTATTCGAGGCACGTAACCCATCAAACCCTGCGGTTGTATCGGAGATTGACGGTATTGTTACTTTCGGAAAAATAAAACGCGGTAACCGTGAGGTTGTTGTTGAATCAAGAACAGGTGAGATTAAAAAATACCTTGTTTCTTTATCTAAACACATTCTTGTTCAGGAGAACGACTTTATCCGCGCAGGCGATGCCCTGAGCGATGGAGCTATTACTCCTTCAGACATTCTTGCGATTAAAGGTCCTACTAAAGTTCAGGAGTATTTGGTGAACGAGGTTCAGGAAGTATATCGTTTGCAGGGTGTAAAAATCAATGACAAACACTTTGAAGTAATTGTTCGTCAGATGATGCGTAAAGTTGAAATCGTTGATCCGGGCGATACTACATTCCTGGAAAGAGAGTTAGTGAACAAACTTGAATTTGGTCAGGAGAATGATGAAATCTTTGACAAAAAGGTTGTTATTGATCCGGGAGATTCGGCTACATTGAAAGCAGGACAAATTCTGAATGCACGTAAACTGCGCGATGAAAACTCTATGCTGAAACGCAAAGACTTGAAGACAGTTGAATCGCGTGATGCAATTCCTGCAACATCTAATCAGATTTTGCAAGGTATTACCAGAGCATCGTTGCAAACCGAAAGCTGGATGTCTGCGGCATCGTTCCAGGAAACAACAAAAGTATTGAATGAAGCTGCTGTGAAAGGAAAGAGAGATAGCTTATTAGGACTAAAAGAAAACGTAATTGTTGGACACCTGATACCGGCCGGAACAGGCTTGAGAGAGTACGACAAATTGGTTGTAGGCTCACGTGAAGAATACGAAAGACTGATGGCTGCTAAACAAGAGGCAGAAGTAGAAGAGTAAGCACGTAATAAGTAATATGTAAGATGTAATATTTGGTGGATAAACCATCAAAATATTACATCTTACTTTTTAAATCTTACATATAAAATGGCAGAGCAAAAACCCAACCCACAGCAAGGACAAATCAATATTGAACTGAGCGAAGAAATTGCTGAGGGACAATATTCAAACCTTGCCATTATCACGCATTCAACTTCTGAATTTGTGGTTGATTTTATACGTGTGATGCCGGGCGTGCCCAAAGCCAAAGTAAAATCACGTATTGTTCTTACACCGGAACATGCCAAGCGTTTATTAAATGCCTTGGAAGACAATATCGAAAAATTTGAGCAGCAACACGGGGTTATCCGTTTTACTGAAAATCCTCCTAACGTTCTTCCAATGAACTTTGGCGGACCTACTGCGCAAGCGTAGGGATTTTTCTCACACACTATTTTCAATTAATGCCTATTACGAGCTTAGCAACTTGCTTGCTGAGTTAAAATTGACATGTTTTGCACCTAAAATAGGGTAATTTAAAATTGAATGATGGTGTTTTGCATACAAAACACTAAACAAGAAATTAAAACAGTGTAGTTTGACATGCAAAACTGCATGAATTGAAAATGAAATACATGGTTTTACATGTCAAACTGCACACATTGAAAAACAATAGCCCACTTTTGCATGTCAAACTACATGAATTGAAAAACAGAGTCGCACTTTTGCATGTAAAAGTGAATGGATTAGAATTTAAATCTGTGTTTTTGAGTGTGAAGCCCTACCGCTTCCCCTTAAAAAACTCTTTAACTATAGCAGAACATTCTTCGTGCAGAATACCCGGCAGTATTTTGGTTTTGGGATGCAGAATTTTCCCTTGAACAGAAGTATAGCCTTTCTGCTTATCAAAGGCTCCGTAAACTAATCTTCCTAGTTGAGTCCAGCCGCAGGCACCTGCACACATAATGCAGGGTTCCAGCGTAACGTAGAGTGTGCATTCGTCCAGGTATTTTCCGCCAAGGAGGTTGGCAGCAGAGGTAAACGCCTGCATTTCGGCATGGGCTGTTACATCGGTAAGCGTTTCGGTAAGGTTATGTGCCCGCGCAATAATCTGGTTGTTACAAACTACGATGGCGCCAACAGGAACTTCATCGGCATCAAAGGCCTTTTGCGCTTCCTTCAGGGCTTCGCGCATAAAATATTCGTCAGAGTAAACACTTAGTTGCATGGGGCAAATATAAGACCTAAGGAGGAGATGGAAAATACTATCTTTGCGCGCCTTTTAAAATTACAGGAAAAATGATGGACAGGAATTCGCTTATCTGTATGTTTTTAATTCTTCTTATTGTATTGGGATATGGTTACTTGACCATGCCCAACGAAGAAGAACTGAAAGCGCTGAAACACAAACAGGATTCAATTGCACTGGATGATTCACTCAGCAAAATAAAACACGTAGAAATTAAAAAAGCTGCTACGGATACCATTGCAAAAATTCAGGAGTTGCCCGACTCATTGCGCGATGAAACTGCAAAAAAATTATTCGGTTCATTTTACAAAGGTGCAATAGGCACAGAACAATTTACCACACTTGAAAACGAAAAAATAAAAGTAACACTGAGCAACAAAGGCGGAAAAATTTATTCCGTTGAGTTGAAAGAATATACAACCTACGATTCGCTTCCCGTTGTTTTATTTAAAGGTGATAGTGCTGTTTTTGCTCTGCGTTTTCCGGGACAGAATAAAGAGATCAATACGTCAGAATTTTATTTTGCACCACAGGGAACTTCAGCTTCTGTTAAAGGAGATGAAACTGCATCGGTTGCCATGCGTCTTGCAGATGAAAACAGTAACTACGTTGAATTTGCTTACAAACTGAAAGGCAACAGTTATGTGGTGGATGTGGATGTAAATGTTTCGGGCGGACAAAACATGATTGCTGCCGGCACCAAAGAACTTGCTTTTGATTGGTCATACAAAGCCAAACAGATGGAGAAAAGCAGAGAGAACGAGGCCAACGTTACCAGTATTGAATACATGAACACCGAAGAGGAATACGATTACCTCTCCCCTACTTCGGATGATGAAGAAAAGCTGGAAGAAAAACTAAAATGGTTTGCATTTAAACAACAGTTTTTCAGTTCTGTTCTTGTTTCAAAAGATGGTTTTAGTAATCCAACTTTAAAAGTTACCAAAGAACCTGAAACCAGCCGAAACCTGAAAACTCTTTCTGCTTCACTTACGTTGCCTTACAGCGGAAAATCAAGTGAAACAAATTCGTTCTCGTTTTATTTTGTTCCGAATCATTACAGCACGCTTAAAAGCTATGAGTTGGGAATGGAAAAATTAGTTCCGCTCGGTTGGGGAATTTTTGGTTGGGTAAATAAGTTTGTGGTAATTCCTGTCTTCAATTTCCTTGGACAATTTATTTCCAACTACGGAATTATTATTCTGCTGCTCACACTCATTTTCAAAATAGGATTGCTGCCATTGACTTATAAAGCCTATATGTCAACCGCCAAAATGCGCGTGCTGAAACCGGAGATTGATGAATTAAACAAGCAGTATGAAAACAAAGATGCGATGGAAAAGCAACAGGCTACCATGGCGCTGTATAAAAAAGCTGGAGTAAATCCGCTGGGTGGTTGTTTGCCAATGGTTTTGCAAATGCCAATTTTGATTGCATTGTTTCGCTTCTTTCCCGCTTCTATTGAGTTACGTCACAAAGCATTTTTGTGGGCAGATGATTTATCAAGCTACGATTCTATTTTCAATCTGCCGTTCACCATTCCATTCTATGGTGATCACGTGAGTTTATTTACGCTGCTAATGACTGTTACCACCATCATCTACACCAAAATGAACAGCGACCTGCAAGGCAGCAACCCGCAAATGGCACAGATGAAATGGATCATGTACCTGATGCCGATTATGTTTCTTGGCTTCTTCAACAGCTATGCTTCAGGATTGAGTTATTATTATTTCCTTGCCAACATGGTTACGTTCGGACAACAGTTCTTGTTCAAATACATGGTAGATGAAAATGCTATTCACGCCAAAATGCAGGAGAACAAAAAGAAACCGGTAACCAAATCTACCTTTCAGAAAAAACTGGAAGACATGACCAAACAAGCGCAGGCGCAGCAAAAGGCGAAAAAGAAATAATCAGCGTCATTGCGAGCGAAGCGAAACAATCTGACGAAATAGATTTACATATTCCTTAATATTTTTCTCGACTGAATACTTTTCGGCAACACGTTGTTTTGCTTTTGCTGTAAGTGATTTTCGCAAACTTTCATCGTTCAATAACTGATTAATGTTTGCTGCCAGCGATTTAAAATCCTTAACAGAAGAAAGTAATCCAAATCCTTCTACCGTTTCTTTTAATCCTCCTGCATCAGTTGATACCACAGGCACTCCGTGAAGAAAAGCGTCCAGCACACTGCTGCCCAAACCTTCTTCCTGCGAACTCATTACAAATGCATCCATCACTGAAAAGAAGTCTTCAGCATCCTCTCTGAAGCCCATGAAAATATACTCCTGTTGTAAGTTCAGTTTCTGAACTTCCGCTTTTATTTCTTCCATTAATTCGCCTTCTCCAAAATGAAGAAACACAAAATCAGTTCGCAATTTCTTCAACGCTACAATAGTGCGAACCATTGTGTACGGGTCTTTGTGCGGAACAAAAGCTGCAGTGGTAGCAATGATTTTCTTTCCTGTAAAGCCTGATTGTTGAATTGTGTTTAGTGCATTTTCTTTGTTCAGCAGTTGCTGCTTTATCATTGACGGAATAACCTCTACCTGCTGAATACCCTGTGTTTTCAGTATTTCTCGTATTGCCTCCGAAATAGCAACGACTTTATTTAGTTGTTTGTATTTCCACAACGTAAGAAAACCTTTAGGCACAAAATCAACTCTGCGTGTATAAACAACCGGTGTTGTATGAAACAGTTTTGACAGCACCACCCATATCAGCGCTTTTGAATTCTGCACATGAATTACATCGTATTTTTTTGCATTGAAAACGAGATAAAAAAATACTGCAGATTGAGAACCTGACTCAATCAATTTGATTCCGCTTTGTTTTGCTTTTATTGCCAGCAAGCTGTTTTGGAGACATAAAAGAGAAACGCTAATTCCTTTCTCTGACAGACCTTCCACGGTGTAAAGCGTTTGCCGCTCGCCACCCCGCCATGTTTTTTCTGTATTTATTTCAAGGATGTTCATCTGCTTTCAACAACGTGTTACAGAAAAGAAAGAATGAATTGAAAAAAGCAAAAAATGTAAGTCCTGCCTGCGATTCTAAAGTGTCTTCGCTGATGAAAGAAAGCAATGTAATAATCAAAAATACCAAGTAGATATAGCCAGGTTGAAAACGATATGCAACCAAGGGATATAGAAGTGAAAATAGAAACCACAGAAAACCAAAAATGCCGAAAGTCACACCAATAGTAAGGTATTGGTTATGTGCACGCTTCCTGAAATTTTCTGACAGTGGTGAATTCATTTTATTGTATTGTTCCTTATAAGAGAGTGCTACATCTCCTGTTCCAACTCCAAAAAATTTGTTCTCTTTAATAATATTTACCGCAGCTTTCCAGTATTCGAAACGTTGCATAACAGAATGCCCACTTGGGTTTCCTTTTGTGCGGTAATCTTCGAATTCCCAGAGTATTTCGTAAATCCTGTCACTGAAACTCAGCTTGTCTAAATAGAGGTAATTGGCAACACCACTTTGTATTGCTGCAATATCTTTGTCTGTAAGTTGCGCAACTCCTCCCGCATCTTTGCGATAGCCTTTTGAGGTAAGAAAACGTTCGAGTGTGAAGCAAACCAGACTTCCGTTTTTATCTTTTTCATCAAATTTTAAATCGCTTCGTTTGTTCCAGGCTTGTTCCAGTTCTTCCCATGAAACATAAACACCTACACGGTTTCCGTTTTCAATTCGTGTATCCTTCATGTTGTGTTTATAAGGATTTCCAAGTGTTGTAAGGGAATCCAGTTCGGCAACATTCACCTCATTTACATGATAAAAATTCTTAACAATGCTGCCCAGCCAAAGGCCTGCAGCAACAATAGAAAGAATAATAACAGAGAAAAATGAAATCTTCAACACTCTGTTTTTTGTTTTTATAATGCCATAAAAAATGGAAAACAACGATGCAATGAAAAAGATAATCAACCCGTTTGCGCTTTGCAGCACAAAAAGAAAAAACATAAACCACAGGGCAAGTGAGCCCATCATTATTTTTTGTTGCTGACTGTATTCGTCCTTCCATTTTGTAGTCAGGTAGGTAACAGAAAATATTCCAAGACATAACATCAGACTGAAACGAATGTGTGAAACATGTGAAGTCATTTCACGCATGTTGGTTATTATCTTTCCTGAAAAACCATACAGATTGTAAACACCCACCATGGTTTCGCAGAAAAGTGCAAACAGAAAAATATGCAACACCGTTCTGAAGTTTTTTTCGGAAAGAACAGGGGTGCTTGATAAAATGAGCGGAAGCAGGAGCAACGGCAGTTTTGTTTTCAGGTCTTTCAGTGCATAGGTAAAATTAGTGGTCCAGAGTAAGCCGATGAGATGCAGCAGATAAAGTGAAGCAACAGCTACTGCTATTTTATTGCTGAAAAAGAGATTCATCTTTTCTTTCAACCCACCTTCCACTAACCAGTTAGCAAAAAGTAAAATCATAGAAATGCTTATCAGCACCTTTGAAAGCGGCATACCAAGAACAGCCATTGCCAGTGCGGCAACATAAACCTGCGGATGATACGGCCTTATAAAGCCAAGCACTTTATTCATTGTCAGCGAAGATAAGTATTGCACTGAAAAAGGAATAGAAAATAACGCCTGCCTGTCGCTCTAACATTGATTCGGTAAAAAAGCTGATGGCAATGATTATAAAAAATGCAGCAGCAAGAAATTGCTTTTTCTTTAGAGAATAGCTAATTCCTATGATGATTGAAAACAGCAAAGCAAACAAACCGGGCAGGCCGATGGCCGCCCATGTCTGCATAAACTGATTGTGATAGTTCAGATTTTTTTTAACGATGCTATCATACTTTTTTTGTTGTGCTTTTTTTACCAGCTCATCTTTTGCATCACCTGTTCCAACACCGGAGAGCGGGTGCTCACGAATAACTTCAACGCCTGTTTGCCAGATAGCCAAACGCAGATAAGAAGAATAATCTTCTGCATTTTTATCATTTAAAAAGTGGTTCAGCTCATTTTGTGTGGTCATAAACCGCTGGCGGGTGGCAGGAATAAAATAAAGAGAAACAACACCTGTTATCAGCACTAAAAATAAAATGAGTAGTCCTTTCCATCTGTTTCCATTTTTAAACAAATAGAACATTGCCCCACAACTTATAACCGCAAAATAAGCAACAATCTGAGCACGTGCAGAGAGTAAAATAATTACAAGAGTTAAAAAAAGGAATGTGAAAATGTAAACTGCTTTCACATTATTTTTCTCTTCCCTGAATAAAAAATACAACGCTACAAAAGCCGCGAATACAAGATACATGGCGTAATGACCCACATGAAAAAACCAAGAGAGTTTGTAGTAATAAAAATAATTTTCACCAGTAGTGTAGGTGAGATAGCCCGAACGAACAACGCTGACAACGGCTGAAAGTAATGCTGCAATCAAAAATGTTTGAAGAATAAAATCTGTTTTGCCCTTCAATGCAGATGATGCAATTACCAAAGGAAAAAGCAGCAAAGGAACTTTAAGTAAAAGATCGGTTTGCGCATAAGCTGTATTTGATGAATAGAAAAAACCCACGCAATAAAACAGATACAGCGCTGAAAAGATTATTGCCTTTCCGTTTGCCAGAAACAGTTGAACTTTTGTTTTCAGATTTCCGGAAAATAACCAGACAGCAACCATTAGTGCAATGCCTGGCCAAACAGGAACAGCCTGCTTCTGAAAAGGCATTACTGCTGTTGTATACAGCAGTGAAATAAGCAGCAATGTTTCAGTTGTATTACCGAAATATTTCCGGGCTTGCTGCAAGTTGTTATTGTTTAAAGTTTAAACGTCATGCTGAACTTGTTTCAGCATCTTATAATAGAGACCCTGAAACAA
This sequence comes from Bacteroidota bacterium, assembly GCA_947479755.1. Classification (GTDB taxonomy): domain Bacteria; phylum Bacteroidota; class Bacteroidia; order SXHM01; family SXHM01; genus SXHM01. Next base: position 20,442 of record CANKAM010000027.1, read on the forward strand.
GTTCAGGGTGACGAATTACTGTCTATTTATTTCTTTACCGGAGCTGCAAGCAGTGCTGTATATCTTGCTTTATCAGCCAATACACTCAATGCTTCTTTAATGTCAGGGTCATTGTCTAACAACGATTCAACACGACCTTTCTGGTAATAGTAGCGCGAAATAATTTCTGATTTCATCAGGTCTTTTATTTCTTCTTTAAATGTTTCGAGGTCTTCGGTTTTATTGTGGCTGAGTTTTGCTTTCAGTGCTTCGTATTCAGTTTCCACTTCCTTAAAATACTTTTCTTTTTCAGCAGTTTCTTTAAATGCTTTAACCACATCTTCGCTCTTGGTAGAGTATTCATACTCTTTATCAGCAATAAAGGCAATGAACTGATTCGTGATTTCATCGGTAATCTGAAAATCTTTTACCGCAGCAATTGTCGGGTTCTCACGTTTGTACTTTGTTGCAAAATCAAAGATGAGACTCTTGTTACTCAATGCTCTTACAATCTGTGAATACGAAACAGCTTCGAGCACTATATCCGGCAACACGCCACCACCATCAAAAACAGGGCGTCCGTTTTTAGTTGCAAATTGTTTCATCAGCGAGTCTGGAACTTTGCCTACGCTGCCATCTTCATTGCGATGAGCATAATCCAATGCCTGTATGCAGCGGCCACTGGGGATATAATATTTTGCGGTAGTAACTTTCAGTTGTGTGTTGTAAGAAAGCGGGCGTGTGGTTTGTACCAAACCTTTTCCGTAGGAACGTTGTCCTATGATTACACCTCGGTCAAGATCCTGAATAGTACCCGACACAATTTCTGATGCAGAAGCCGAACCGCTGTTTACCAAAACCACCAATGGAATATCTAAATCTAAAGGAGTGTTTGCAGCTTTGTAGGTTTTTTCCCACTCTTTTACTTTTCCTTTTGTGCTTACTACCAGTTGTCCTTTTTCAACAAACAGATTACACAGACTAACTGATTCATTCAGCAGTCCGCCCGGATTGCCACGCAAGTCTAATACAAGCGCTTTCATTCCTTTTTTCTCTTTCAGTTCTTTAAATGCCGCTTCAACTTCATCGGTGCATTTATCGGTGAACTGGTTGAGTTTGATGTAGCCCACTTCATTGTTCAACATATCGTAGTGCGGAACAGATTTTACTTTTATCTCTTCGCGCATGATTGTTTTTTCAATCGGCTTGTCAACGCCATCGCGTTTTACAACCAGCTTCACTTCTGTGTTAGGTTGACCTTTTAAAATCTTGCTGATGTCTTCGGTGTTTTTACCTTCGGTTGATTTTCCGTCCACCTGAATAATTTCATCACCTGCTTCCAGTCCTGCTTTTTGTGCAGGAGAACCTTCATACGGTTCGGCAATCAAAATCTTTTTTTCTTTGGTACGGATGAGTGCACCAATGCCTCCGTATTGTCCGGTTTGCATGAAACGGAAATCTTCAATGTCCGATTCAGGAATGTAATTGGTGTAAGGATCCAGCGATTCCAACATGCCTTCAATACCTGTTTTCATCAGGTCGCCCGGCTTTGTTTCGTCAACGTAATAAAGGTTGAGTTCTTTGAAGAGCGTTACAAAAATGTCGAGGTTCTTGGTTATCTCAAAGTAGTTGTCAACGTAGGACGAGTTAAGAAATGCAATACCCGAAAAGGTGATTGCAAGAATAAGGCCTTTGGTTCTGAGTGATAAATCTTTTAGTCTTTTCATCTGTTAAAATAGTTTATGGTACCGGGTCATATCCATGTCCTCCCCAGGGATTACAAGATACAACGCGTTTGATGGTAAGCCACAATCCTTTGAACGGACCGTGTTTTTGTAGCGCCTCAACACCGTATTGCGAACAGGTAGGTGTGTAGCGGCAGGCAGCACCCAGCAATGGTGAAATGGCTGCCTTGTAAAAGCGGATAAGAAAAATAAAAAAATTACTGAGCAGTTGCCTCATTCTGTTTACTTAAACGTTGTAAAATTAGAATTATTTTATCCTCTGCTAATTTATATTCGGGCAGCTCGGCACCTACGTAAATAAGCATGATTGCCAGCTTTTTATTTTGTTCAGTCAGCGCTGTGTAAAGTGTGTATTTATTTTTGCGGTAGGCTTCGCGCATCAGGCGTTTTATGCGGTTGCGGTCTACTGCGCGCGGAAATCTTTTCTTTGGCGCAGTCATCATTACCTGTGCGGGAAATGCTGTTGTGAATGTAGTTTCCAATGCAATTACTTTAAAGGGATGCACCAGAAATGATTTACCTTCTTTTGCCACTTGCTCAATAAGCTTGCGGCTGCTCAGGCGTTCGTCTTTAGAGAAGGTTTGCTTTTCTTTTACCACAGATTTCACAGATTAACACAGATTAGTTATGGGCTTTAATTAAAGTATGTGTGTTTCTACTGAACAAAGATATAGGGAATGCGGGATGGTTGGTTGTTAAAAAATGTTAGTGGTGTTTCCGTCACCCTGAACTTGTTTCAGGGTCTTGTTGTTAGGAGCATCGTCATGCTGAAACAAGTTCAGCATGACGATGCTCCTACTTCTCCTTCTTCTCCCACACCTTAGCGCCAAAAACAGTAAACCCGTAAAACGGTTTTTCTTTAGGGGTTTGTTCTGTAACCGTAAGCGGCTTTTTTACCTGCGTTAGTGTATCGGGCGGGGCAGCAATAAAACGGTAAACAGGTATTTTTGTATTGGCATCTTTTTTCAATACTCCCGAAAAATCTTTTGCATAAAAGGTAATGCTGTCGCGGATTAAAAATCCGTTTTCCTGAATTGTTTTAGTCAATGTAGTATCGTTTTGTGCCCACCAGTAAAATCCTTTGCATCGTTCATTACCATCAAAATCAATGGTGCAAAAAACGCTGTCGTGAAAGGCATAAACCGTTTTATCGCTTTGATACAAATCAATTTTTGCACTGCCCATAACAGTTTGCACCGTGTTGCGCCTCATGCCTAACCCCAGTTTGCTTGATTGCGCCAAACTTGAAACGACAGAAAAAAAGAAACAAAAGAAAAGGGATGATTTCATCGGGGGTAAAATTACGGAATTGGTTCGTCATTGCGAGGCACGAAGCCATCTCCTGTATGAACTACGTTTGATGCTCTTTTAATGCCTTAATTACTACTTTGCTTTTGAATTCTGAGCTGAATTTCCTTTTCTGATTTGTTTCCATTTTAATAGTTTATTGTTGTTAAAATTATTACTTTTCATAACTTTTATCAACTTAACTAACTGTCCTAAGTTTAAGGAGTATTATATTTATAAATTAGTTCTAAAACCAGACCAAATCTAAAAGGTTTATTCGATAGCATGTTCATCAGCTTTTTTAAAACAAACCAGCCTGCTTTCTTTATAGCATTGCCTTTATTTGCAGCATTGTTCTGGTTGATGTCCTGGTTAAATCCGCTAACTCCTGCAGGCGTTTTTGTTATGCCGTTTTATTCAGGCTTTGATTTTATTAATGGAGTTCCTTTTTTATCCGAAGTCATTGCATTTTTTCTCGTGCTTGCCCAAGGTTTTTATCTGAACTATCTGATTAATAAATATGATTTACGCGAATCGCGTGAACGGAGTAATTTTCTTGCAGCGCTGTTCGGTATAGTGTTATTGTCTGTTTTCCCTGCTTTCAGAACATTGTTGCCACAGCATTTTTCAGGAATTTTTTTATTGCTGATGTTAGACAGGGTGTTTGATTCGTATCGTAAAGATTCTGCCTTTTCACATTGTTTTGATGCAGGGCTTTTTGCAAGCGTGGCTTCACTTTTTTATTTTCCAACTGTTATTTTCTTCTTTCTGGTGTGGACAGGATTCGTTTTGCTGCGCGCATTTAACTGGCGCGAATGGGTAATCTCGTTTTTAGGATTTGTAATTCCCTGGCTGATGGTGCTTACTTATTATTTCTGGTTCGACAGACTTGATTATTTTTTTATAAACCATATTGGTTCCGGCTTTTCCGCTTCTTACTTTGATTTTGGCAAGCCTGATAATGCTGTGCTTCTATTTGTTTTCATCGGATTATTTCTCTTTCCTGCCATGATGAATTTTGTAAAAATGATGTCATCAGGGAAAATAAAAGTCAACAAATTTCTGTTGCTGTTTCTGTGGTTTTTATTTTTTGCAATTGTATCAGGATTGGTTTTTCCGGTCGCATCTTACACACATTTTACATTGGCGGCTATTCCACTGGCAGTGATATTTTCTAACTGGTTTTTGTCGCTTAAAAAAGCGTGGATAGCAGAATCTCTTTTCCTGATTTTGCTGGGTGCTTTTATTTATGCGGAGCTAATGAGCAAGGTGTAAAACCTTGCAATTAAATTTTCCTGAATCTTCCAAAGACTCCAAGCGGCAACTTGTTTCCTGTTGTGGCTTGCAGGTAAAGTTCACCTGTTTCCAAATCAGGTTTCTGTTTAAAATTATTGTAGATCAAATTCTCAATTATCATGGATGAAAATCCAAGAGAATAGGTGTTGAGAATGAGGAAATGTTTTTCTTCGTCTAAAAGCAGAGTAACATTTTTTATCATCTCGTCAATCATTTGTTCTAATTGCCAACTTTCACCATTAGGACCATGACCGTAAGCAGGAGGGTCAAGGATAATTCCGTGATATTTTTTTCCTCGCTTTACTTCACGCTTTACAAATTTCATAGCATCTTCCACCACCCAGCGGATATTATCTAAACTGCTATGTTGCATGTTTTCATTTGCCCATGTAACAACCTGTTTAATAGAATCAACATGGGTAACATCTGCTCCTGCCGCTTTAGCTGCAATGGATGCTGCGCCTGTATATGCAAAGAGATTTAGAAATTTCGGTTCGTTAACATTCAACATTCCTATTGATTCGGTAATATAATCCCAGTTCACAGCCTGTTCAGGAAAAATGCCAACGTGTTTAAATGATGTTAAAGCCAGACGAAATTTCAAATTCCCGTATTGGATATTCCAGCGGTCGGGAACATTTTTCAACTTATCCCAATTTCCTGATGAACTTGATTTGGCAACAAATTTTACGTGTGCTTTTTCTCGCCATTGTTGTGCACTCAGCTTTGGTTCCCACACTGCCTGCGGCTCGGGACGGATTGTTATATATTGTCCGAAACGTTCTAATTTTTCAAAATTTCCGACATCAATCAGTTCGTAATCGCTGAAATTCTTGGGAGAGAGGAGTAGCATAATTTTTTGTTACTTACTCTTTTTAGGCCAGTTATTCTGCCAGGTGCGGCCAAAACTTATACCTGCCCAGGGAACAAAAAATGGTGTGCTTGAAAAAACATTCATTCCTAAAAGCGGAGTAAACGTGGCGCGTATCATAAACTGTTCGCCATACTCGTTGGGTTTAGAGTTCCAGCGGTATCCAAGAACGGGAGCCATAAAAATACGTGTTGGAGGATTGGTAAGGTAATATCCTTCGCCACCAATATTGTTGGGTGAAAAATCTAAACGAAATAAAGCGCCAAAACCTATTTCTAATTTACTGCGTTTTTTTCCGAGTAACAGATTTGCCGCAAGCGGAAAATGAATCATGCGGTCGGCATCACGGATGGGAAGATATTCAAATCCTATTCTTCCAAACAACGCTGTGGAGCTTGATTTTACAATCAATAATTCGTAATTTATCGAGTAATAATAACCTGTACCGCCCAGTTCCAGATAAACATTGTTGCGGTTAATATTCCGGTTTTTATCCTGCAACGAAATTTGTGCAAGACCCGAAAATGAAAAAGTAAACGCGAAAAAAAAGACGAGCCAACCTGATTTCATTTTGCTTTTGTTAATTTTAAGGGCTTAAAAATAGAAAATAATAAGCACAGCAGCATCTCTTGCTTCTGTGTTAAAAACAAACAGCACATGAAAAAACTCCTACTCCTGCTTCTTACATCTTGTTTCCTGCATCTGAATAATAAGGCCCAAACCAGTGGCGGACCTGATGCTTTTGGTTATACATGGATGCATTCCAACGCTATTGGCGGACCGGTTTATAATTGGATTGACATACTTCCTGTGGCAACCGAAATAAATGGATTTGCCGATGATAACTCAGTAGGCTGGGTGCCTATGGGTTTTGATTTTCATTATTACTGGACTGATTATAATCAGGTGCGTGTGGGCAGCAACGGATGGATTTCGTTTAATAACGTGGGAAATATTGCTCACAGTTTTCCGCTGATTCCTTCACCGGGTGGAAATGCCGATAATTATGTAGCGCCCTTTATGGTGGATCTTAATTTTGATACAGAATCCAATCCCGGCAGAGTTTATTATTGGAGTAATAATGTGGACTCTTTTATTGTTACCTATTACCAGGCTCCATTCTGGGTTAACGCACAGCCTGATTTTACAGGTTCTAATACCTTTCAGGTTATTTTTACGAATACCGATAGTTCGATCACTTTTCAGTATGCCGAACAAACAGGTGTAGTGCAAAATACAGGGCTTAACGATATTGTAATAGGTATTGAAAATGTCAGCGGTGCCATAGGTTTGCAATGCACTCTAAATAATTATCCGGTGGCTCCGGCTGCTATCAAATTTTATTATCCAGAAACGATTACGCTTGCAATTCCTGATCTGAAACCGGCATGGAATCAGAATGATGAGAATGCAGGATTATTCTTTTTTAAAGGCAGCGCAACGTATTTGCAAAGCAATATCACCAACGTTGGAAATACTACGGTTGATGCACCTTCCAGTGCTATTGCCAATTTTCTTGATGCGCAAAATATTTCGAGTTATTCAGCATCAAATGAACTGGATGCAATAGCACCCGATGCTGACACTACCATCAATTTTGATGGTGTGCTTTCATTAGATAATCCGGGTGATTTCACCTATCGTGTTTCAGTAAGTAACAGCACTGATTTGAATACGTACAATAATAACAATGACTTTGAAATAGTGGTGGTTGACAGCGCCAACGGTGAAGTGGTGTTGAGTTATGTGCCCGAAGATTCAACCATGTTGACCTTTGTTTCGTGGAATGGTGGAGGTAATACCAGTGGCGCTGCTATTAAAGTTATTCCGCCTTATTATCCTGCAACCATTGTGGGTGCAGAGTTTTTTGTGATGTCTAATCTGGGTGGTTTCAATCCTATTCCGAATGGGTTTACCACCAATGTTGTAACGGAAAATGTGCAGAATCAACCCGCAGTTATTCAAACAAGTGAATCGGTTAGTAATGCCGGCTTGTTTCCTTCGCAGTGGAACAGGGTTGATTTTACAAATCCATATACCGTTACTTCAGGTCCTGTTTATATAAGCTGGATTATGGGTGACGATTCCATTGCATTGGGAACGCACCCTGTGACACCAATCTCAAACCGCAGCTACGAAATATTGGATGGCGACTGGGCAGAATACCGTCAGGGAGCTAACGAAGATCTGGGCATTCGTGTTATTATTTCTTCGGGTGGTGCGCATCCGGATACTACTGTGTTAGGAATTGGTGATGTTGTTTTTGAAAACGATGTTATACTTTTTCAGAATTATCCTAATCCTGCAGAAAATACTACTACTGTTGAGTTTTACATTCCTTCATCAACTGCCGGTGATTTTAATCTTTACAATGCTCCGGGCAGTTTGGTAAACACCATTTCATTCAGTTCACTAAGTCAAGGCAAACATCGTGTTGATATCAATACCGCCAAACTTGCGGCAGGAATTTATTACTACACGCTTGCTGTAAAAGACAAGCTGTATTCAAAGAAAATCGTGGTTAGTCGATAGAACATGAACCTTCTCCAAAGCCTTTATTGCAATCAATATCTTGACCTGAAAAAGCAGGGTAAAGAATATGCCGCCAACAAAAACGGAAATGTTACGGCTACGGTTTCTTTGTTCTGCAATGTGATTACGGTTTTATTCCTGCTCTCGGTTTTGTCAAATGTGTTTGCCGATTATATGGGCGATACGATTAAGAATGTTTTTCACGGCAGTAGCGGCAGAATGACTGGACGACTGATTGCCTTACTAGGTTTAGCACTGATTTTTCCCATTGTAAAATTCACCATCGGCAAAAAAGAAAACTTTGATGCAACCATTGCCGCCTTTGAAGCCTTGTCCGAAGAGCAGCAAAAAGCAGTGTCGAAACGCGGTTTGATTTATTTCTTCGGAAGCATTGGTGCGGCTGTTTTAAGTGGGTTGTTGCTTGCCCTGTAATGCACCATTAACAATTGATTAAGAAACAGGCGTAAATTAAATACCTACTTTCGCTGCTCAATTTCAAAAATCAATAGATATGAAACGCATACTAACATTATCATTAATCATTTTTTCAACCTTAAACATTATGGCACAAAACCCCAAAGTATTTTTTGATATGACTGCAGATGGCGAAAAGCTGGGTCGTATAGTATTTGAACTTCGTCCGGATGTGGTTCCTAAAACAGCCGAAAACTTCCGTGCACTGTGCACAGGCGAAAAAGGTTTTGGCTACAAAGGCTCACCTTTTCACCGTGTTATTACTAACTTTATGTGTCAGGGTGGAGATTTTACCAACCAAAACGGTACGGGCGGCAAAAGTATTTATGGCGATAAATTTGCTGACGAAAATTTTACCCTTAAACATACCGAACCCGGTTTGCTGAGTATGGCTAACGCAGGGCCTAACACCAACGGTTCACAGTTTTTTATTACTACTGTTGTTACAAGCTGGTTAGATGGCAAACACGTTGTTTTCGGTAAAGTAATAGAAGGCATGGATGTGGTAAGAACAATTGAAAAATTGGGAAGCCAAAGCGGTGCTACTTCTAAAAAAGTTATTGTAGCTGATTGCGGAGAGTTGAAATAACATGTCCTGATATAATTTGTAAAAAAGCCCCGTTTTGCGGGGCTTTTTTTTTAAAATTTGGTTATATCAAGGGTGTTGTTTAAAACTGTTTCTCATCTGTTTGAAATTATTTCTCTGATGTCAGCAATTGTTTCTGCAATGTCTGTAATTGTTTCTTTACTGTCTGCAATCATTTCTAGGGTGTCTGTAATTGTTTTTCACACGTCAGTAATTAATTCTGCGGTGTCTCAAATTGTTTCTTGAGAAATGATTGCAAACAGACAAGTTTTAATTGCAAACAGACAAGAAACGATTACAGACGCTCCTGTTTTAATTGTAAACAGACTGGAAGTAATTGCAAACACCTCGGATTTTACTCCACCACCACCTTACTCACCACCACCTCATCACCCGCGCGGACTTTAAAGAGGTAAAGCCCTTTTGAAAAACCTTCAAGATTTAGTTTTTCGGTAAAGTATTTTGTTGTGCCGGGTCGGTTAAAGTAAACGCGTTGTCCAAGGGTATTGGTCAATTCCAACTCTAATGCAACAGGCTTCTCGGTTTCAAAGGTTATAGTAAAGACTCCCGAATTCGGGTTAGGATAAATTGTCAATTCTCCATTGTCCATTGTCAATTCATTAAAGCCTACTCCAAATTCAACCACTATAATAGTCTGGCTTACCGAAGTAGTGCAGTTGTAATTAATGGAAGTTTGCGTAATGGTATAAATACCCGGCTCGGTATAAGCATGCACAGGATTTTCGGCTGTCTCCACAAAACTGCCGTCACCAAAATCCCAGAACCATTGTTCAGCATTTACCGAAGTATTAGTAACCGTAACTGTTCCCAAACCGGAGAGAACAACGGTATCGGTATTGGTTGTAAACCCTGCCTGCAAACCAAGGCTGGTGCAGTTCCATTGCACATCAATAATATGGATGGCAGTATCAGAACAGGTTGCATTGGCAGCAATCAGAAACACAGGATGCGTTCCCACTTCGGTAAAAGTATAAACAGGATTTTGCACAAAAACATTGGGGCTGCCATCACCAAAATTCCAGTTCCAGGTGTTGGGTGCGGGAGCGGTGAGGTCGGTAAAACTTACCGGATTATTTATTTGGGTTGTATTGGGTGCGCTGAATTGTGCATTGATAGTTGGCAACACGGTAACTGTCATGTTATCAGTTGCAACGCAACCATAAGGATCGGTCATAATTACATCATAACTTCCGGCTTGCAGAGTCTGGTAGGTTTGTGCGGTTTCACCGCTCAAACTAATGCCGTTCCACTTCCATTGAAAAGTTGCTCCGGGGTTACCGGCATTCAATAAAGGATCCGCTTCGTTGGTACACATCACCACATCAAAACCAACATTTACCGAAGGGTCACTTACAAATAAGTTCATGGTATCAACTCCTCTGCAACCTTCACGAGAAGTAATGGTGATGGCATAATCGCCCGGCAAAATAGTTTGCAGAAACTGTGAGTTTTGCCCGATTGGGTTGTCGTTAAAAGTCCATGCATAGGTTGTTGCATTTGGAATTCCTGCATCCAAAATAGGGAAGCTGGCATTTACACAAACGGCATCATCAGCACCTAAATCAACAGGCAATACAATAAATACTTCCAGAGCAATATCATCTGTACCGGAACAGCCGCTGCCGTAATCAACCGTAACGCTGTAATTTCCCTCACCAACAGCCTGAACAATTTGTATGTTATCCGTAATCGGACTTCCATCCAATGTCCATACATAGGTTGCGCCCGGATTTCCGCCAGCATTTAAAAAGGGCATATCCTGCAAATAACAGATAGCAGTATCAGGACCTAAATCAATAACTACCGCATCTAAAACATGAATGGTATCAACAGCTTTTGAAGTTCCGCAACAACTGGTTGTTATTAATTCAACAATATAATCACCTGCTGTTGCAAATGAAACCGTTCCGGGATTTTGGTCAGTTGAGGATGTAATAGAACCTCCGGGAATATTCCATTCATAAGTAAGTGCGGTTGAAGAAGCACTCAGGTCAGTGCTTTGTCCTGCACACAAAGTTGTTTTGGTAGCAACAATTTCAGGAGGTGTAAAGTCGGTTGTGATGTCAATAAAGTTGGCATAAAAAAAAGGAACACCATCTACAATCAATGAAATATTTCTGAAGCCGAGCGGGCCTGTATATTGCACGCTGTCTGTGTTTTCCTCGCTTCCTGCAGGTGTAGCACCGTAACCAAAAATCCAGTTGATAATACCGGTTGTGTCGGTTTCAACCACTACGTTGGAGTTGGTACAGCCATAATATTCAACCCTGATCTCGGGCTCAAACCGGTTGTAATTATAAGGACGCAAAACCTGAGCAGTACCACCAAATTCATAAAAAGCTGCGCTCATACCATCTGAACCTTTTCCGCCTTCGCCACCGGTTCCGCCTTGCCCACCGGTTCCGCCATCACCACCTTCACCGTTGTTGCAACTGTGGTCAGGACCAAAGTCACCAAGGTTTCCGCCTTGCCCGCCTACACCACCTGCACCTCCTTGTCCGCCTGCTCCACCGGGACCACCTTGTCCTCCATCACCGGGCGTTAAATAACAATCCTGTACAATTCCGTTAATACCATTATTGAAAACAAAAACGCAGAACGAGCCACCTGCACCATTGCCACCCAATCCGCCACCACCGGCTTGTCCGCCTTCGCCACCGCCACCGCCACCGCCACCGCTTCCGGCATTGTGATAAGCAGTATCACCGGGATAAGGAATTGGATTTGGTGTTGGAAAATAGGGTTGCAAAGCAGCAGGCTCGCAGCCTTTTGCTCCGCCACCACCACCACCACCACCACCGGCTCCGTTGGTTTGTCCGGGGTCGCCTTGCTCCCCAATTCCGGGAACATAATATCCTCCTGCAAATGTTGCAGTGCCTTGTAATCCGTCAAAACCTTCTATACCATCTGCGCCATCAGTTCCGGGTACACCGTGATTGAGGCTCTGCGCAAGACATTGGGTATTCTGGTAAGTTACTTCACACATTCCAATTCCACCGTTTCCGCCTTGTCCGGGTGCATAGCCCAGACCGTTTTCGCCATCAAGCCCGTTATTGGTATAATCACTGCCGGGTGATACTATCCACTGACAAAATCCAAGAATACATTGCTCTTCTACTTCAAAGCCGCCCCATTCAGCACCAAATCCGCCATTACCTCCGGCATTGCTTCCCGGAAAAGAACCGGAAGCGCCCACTCCGGGTTGTCGGCAGCAATTTCCAACATCTTCACCGGTCTCACCATCAGTTCCAGGTGCGCCATCTAATCCGGTTGTGCCCGAATCGCCTAGTAATCCGTCAGAGGCATCACCAACTGTAACGTAGCAACGCGATATGGTATATTCGCTGCAACCTGAAATATAAATTCCGTAAACAGAAACACCATTACCTGTTGCATCTTCAACTTCCAGTCGCAAATCAAGCAAACGAAAGTTACTGATGTTGACACAATTTATCCCAATCAGTGCAGGGGGCACAGCTTGTATGTTTGAATTATCGCGCAGAATTTTTGTGATGTTGCGGTTACTTTTTATCCAGGTTGTTACATCAAAACCGCCTTCAATAGTAAGGTCGGCCTGCATCTGCAAAGGCGAGGTAATAGGATAATTTCCTTCAGCCATCCGTATCTTTTTGTTGGCAGGACTAACCAGTGTTAACCCGTAATCCAATGATGCAGGATTAGCTTTTGTGCCTGTTGTTCCGCTGCTTGCGCCACTAGGAGAAACATAGATAACACCACATTCCTGCGAAAAAATAAAAACTGATTGTAGTGAAAAGAGGAGAAAGAGGAGTAAGCTGCGCACCATTAAATAGCCGTATTATTAGTGATTGAAAAGGATTACAAATTTAGAAAAGATTCGTCAGGGGTTGTTTCTAAATTATTGAATCGGATGAAATTTATTACATCAAACACTTCACATTCTGCAAATTAAATCACACATTTGCAATCCTCATAAAAAACCAACCCCCTTATCAACTATGAATTTCCGCACACTTTTAATGGCAGTACTGATTTGTTCAATCGCTGCATGTGGTGAAAAAACCGCACAGAAAATTACCGACTGGCAGGATATTGAAAAAGATATTCAGACAAAATTCATCATGGCCGAAGATGGTGCTGTGATTGACATTCCCGAAGGGCATTACAAATTTAAAGGCAGTCTTTCATTAGAAGGAAAGAAGAATGTTACCATAAAAGGCGCGGGATTGGACAAAACAATTCTTTCGTGGGAAGGACAAACAGAAGGTGCAGAAGGTTTTAAAATAAATAACTGCGAGAACCTTGTTATGCTTGACCTTACTGTTCAGGATACAAAAGGTGACGGAATAAAAACACAAAAAATAAAACGTGTAACGTTTAAGAATCTAAGAGTTGAGTGGACAGGCGAGCCTCAGGAAAAAAACGGAGCGTATGGTTTTTATCCTGTTGATTGCGATTCGGTGTTATTGGATAATTGCATTGCCATTGGCGCTTCGGATGCCGGCATTTATGTGGGGCAATCACGCGGTGTGATTGTAAAAAACTGCGAAGCGTATCACAATGTTGCAGGTATTGAAATTGAAAACTGCATCCGTGCAGATGTTTTTGATTGCTATGCACATGAAAATACCGGAGGATTATTGGTATTTGATATGCCGGGCTTAACACAGAGCGGGTCAAAAGTACGCTTGTATCACAACAAATGCATAGAAAACAATTTCCGCAATTTTGCTCCTAAAGGCAATGTTGTTGGTGAGGTTCCACCGGGCACAGGAGTAATGATTATGGCAACTAAAGAAGTGGAAATTTTTGACAACACAATTGAAAATAATAAAACCATGGGCATTGCCATTGTGAGTTACAAATTAGTGCAAAAACCATATGACGATGTAAAGTTTGATCCGTATCCTAAAAGCGTTTGGGTGTATGACAATCGCATCAGCAGAAAAGCACTAAGCACTCCGGCACTTGAATATGATTTGGGTAAATTGTTGATGTATAAGTTTCCGGTAAACCGCCCCGACATTATTTTTGATGGATACCTTGACCCTGCGCTAGAACAGGCAAACGGCAATTACACCGAACCGAATATGATTTGTGTTGGAGATAATAACGGAGCAAAATTTGCAGTAATAGATGCTCCAAATGAATTTAAGAATCCTAACACCGACCGCACACATTTTGATTGCTCAAAAACAAAACTTACTCCGGTAACACTTTAAATGAAAAGGTTTGCGCTGTTTGTTTTTGCGTTAGCGTCTTTCTCTTTTGCCAATGCACAGAGCATCGACCCGAGCAAAATTGAAATCGTTCGCGATACGTTTGGAGTTCCGCATATTTTTGCAAAAACAGATGCCGAGGTTGCTTATGGTTTAGCTTGGGCAACATTAGAAGACGATACGGCAAACGCTCAATTTCTCTTGCTTGCTGCCAAATCACAATTGGCAAGACATCTGGGTATTGAAGGCGCAAAAATAGATTACGCTGCTCAATTAATGGGTGTGATGGATTTTGTGGAAGAGCACTACGAAAAAGATGTCCCCGAAGATTATAAACGTGTGCTGGAAGGTTATTGCGCAGGTGCAAATGCCTATGCAAAAGCACATCCAAAAGAGATGTTTGTAAAAGAGAAATTTTTCAGAGTTCGTCCGCAGGATGCACTTGCGGGCTATATGCTGGGTCTGGCATTGATGGGCGGAGTGGACGGAACAATAAATGACATTCTTAACGGAAATATTCTTACACGAATTCCCGAAAACTTTGATGAAGGTGTTGGTTCTAATGCCATAGCATTCAGTCCAAAAATGACAACTGATGGCAATACATATTTAGATATTAATTCACATCAGCCGCTGGAAGGATTACTCTCGTGGTACGAGGCACATGTTTGCAGTGAGGAGGGCTGGAATATTACCGGTTCACTTTTTCACGGAGGTATTTCCATTTTTCACGGAACTAATGAAAACCTAGGGTGGGCGCATACTACCGGACATGTTGACGGTCTGGATGTATACAAATTAACAATGCACCCTCGTAAAAAGAATTTTTACAAGTTTGATGGAAAGTGGTTGAAGCTGGAAACCAAACGCGCCAAGCTTCGCGTGAAAATCGGCAAGAAAGAAAAGAAAGGTTTTATTCTTGCTATTGGAAAAAAATACTGGAAAAGTATTTACGGGCCAACCCTTAAAACCAAGCACGGAACATTTGCTTTCCGCATGCCGGCCTTGCTAACACTAAAAGCAGGTGAGCAATGGTACCGCATGAACAAGGCAAAAAACTTTACAGAGTTTATGAGTGCTTTGAAAATTCAGGGCATCGCACATCAGAATGTAACCTATGCCGACAAAGAAAATAACATCATGTTAATAGCTAACGGATTATTTCCTGTCCGCAATTTAAATTACAACTGGAACATGGTGGTGCCGGGCGATACCTCTGCCACACTTTGGGATTCATATTATCCTGTTGAAGGACTTGCCAGTTTTATTAATCCCGATTGCGGTTATGTGTTCAACGTAAATAATTCTGCTTTTGACGGAACAGGAAAAGATTGTAATCTGGATGGTACCTGCTACAGTCCTACCATGGGTTATCAGCTTGAAGTAAACAACCGCAGTCTGCGCTTTTATGAGCTGATGGAACAATATAAAAGCGTGAACTACGAAGATTTCAAACGCATAAAATTTGACCACACTTATCCGCAAAAAATAAAATTTCTGCGCGATTTTCCGTTGGATGAGTTTATGACGTTGGATGAAGAAAAATATCCCGACATAGCTGATGCAATAAAAAAGATAAAAGCATTTGACCGCAGTGCCGACAGTCTGGATATGAATTTTTCAATCGTGTTGCTTTCAATGTGGAAGCTTTATGAAAACACAGGTGGCAAAGAAGACAGTTTGCGAAAAAGCAAAGAATACAGAATTGAAATGGCTGTGAAAAGTATTCGCGAAGGGAAGGAGCATTTGGTAAAAAATTTCGGCAGCATTGATATTCCACTTTCAAAAGTTCAGGTGCTGGAGCGTGGCGGAAAAGCATTAGCTATTAATGGTTGTCCTGATTGCATTCGCGCTGCGTATTCAAGTCCTATGCCTGACGGCAGCATGCGTCTTTGGGTAGGCGATAGCTTTGTACAACTGGTAAAATTTACCAAAGCAGGACCTGAGATTGAGAGTATAAATTCCTATGGTGCATCAAACCGCCCTTACAGCAAACATTATAATGACCAGATGGAATTATTTGTGGCGCAAAAACTAAAAAAACGTTCGCTCAATAAAGAGGAAGTTTACAAAAGCGCTGAGCGGATTTATCATCCCCAATAGTTTTTTTATTCCAGTAATGAAACATCACGCGATTCAAAAATCGACTTTTAAATATCTGAGCGACTTATCTGCAAAGAATAACAGAGATTGGTTTAATGCAAATAAAGAAAACTATCTGGAAGCACATCAGAACATGATTTCTTTTGTTGATGATTTAATTTTGGAGATGAATAAGCATGATGTGTTGGAAAACG
Source organism: Bacteroidota bacterium (assembly GCA_947479755.1). Taxonomy (GTDB): domain Bacteria; phylum Bacteroidota; class Bacteroidia; order SXHM01; family SXHM01; genus SXHM01. The sequence goes on from CANKAM010000027.1 coordinate 36,728, forward strand.
ATTCGGGAAAGAAAAGTTTATATCGTATTTATAATGATGTACGCTTCAGCAAAAATAAAGCACCTTACAATCCGCGTTTCGCTTTTGGTTTTCAGAGGGCAAGTAAACTGCGCAGAGGAGGTTATTACTGCAGTCTCAAACCGGGCAATAGTTTTCTTGCATGTGGTTTTTTTTCACCAAACCCTGCCGACCTTAAAAGAATTCGTGAAGATATAGCAGTCAATTACCATGACTGGAACAAAATATTAAAGCTGAAGAGCATCAAAGAAAATTTCGGAACATTAACCGGTGATACCGTTGTAACTGCGCCACGCGGTTTTCAAACAGATCATTCTGCAATTGAGTTATTGCGTCACAAACAATTTATTTTCCGTCATCAATTCACTGATAAGGAAGTGTTGTCAGATAATTTTGTTGCAGAGGTAAACCGCATTTTCAAATCCGTTAGACCTTACTTTGATTATATGAGTGAGGTTTTAACTACTAATGCTAACGGAGAATCGATAGTGTAATTCAGCAACAATTTGGCGGAATTTCTTATTCTGTAGTTTTACTTTCCCTCTTCTTTCTTTTTCATGGGTCCCCGCTTATAGATAATAAGTCCCTGCAAAAAGTTGCGCAGTAGTTGGTCGCCACAGGCAACATAATTGGGATGATCGTCTTTGCGAAACAGAGCACTCAGCTCGCTTTTTGAAACGGTAAAATCAGCCAGCTTCAGAATATGAATAATATCATCGTCTTTTAGTTCAAGGGCGATGCGCAGTTTTTTAAGTATGTCGTTGTTGGTTAACATGGATGTTTATTTTCCCGAAAATTCTTTCTTAATCCGCTTCATATAGTTCGAAGCATAAACAAAATCATTGATTTCCTGGTTGTCGGTGCGCAAAATTTCTTCGTTGCTGCCTTCCCACCATTTCTGTCCTTCGTAAATGAAAATAATGTTGTCACCAATTTCCATAACAGAGTTCATGTCGTGGGTAATCACAACAGTGGTGATATTAAACTCTTCCGTAATTTCTTTAATCAGGTTATCAATTACGATGGATGTTTTCGGGTCAAGTCCCGAGTTAGGTTCATCGCAGAAAAGATACTTTGGGTTCATGGCAATGGCGCGGGCAATGGCTACGCGCTTTTTCATTCCACCGCTAATCTCTGATGGGTAAAGTTTATTAGAGTTAACAAGGTCTACACGGGTAAGGCAAAAGTTGGCGCGCTCTATTTGTTCTTCATGGCTCATTGCCGAAAAAATGCTGAGCGGAAACATCACGTTTTGCTCAACGGTAAGCGAATCGAATAACGCACCGCCCTGAAAAAGCATTCCCAGTTCCTGACGTATTTCTTTCTTTTCTTTAAAATCCATGGAAAGAAAATCGCGTCCGTCAAATTCTACATGCCCTTCATCAACGGGCATAAGACCTACCATGCACTTGGTTAAAACTGTTTTTCCCGAGCCGCTTTGTCCGATAATAAGATTGGCTTTTCCGGGATAAAATTTTGCTGAAATATTTTTCAGCACATGATTATCGCCAAAGGTTTTCGAAATATTTTTTATCTCTATCATACCAGTAAAAGCTGTGTGAGAAAGAAATTGGTAAGCAGCACCAGTACAATGCTCCACACCACGGCACGGGTGCTGGAGATACCTACTTCCAATGCACCACCTTCTGTAAAATATCCCTGATAAGCCGATACAGATGAAATAACAAAAGCAAACACTACTGTTTTTTCCAATGCGTATTGCACGTAGTAAGGTGTGAAGGCAAACTGAATTCCGTAAACATACTCGTAGCTGGTTACTACTCCTGCTAATATGCCAAACAACCAGCCGCCAAAAATGCTCAGAAACATACTCATCAGAATAATGAATGGGTTGATGATAACAGAAGCAACAATTTTAGGAAGTATAAGGTGTGTGGATGGATTTACGCCCATAATTTCCAACGCATCAATCTGGTCGGTTACGCGCATGGTGCCAATTTCAGAGGCAATGTTGGAGCCTACCTTGCCCGCCAGAATAATGCTGATGATGGTGGGCGCCAATTCCAATATGGTGGTATCGCGTGTTGCCAAACCTACGGCATATAAAGGTATCCAGGGACTGGTGAAACTGTAAGCACTTTGTATCGTGATTACCGCACCCATAAAAATAGAAACCAGCGCAACAATACCCACGCTGCCCCAGCCAAGGTTATCCAACTCTTCAAACAAACGTTTGCGGAAAATGCTCCATTTTTCGGGTACGCTGAAGGTTTGCTTCATCAGCATAAAGTAGCGCCCGGTGTGGAAGAGAAGTTTCAGCATTTAGGGCTGCTAAAATACAGATTTTAATATGCGTTAACTAAAAAGTCCCTCGCCTTTTGCGCGGGACTTTTTTATGCCTTCCCCCTCCTTTTTTCAAGGAGGGGGTGTCCGAAGGACGGGGGTGGTCACAATATCGTAATCTCAAACACCTGTGCATTCGGTCCCTGCACATACCCGTTCATAAACGCTTTAAACTCTGCAACAGTAACAGTATGTATCACTTCCTGTCCGGGCAATATCGGTGTGCCCGACCCGTTCCAGCCTTCAACCGCGCTGTCAGCAGGATAAAAATGCCCCCCTCCAATACTCGGTCCTTGGGTGATATTTTTAATTTTCACCATTTCACCAACAGCCCATCTTAGGTTACTTGGCCCAAAGATGTTCAGCACCTGCCCACCGTTAATAGTTACAATAACTACCTCACGTTCCAGCTCAACATCAAGCACCAAATGCTGACCCGGACTTACATGCACGTTCGCAATCGTTTTTGTAACAAAACCATCTTTCTCCACCGTTACCGTAAAATCCCCCGGTATAAAAGGTTTAAATAAATACTCGCCAGCTGCATCCGTTACCTCCTCAAGGTCGGTCTCATCAGCCCTTACCAAAACACCTTCAAGTGGATTTCCTTCACTGTCTGTAACCGTTCCTCCTAACCGTGTATGCTGTGTCCCTAAGTCTATTATTATTCGGTTGTTAAAATAATTCAGAAAAAAATCATTGTTCGTTGTCTTAAACTGAACTATCAGGTTATCTAAGTTATCATTCAGCAACTCATCAGTATCCGAAAACTGTGTTATCAATTGTTCAGTTGCACTCTTCTTATCGCTGATAACATTTCTTGGTCCTGAAACTGCCGTTCCATACTGTGTTATCAGCGTCAGCAGGTCTCCCAGCATCACAGCAGTTATACCCTTACTCAGGATATTCGCAGCGTTCGTGTTCGCTATTCCTAAAATAAGGTTCGCTCTGTCAATCAGCAGACTGTCACCTAAATGCTCAAGGTCGCTTTCTGTAAAATTAACATTGCTGTAAAGTTCCTCATCATTCACATCTTTGGCGTATGATTTTATCCCGCCTATAACAACTAGCAGCAATTCTATTAACGCTAACCGCTTTTCCTTTTTCGTGCTCGTTGCACCCTTGCTGCTCTTCTGCTGCCGGTTCTCAGTGTTCTGTATCAGCGTAATCTTCGAAAAGAAAAGCGTTACAACGCTCGCTATTCCTGCTAAGGCAGCCCATACCGCGTTGTTATCGGTCAGGCATTTTTTCACTGCTAAGTACATGCTTAGCTTGTTTTCTTGTCTCGTATTCATTTTTTCTACGTGTTGCGTTAATCTGTCCGCCCTACTATGCAGGTGTTTTTTTGACGACCAACTTGTTAATACTAATTGTTTAAAATTCTTGTAGAAATCAATTCATTTATTTTTTCTTTTTATTACCCGTCCGCTTTGGCTGTCTGTCACCCTGAGCGTAGTCGAAGGGCTATTTTTACTTTTTACTTCGTTATTCGTTATTCCTTGTTCGTTATTCTATATTCCCTTTCTTGCCTCCATCCTATTGCATCTTTTTCAAAATCAAAGGTAGCCTCCTTTTCTCCCTTCAAAACGGCACAAGTGTTCCGTTTTCGTTCGTGTGTTTTTCAACTCCAAACCCTTTGCTCACAAGCCTTTCAATAAAAAATCTCGAGATTAAAATTTCTAAAGCAGGTGCCGCTTCACCATCCACTCACGCAAAGTTGCAGGGCTTCCTACTCCTAAATGCTTGTAAACAGCACTGCGTATCTTCCGCACTTTGCCGTAATCAATTCCGGTCATATCCGAGATAATTTTACCCGCATACCCTAAGGCCGTTAAAACAGCAACAGTCATATATTTTCTCTTTATTACTTTCTCTTTGGCGGGCTTGGCTTGGTGTCTCGCAGCTTCCTTTAGTTTTTTTAGCTGCTCGTCATAATCCATTTTAGGCAGGTAAATAACAACCTCAATATCGCTTTCGTTGTCCGAGCAAATTTGTTGGTCTAAAAAAGGGCGTTCCACCGAAATTATTTCCTCCGGCTGCAAACCCTTCTCAGGCAAAGCAGGATGTATCGTTTGCTCATAAAGCTCCTTGGTGTCCTTGCACTCCAGTTTAATTCTAAAATATTTTCTCTTGGTAGCCATACCAGAAAAGGGTTAATACAATATAGATAACGAAGATTTCGCCCTATTAGTGTGTTAACAAATGTTTATAGTATAATAATTTAAAAAAATTCGCGCTTCGCGCAATTAAATAATTCGGAAAACCGAAACTTATATGCAAAATGCGCAGAGCGCAAGCCTCTTTTTTGCGGGGGTAAGCCGAGATGTGTTAGCTAACGGTTTCGGGCTTGGCGAAGGTGGCGATTTTCACTACAAATGTTGATGCGGAGAACCAAACTTTGATTAACTACAAATGTGTCTGCGGAGCACTGAACCGCCACTTTTGCCAAACCCGTGTTAGCGGATCGGCTTTCACTTTCTTATTTAATGTTTAACTTCAAACTCCAATTGTCGTCCCTCATTAAAAGCTTTTTTGTCCATACTGGAACCTACAACAATTCCAATCCCCATTCCAATTGGTAGACCAGTACCTAAAAGACCCATATTTCCGGAAGCAGAACCTAGTGCAACTCCAATAGGTAATCCAAATGCACCAATTCCAAGAGCAAGCCATCGCTTTCTGTAATAATTTTTAGGAACAAGATTGATTTTTTTCTCGATATGCTTTATGATTTCATTTTCATTTTCTTTTATTGTTTTCGCAAAATATTTTTCAGAATCTGAAACTGAATTCAAAAGCTCAATATGTTGATTGATGAAGTCAATAATTTCATTTGGCAATTCTCTTTTTTTCAAAGCTTTTAAAAGCTCGCCAAGTTGATGATATCGACTTAATACTTTTGTGTTTTCTAAAATATGTTGTCTTTCAATTAGTTTTTTCATAATCATGATTTTGTTTTAAGCTATCCGCTAACATGGGTGCTATTGCAGCCTATTCTGTCTTCTCTAAAAAGCCGTCTATCAAAAAAGATATTTAAGGAACTAATCCTAAACTTGTTCATCTCATCAATCAACAACTTTTGTTAGCCGCTTATCTAAGGTTATTAATAATTATTTTCTTATTTACAATTCCGTCTCTTGTTTGTATGCTTATGAAATAAACACCATTAGACTGAGAGAAAAGCTTTAAGAAATACTATACTCAATTTGTCCGAAATCCACACATACATTAGAATTTAAGACCCATAACTAATATATCATCAATTTGATCGAACCCTAATTTCCAATTAAGTATAGAGTTTTCAATAATTTCTTTTTGTTCAGTCATAGTTAAATTTGAACAAGAAGCTAGAACGTGAGCAAATCTTTTTGTAGTAAATCTTTTATCTTTAGGACCTCCAAACTGGTCCACAATGCCATCAGAATATAAATAGATTTGATCCCCTTCATCTATCATGAATTCCTTTAAAGTAAATTTAACGTTTTTGGAAATATGCGCATTAATACCAGTAGAATTACCTTTCAAAAATTCCATAATGCCTTGTTTAACAATAAAAATTGGTCTACCGGCTCCTGCATATTGCATTTTTTTTTCTTTTTTATAATAGGTACAAACAGCCAATTCTAAACCATCTTGAATGGTAATGTTAGAAATTTCATTTTTGAATGCTTTTATATACTCATTCGCGATATCCTCTAATATTAAATTTGGAACTACTTTTTTATTATTATCGATAATGTTATTAATTATATTATGGGTAATCATAGTCATCATGGCCCCTGGCACTCCATGACCTGTGCAATCGCCACAAATAAAAATAATTTTATTTCCAATTTCCTTAACGAGGTAAAAATCTCCTCCAATTGACTCTTTAGGCCGAAAGATTACAAAGTTATCTTTGAATAAATAATTCAATACTTCTGCTGCTGGTAATATAGCTTGTTGTATATTTTGAGCATATCGTAAACTAGCGGCAAAATCACTATTAACTTCTTTAAGCGAAGAATGCTCTTCTTTAATTGTATTAAATAAAATTTTACTATTCTTATACTTTGAACTTAATTTTATACATAATTTCAGTTTTGCTTTTATAAGAGGCGGATCAACTGGTTTTGCTAAAAAATCTATGGCTCCCGAATCCATTCCTTCCAAAACCTTTTCTTTATCTGAACCTAATGCTGAGAGAAAAATGAAAGGAATATTTTTAGTAAAATCATTTTGACTCAGAATATTTGCCACTTCAAAACCATCCATTTTTGGCATTTGAACATCAAGAACGATACAATCATACTGCTGTTTCATTGCCATTTCTATTGCCAGAGCACCAGAATTTGCTAAATGTATAATATAACCTTCAAATTTTAATACAGCGTTTAAGGAGAATAGATTATCCTCCAAATCATCTACTATTAAAATAATTGGCAAACTATTATTTAACTCATCGCCATGCTTTATTTGACTAATATAATGGGATATAGGATATTTTGAAGCTTCTAAAAGCATACCCGAAATTTCAGGAATATCAGCAATTACATCCGGACTAAATAAATTTATAGCAGACATTGGCATGATTGCAACTTTAGCAGATTCTGGTGATTGAACTATTGTTAAACCTCCATTATCCTGAATTATTTTTAAACTTTTAGCTCCGTCAGAATTTGCGCCTGAAAGCAAAACAGCAATACAACGATTACCAAAAGCATTTGCAAAGCATTCAAAAGTTAGATCAATACTTGGTCGTGAGAAATTTATTTTTTCAGAATAATCTAAAGTAAATAACCCAGTATCATCAACAAGCAAATGGTAATCGCCTGGCGCAATATAAATATGCGCTGGTTTAAGTTGCATTTTATCCTGTATTTCTATCACCGGAATATTTGAATTCCGACTTAAAACATCTTCTAAATGATATTCCGCTGTATTTTTTCGATGAAGCACTACAACAATTGCAAAAGGATAATTTGCAGGGATAAAAGGAAATATATTCATAATTACTTCAATACTTCCTGCGGAACCACCAAATATAATTACACCTTCTTTTTCCATATTTTCCAATTAGCATTTACAACTTGCATCTTACTTTCAATTGGAGAAAACATCAACGTTTCTTTTGAACCGATTGCTAAAATACCATTTTCAGTAAGGCTATCATAAAACAGTTGCAGTACATTATCTTGCAACGATTTATTAAAATATATCAATACATTTCTACAAACTATTAAATCAAAGTGATTAAATACTTTATCTGAAACTAAATTATGAGTACTAAAAATAATTTTAGATTTCAAATCATCATTCATCAATACTTCCCCATTTAATACTGTATAGTAATCCGATAATTTTTTATTCCCTGTACTTTCTATATAATTAATTTCGTTTTCCTTAAAAGATTCGATATTATATTTACCAGATTTAGCAATATCTAAAACGGTTTGATTAATATCTGTTGCATAAATAATACTTTTATCAAACAAATTATATTCTTTTAGTAATATAGCCATTGAGTAAACCTCTTCACCGGTAGAACAGCCAGCATGCCAAATCTTAATTAGTGGCAGCTTGTTTAATTGTGGTACTAATTCACTTCTAACAGCCGCAAAAAAACTAGGATCTCTAAATATTTCAGTAACATTTACTGTCAACTCTTCAATTAAATTGTTAAGCATTGGAGAGTCATTCATTAAATCTTGCAACAATTGCTTAAAATCCGCAATTTTATTTAAATCAACATAACGTTGAAATCTTCGATGCAAAGATTGCATTGAATAATCAGAAAAATCATAACCGCTATAATCGTTGATGAGCATAATAAGTTCATCTACTTCACTAGGTCCAATTTTTAAAGTAGAAATTGATGTCATTCTTTATTTATTAGGACATTTATTTTATTAACTAATACATCAATATCAATAGGTTTAGTGCAATAATCATCTGCACCCGCTTCCATACACCGTTCCATATCGCCTTTCATGGCTAGTGCAGTAAGTGCAATTACTTTATTGTTTTTTAATTGTTCATCGTTTCTTAATATGCCTAATGTTTCAAAACCATCCATCACGGGCATCATCATATCTAACAATACAACATCTACTGTTAGCTGTTTCAGTTTCTCTAAACAGTCTCTACCATCAATTGCTGTTTCAACTTTAATTTTTTTTGCTTTGAGGTACGCAGATAATGCGAAAATATTACGCTCATCATCATCTACTAATAATACTTTTATTTGTTCAGTCATCATATTTATTTTTTGTCGCTATTTAAAATCCAAATTTTAGTTAACGAAATTAGTAAATCAGCATCAATAGGTTTAGATGCATAATCGGAAGCGCCACTATTAATACATTTTTCCCGCTCATCAGCCTGTGTTTTTGCGGTTAACGAGATAATAGGAATATTTTTTCC
>CANKAM010000028.1 GCA_947479755.1 Bacteroidota bacterium
ATTTTGAGCATCTCAATTTTTGAGAAAACGCCCATAAACCAACTGTTTCAAGAAACTCAATTACAATATTTCAAAGAACAAAATCCTAATCAATTGAAAATGTGGGACTAATATCAAAACGCTAATGACTTTATATATTAAACAAACAAGGATAAAATGAAGATTATAGACCTTTATATCATCAAAAAGTTTCTCGGAACTTTTTTCTTCACGTTAGCGCTGATTATAGCGATTGCTGTGGTATTTGATATATCAGAAAAGGTAGATGACTTTATTGAACACAGTTTAAGTATTAAGACCATTTTACTGGATTACTACATTTATTTTATCCCGTATTTTGCCAATCTTTTTGCCCCGCTTTTTATATTCATTGCCGTTATTTTTTTCACTTCAAAAATGGCAAATGATACTGAGATTATTGCCATTCTGAATAGTGGAGTAAGTTTTTACCGTTTTCTGGTTCCTTATTTTGTTGCAGCTACAATTCTTGTTATGCTTTCTTTAGCCGTAAACAATTTCATTATGCCTCCGGCAAACAGGCATCGTGTTGAATTTGAACAAGCATACGTTTATAAGACGCTCAGTTTTAGCGGCAGAAATATTCACCGGCAAATTCACCCCGGAAATTATGTGTATTTTGAAAGCTATAACAGTGAGCGAAATATCGGCTACAAATTTTCACTTGAACAATTTAAAGAAGGTAAATTAGTTTACAAACTCAATGCCGACCACATCAATTGGGATTCGACAGGTAATCATTGGGTAATTAACAACTGGATGAGCCGCGAAATAAACGGCATTGAAGAAACACTCAGAACAGGGGAGAAAAAAGATACCGTACTAAATCTTTATCCAAAAGATTTTAAACGAAAAGTAAACCTGATAGAAACAATGAATTACTTTGAACTGAATGAGTTTATTGAACAAGAAAAAATGAAAGGTTCAGATGTAATTAATGTTTATCTGGTAGCAAAATACAGTCGGATTTCATTACCCTTTGCAACATTTATTTTAACACTGATAGGTGTAAGCCTGTCAATCCGAAAGGTGCGTGGCGGAATAGGCATTAATATTGGAATTGGTGTGGGCTTAAGTTTTTCTTACATCATGTTTATGCAGGTAGCTAATACCTTTGCCACTTCAGGTAATGTGCCCGTAATGCTGGCAGTGTGGACACCCAATATTCTTTATGGAATTTTAAGTATCTGGCTTATTGCACGGGCACCCAAATAGAATTTAATCAAACCTCAACTCAAATCATGAAAAAATTACTCAGCCCCAGCACACAAGCAGTAAACTTTGGTTTATTAGTTCTAAGAATTGGAATAGGCGTTATGTTCGTTCTTCACGGAGAAGGCAAGATGTTTGGCGGCCCCGAAAAATGGCTGAAGCTTGGCGGTTCAATGGAAGATATTGGAATTACATTTCTGCCAACCTTCTGGGGTTTTATGGCTGGCTTTGCCGAGTTTGGCGGTGGAATATTATTAGTGCTTGGTTTATTATTTCGTCCGGCATGTTTTATAATGCTTATCACAATGGTTGTTGCTGCACATGTTCATTGGGTTGATGCAGCCGCAGCAGGTGAAGGTTTGAAAGGTAAAATCATGGAAGGCTCCCATGCCATTGAATTAGGCATCCTATTATTTGCATTGCTATTTACCGGCCCCGGCAAATACAGTGCCGACAGCAAACTGTTCTAAAGTAAAAAGCCCCGCGAAATTCGCAGGGCTTTTTACTTTAATTTCTATACTCGAAATTAGTGTGCATTCATTTTCTGCACTTTATATGTGTAGTTCACACTTCCATCGGCAGAGTAAACGCGAAGCAAATAATTTGCGCGAGCATATTCAGTCATACTGATTTGTACGTTTCCTTCGGCAGCGCCAATTTCGCGGGCCTGCAATAATTTTCCGTTCATGTCAAATAAATCCAGTTGTAAATCTTTCAGATTGTTGGTGAGATTGATATTCAATACATCGGAAGTAGGGTTTGGAAACACCGAAACATTTACTCCTGCCACAGTCTGTTCTTCAACAGCTGTAGTAGTAAGAAGGGTCTGATGAAAACCCTGGGTGATGGTGTTGCTTCCGTTGGATACGGTAGTGATAACGGGCTCTCCAATTGTCCAACTCAATTGTGCATTACCTGCACTATAATGAGTTCCTGCACTCGCAATAACCTGCGGTGAGATGGATTGACCATTTACCAAAGCCGCACCTGCAAAGGGCAACAAGGTTAAAATGATTTTTTTCATGTGATTTGGTTTTAAGATTAGATATGTCAAATGTATAAGTATTACAATACAAACCAAAATGATTTACATCAATCTTTTGTTAAGATTTTGTCATCTTTGCGCCCGTAAAAATAAAAAACATGAATTTTAATCAAGTATTACAATACAATTTCCCAACGGTAATCCGCTTTGGGGCAGGTGCTATCAATGAATTGGGCGGGCATCTGAAAGAACAAAAACTTACTTCGCCTTTAGTGGTTACCGACCCTGTGGTGGCGCAATTAGATTTCTTCAAAAAAATAATTGCTGATTTGGAAAAAGCAGGATTGAAACCTGAAGTTTTCAGCAACATTCACAAAAACCCTGTAAAATCAGATGTACTGAATGGTGGCGATGCTTTTCACCAGACCAAACGCGATTGCATTGTAGGTGTTGGTGGCGGTGCTGCATTGGATGTTGCACGTGCAATTGTTTTGCGTGTAAATCACACACGTGATTTGTTTGATTATGATGATTTAATTGGCGGAGATATTTATGTAACGGAAGAAGTTCCGTATTTCGTAACTGTTCCTACAACAAGCGGAACAGGCAGTGAAGTGGGGCGCAGCGCGATTATTGCAGACGATGAAACGCATCAGAAAAAAATTCTGTTCTCCCCAAAACTTCTTGCTAAACGTGTTTTTGCTGACCCTACTTTAACGTTTGAATTACCTGCTTTTGTAACGGCTGCAACGGGTATGGATGCGTTGACGCATAACATGGAAGCCTACATCGCCAAAATGTTTCACCCGATGTGCGAAGGAATTGCCTTGCAGGGTATAGCTTTGATTAATGAATCGATTGACAGAGCGGTGAACAAACCCGATTTAGAGTCACGTAGCAAAATGATGCTGGCATCGCTGATGGGTGCTGTTGCTTTTCAAAAGGGATTGGGTGTTGTGCATTCGTTAGCTCACCCGCTTTCGCAATTATTGGATACGCACCACGGACTTGCCAACGCTGTAAATTTGCCTTACGGTATGCGTTTCAACTATCCCGGTTTTGAGGATAAATTCCGCACCATTGCACGCACCATGGAACTGAAAGATGAAAGCGGTGAAGGTGTGGTGAATGCTTTGTTTGAACTGAATCAAAAATTAGGATTGCCTCTAAAGTTGAGCGGCATTGGTGTAAAGCCCGAGCATATTGAAAAACTAGCAGACTTAGCTTTTGCTGATTTCTGCCACCCGAATAATCCTAAGCCGGTGAGCAGAGAAGATTTTAAGAAGATTTATTTAGAGGCGTTGTAAAAGCCTCACCCAACCCTCTCCAAAGGAGAGGGCTTTACTAACGTACTATCATTTAGATGGCTAAATGGTTGGCTTGTGCGTTGAAATCCTCACCCTTCGGGGGAGTTAGAGGGGGCTTAGATTTTAGATTATTTCGAAATACCTCTTCAACTCCCAGTCGGTAACTACTTTTGAAAATTGTCTCCACTCCCACTCTCTTGTTTGCACAAAGTGCTGAACAAATTCTTTTCCGAATAATTCTTCGGCAAGTTTAGAAGTTTTCATCGCTTCGGTAGCTTCTGCAAGATTGCGCGGAAGTGTTCCATTTTTAACATCTGCATATCCGCTTCCAATTGTTTGTGGTGTTTTCAGTTTCAGTTTATTCTTTACGCCATACAATCCTGATGCAAGACAAGCTGCCATAGCGAGGTATGGGTTGCTATCACTGCCCACTACGCGTGTTTCCAGGCGACAAGATTTTTCTCCTGTTGGTAATGCTCGCAAAGCAGTAGTGCGGTTGTCTACTGCCCATGTTAATGTAGTTGGTGCCCAAGCTCCCACTACCAATCGCTTGTAGCTGTTTATGGTTGGCGCATACATAGGTAGAACGTAAGGAAGGCAATGCAGTTGTCCCGCGATATAGCTTTCCATCAGGCTGCTCATTCCTGTTTTGGATTTAGCATCGTGGAAAAGGTTTTTCTTTTTTGATTTATCCCACAAGCTTTGGTGGACGTGGCCGCTGCAGCCGGGAAGATTTTCATTGAACTTTGCCATGAAGGTTGCCATAATTCCATGACGGTGCGCAATTTCCTTCACACCCGTTTTGAATAACACCGCGCGGTCAGCTGCTTCCAGTGTATCGCCATATAATATAGCTGCCTCATAAACACCCGGACCGGTTTCCGTGTGCAAACCTTCAATAGGCACTTTAAATTTAGCGAGTTCGTCAAACAAATCATTAAAAAATTCACTGTTCTGCGAAGCACGCAAAACGGAATAACCAAACATTCCTGGAGTAAGATGTTGTGGTTTATAGAAACCATTAGCGTGCAGGGTGTCTGCATCTTCGGCAAAGTTGAACCACTCAAACTCCTGAGCGAAAATGGAATGATAGCCTTGCTTTTCGCTTTGGCCAATTATTTTCTTCAAAAGATTGCGGGGAGAAATTTCAAGTTCACTGCCATCGTTTTTACGGAAATCTGCAAGAAAAAACGGCAGGTTATTTTCCCAGGGAATGTTGCGGAAGGTGTTGAAATCAACCACCGCCTGCACATCGGGGTAACCGGTGTGCCAGCCTGTATAGGTGGCATTATCATAGGCCACATCACCGCTGTCCCAACCAAAGACCACATCACAAAATCCAAAACCTTTTTCAGCAATGCCCAGGAATTTTTCGATGCTTACAACTTTACCACGCAATACACCGTCAATATCGGTTACGGCAAGTTTTACTTTTTTTGCGCCTGAGGCTTTAAGGGTTTTCAGAATTTCAACAGTGGTTGGCATAGAGTAAGAATTTGGTATAGGGCAAAAGTAGTTTTTTACCGCAAAGGCGAAGAGACGTAAAGAAAAAAATGGAGAAGAAAATTTACAGGCTATCCACTTCAACCATGCGGAAGGGCAGGTTTACAATTTCGCAGTAATCTTCGCCTACCTCAAGCATATCTTCGTCTTCTTTTTCATAGAACCAGTTGATGATTACCTCGCTGTTTTCTTTCAGCGATTCGATGAGGCGTAAGACATCAAGTATTGATTTTGAAGAGCTGGTATTTAAGTAAACCAATTTTAGATTTACTGTGGTTTGCAGGCGGGGTTGCTTTTTATATTCTGTGAGGGCTTCAATCAGGGGGCGATAAAATTCCTGTGAGTCTTCTGCTATTGACTTGCCCGAAATAGTGAGCACACCGCTTACGCTGTCAAACTCTATGGCGGGAGTATTGGATGTGGGTGCTACCGTTAGCATAATTTTTCGGGTTTTATTAGGGCAGGGTATTACCTGATATTGGTTTTATTGTTACAAAATTACGATAAACGACTGAATATATAGCAAAATGGGGTGGCGATTTATACTAGACTAAGACATAAATATCTTACGCTATCATCCTATTTCTGAGTAGTTTTCAAAAACTCCGCTTTCGCGTCATTCAGAAATTTAAGAAAGTCGCTTACTTCAAGATTGTAAGCAGTGGGAATGTGTAATAATTCGCCTTGGTGGTCGAGTGTTATATAGTAAGGTTGTGCGTTGTTATCAAACGAGCAAATCTGGAAATCAGCATTTTGCGCGCCAATGGTTTTCTTTTTCTTGCCATCGTATTTTGAGGTGTACCAGTCGTTTTCGGGAAGTTCGGTTTTATCGTCAACATATAAGGCAATCACTACAAAATCTTCGCGGAGGATTTTCAACACTGCTGGGTCGCTCCATACGTTGGCTTCCATTTCGCGGCAGTTTACGCAGCCATGCCCTGTAAAATCAATGAAGACGGGCTTGCCTAATTCTTTGGCGCAGGCCATTCCCTGCTCGTAATCAAAGTAGCCGTTCAGATTGTGGGGCAGGTGCAGAATGTTGCCATAAATGGGTTCTCCGCAGGTTTTTGTTTCAGTTCCTGTTGCAACTTCAAGCTTATGCACAAGGTCAAAATCATGTGTTGCCTGCGGAGGCAGATACCCTGAAAGAGCTTTCAACGGGGCGCCAAACATACCCGGAATTAGATATACAACAAACGAAAAAGTAACCAGCGCCAGCATCATGCGCGGAACGCTGATATGATGAACCGGACTATCGTGCGGAGTTTTTATTTTTCCAAGAAAATATAACCCAAGAAGTGAGAATATTACAATCCACAAAGCAATATTTATTTCGCGGTCAAGAATGCCCCAATGATAAGTCTGGTCGGCAATGCTCAAAAATTTTAAGCCCAAAGCAAGCTCCAAAAAACCCAACGTTACTTTTACAGAATTAAGCCAACCGCCTGATTTAGGAAGGTTGCTGAGCCAATTCGGGAAAATAGCAAACAGCGAAAACGGCAAAGCAAAGGCCAATGAAAAGGCGAACATTCCCAGCATGGGTTTGAAAAATTCGCCACGGGCCGATTCAACTAAAATACCACCAACAATGGGTCCTGTGCACGAAAACGAAACCAACACCAAGGTAAAAGCCATGAAAATCAAACCTGCAATTCCTCCTTTGTCGGCTTTTTTATCTATTGCATTTACCCAGCTGCTTGGCAAGGTAATTTCAAACATACCGAGAAACGATGCGGCAAACACCATAAATATTAGGAAAAACAGAATATTAGGAAACCAATGCGTAGAAAGCCAGTTGGCAAACTCAGGACCTATGAGCACCGAAACCAGCGTTCCGGCAAGGGTGTAAATAGCAATGATGGAAAGTCCGTAAAGCACACCGTTGCGAATGGCAACACTGCGGGTTTCAGCAGTTTTCAAAAAAAAAGTTACAGTCATCGGTATCATCGGAAACACACAGGGTGTAAGCAAAGCCGCTAATCCTGCCAGAAATGCAAGCAGCATAAAACCCCAGTAAGAAAATTCGCCTTTAGTTTCGGCAGATGCTCCGTTAAATGTTTTTAAGTGACACTTTCCGTCATCGGGAGTTTGAACTACTGTGATGGCAGCCGAGTCAACTTTGTTAAGTGTATCCATCTGCGGAATAACGCTGCCAGTTCCAATATTATCTTTGGTTATCTCAGGTTTAGAGTTATTCTCTGTTTTTCCTTTATTGATTACAAAACTGAATTCAACTACTTCTGGCGGCAGGCATTTTTGGTCGTCACAAACCATAAACTCCACTTCTCCAGTGGTTATGAACTCTGCTTTATTTCTGATTTTTATTTTCTGCTTGAACCCAACATCAGACGCAAAATATTTGATGGTCATCCCAAACATATTGTCAAACTCCTCAATGGGTTTTGGTTCAACAACTTTTCCGCTCAGTTCGTAATCTGCACTTTTATTGAATTTGAAAGATGTTGGAATGGGTCCGTCAGGCGGAATATCCTGCGCATACAGATGCCATCCCTTTTCAACAGTGGCTTTAAGAATAAGTTCCGCTTCAGTTTCCGAGATTTCTTTGACGGAAAAAATCCATTTCACAGGTTTTAAAACCTGCGCCTGCGCGAAAAAAGAAACTAAAAGGATAACTAAAAGAGGAAGTCGTTTAATCATAATTATTTATACAGAGCGCAAAAGTAACCAATAAGGAAACAAAGTTGTGTAACATTAACTACAATTAACTTTATTTGGTTACAGTTACCAGCTTCCGCTTGCACCGCCACCGCCAAAGCTTCCGCCACCAAAGCCACCAAAACCACCTCCGCTGCTTCCACCTCCCCCACTCCATCCGCCAAAGCTTCCTCTGCCTGATGAAAAATCGCTCCACTTGCCACCGGGTTTATTTTGCAATGCATTTAACAAAGCCCATGCAGCCCAAAAACCGATGTGGTTTACACGAGAATATTGGCGGGCTTCTCTTACACGGTAAAGAAATATAAGCGCGAAAATTCCAAGAATAATAAATACTATAAAAATAGGGAAAGGCTTTCCTTTCCCTTTTCGACCTTCGCCTTTATATTCGCCCTTGGTATATGCTATTATATTGTCAGTAGCTTTATCCAAGCCTTCGTAATAATTACCGCTTTTGAAAGCAGGTTTCATGTCATTCTCAATAATACGCTTTGCTATTGCATCGGGCAATGCTCCTTCCATTCCGTAACCTGTTTGAATGGTCATTTTACGATCGTCCATTGCCACAAGCACCATAATTCCATTGTCTTTCCCATCGCGACCAACTCCCCATTTTTCGGCAAGACCAACAGCATATTCAGCTACTTCATAGCCGTCCAGCGTTTTAATTAATACAACTGCTATTTGCGATGAAGTAGAATCATCAAATGCCACCAGTTTATTTTCGAGCGCATTAATTTCAGAAGAAGAAAGAGTAGCGGTATAGTCGGTTACAAGTGTTGATGAGCGCTCAGGATAATTCTGCGCAGCAAGCAAAACAGGCAGTACTGAAAACAACAGCAAAAAAGTATTTTTAACCCAACTCCACATGGTCAGATAACTCGTTTTTATCATCGTGTTGCCCAGGAAAATATTTCTGGAGCGCCTCGCCTGATTGGATTATTGCTTCAGCTAGTCCTTCCTGAAAATGTCCTTGTGAAAACTTTTCTTTCATCGAATCCTTAATATGGCTCCAGAAGTCGTTACCCACTTTTGCATTGATTCCAATATCACCAATAATGCCAAATTTGTGATCGAGATAAGCAAGGTAAAACAGCACTCCATTTCGAAGTTCTGTTTGATGCATTTCCAATTTTTCGAACATGAAAGCAGCGCGGTCAAGCACATCATCTTTGCAGTGGTCTTCCACAAACAAACGTATTTCACCGGAAGTTTGTGCTTCGGCTTGCTTAATAGCTTTTACAATCTCTGCCTGAATTTCGGGCGTGAAGAAATCAGCAGCTTTCATTCTGCTAAAACTTCACAGCTGGCGCATTTTCAGTGCCTTCTTTGGCTTCAAAATATCCTTTCTTTTCAAAACCAAACATTCCGGAAAACATCAATTGAGGAAATTTCCGGATGTAGGTATTGTAGTCCTGAACAGATTCATTGAAATTCTTACGGGCAACAGTAATGCGGTTTTCAGTGCCTTCCAATTGAGCCTGCAATTCCATGAAATTCTGGTTAGCTTTTAAATCAGGATAATTCTCTACCACAACCATCAGTTTTGACAAAGCTGAGGAAAGTCCTGCCTGAGCTTCCTGAAACTTTTGAATTGACTCTGCATCTAATTTTGAGGGATCAACAGTTACGCTGGTAGCTTTTGCACGCGCTTCAATAACAGCGGTAAAAGTTCCCGACTCATGAGCGGCATAACCTTTAACAGTTTCCACCAGATTGGGAATTAGGTCAGATCTGCGCTGATATTGATTTTCAACTTCAGACCATTTAGAGGTTACAGCTTCTTGTTTTTCAACCATGCTGTTGTATCCGCAACTGCTTAAACTAAGCGATGCAATAAATAATAAAGGAATAATAAGAAATCGGTTGTTCATTGTTAGTTTTAAGTTTGGTTAAATAATTATGCGATGAATGCGGTGCAAAGGTATAGTTATTCCACTTTTCAATACAATGTTTTTATCGCCTACAGCCCAAATAGTTGTTTCGGTGTATTTCACACCTTTATCATCTTCAAAAATAATCTTTACTTTATTATGTTCAATGTTGCCCAAAATTGTTGCATCAGACAAATCTTTAAGCCTGAGCTTTTGGCCTGCTTCATCAGCAACAACTTCAGTTTTCGGGAAATGAAGTTCTCCTATTTTTTCCTTTTCAACTAACTCGGCTTTTTGCAAAATTGTTTCCATAAATTTGGGTTTAAGGGTTAAACATTCTTATCAATACACCGCACAAGATATATTGATTTTGTTTCTTTTCCAACTTTATAGCGTTCGTCTATTCTTTTTCCTATTACATAGACAATTTTCTCGTCAGAGCATAGCAACCATGTGTTTTCTTTTTCCGGAATAGAAAGCTTAATGTCTGTAAAAAAATCGCTGAGTTTCTTCTTTTTATTCATTCCCAGCGGATAAAAAAAGTCTCCATTTTTCCACTTCCTTATTTCTAACGGAAATTTCAGTTTTTCAAAATCTAAACAAGCAATGTTGCTATCTGATGGAATTTTAAATTTTTTAGAATTTTTCACTGTTAAAAACTCAATCTTTACAGGCTTAAGGAGCAGAATGATCTTTTGAGAAACAGAGCACACCTCATCTGCATTAATTGTATTGCGCTCAGTAATAATGAGCTTTTCTCTATCCTTCACCAATCTGTGAGTTGCAGAAAAAAATTGCTTTCCGGGCTCTGAATTAAAGGAAGAAAGCACCTCTTCCACAACATCAGTATTAAACTGATACTTTTTCAAAACCTCATACAATATAACCTCAGCAAATTGTGATTTTTTAAGATCAGAAATTGAGATTGTATTATTTTTCAAAATCTGCTTTATAGTTAATCCAACAAAATGATTGTATACTTTCTCTACCTCACTTAACCTCTTTATTTCTTGGCTCAGCGTATTTCTGAACGAAGGATTTATTTTCTCAAAAATTGGGAGGATTTTATGACGAATTTTATTGCGCAGATATTTGCTGGATGCATTACTGCTATCCTCTCGAAATTGCAGTTTATTCTTCTTCACAAATTTGTCAATTTCTACTCTGGTTGCAAACAATAAAGGACGAATTATTTTATCTCTCTTTGTTAAAATTCCATGCAATCCTGCAATCCCTGTTCCACGGATCAGGTTGATAAAAAATGTTTCTAATTCATCATCTTTATGATGCGCTGTTGCAATAAAATTAAAACTGTTTTGGTTGCGGATTTCTTCAAACCATTCATAACGCAAAACCCGGGCTGCTTGTTGAATAGACAGCTTGTTTTTTTTAGCAAAAACTTCAGTCTTAAAACGCTTTGAGAAAAAATTAATCTTGTATTTCGAAGCTAGTTTCTTTACAAAAGCCTCATCATCATTCGCTTCTTTCCCGCGCAATTGAAAATTACAGTGAGCAATTGCAAACGGGAATTCAGCTTTCTGAAAAAGTTCGCACAAAACAACTGAATCACGACCACCACTGACTGTAATCAATGTTGTATCTCCTTTTTTCAAAAGAGCATTTTTAGCCACAAACTTTTTAAACTCTTCTAACATTTATTTTAGTGCATCAATTAAAGCTTGTGCTTTGAGCAAACATTCTTCATATTCTTTTTCAGGGTCAGAGTTAATGGTAATTGCACTTCCAACCATAAAGGAAAGGTATTTTTTTTCAGCATTATATTGTATGCTGCGGATAACCACATTAAAATCGAAATCCTTTTCCTTTGTTACATAGCCAACAGCACCTGAAAAAAGTCCACGTTTAGTAATTTCAAATTCTTCAATCAGCGCCATTGCCTTTACTTTGGGTGCACCAGTCATTGAACCCATAGGAAAAGCTGATTCAATAACGTCAATAATATCAACCTCATCGCGCATTTCAGAACTTATTGTTGAAATCATCTGGTGAACCTGCGGAAAAGTATAAACTCCAAATAACTCATCTACTTTCACACTTTTAGGTTTTGCAGTTTTTGATAAATCATTTCTGACTAAATCAACTATCATTACATTTTCAGCACGTTCTTTTTCATTTGCAAAGAGTTCTTCCTTTATCAATTTATCTTCTCCGGATCGAGTACTTCTCTTTGCAGTTCCTTTCATAGGCTGGGCAATAATTTCCACTCCTTCTTTTTTTAAAAACCTCTCGGGACTGGCACAAATAAGGTATTTATTGTCAACCTTGTAAAAACAAGAGAATGGCGCAGCAGAAATATTGTTCAAATTTTGATAAACCTGAGCAGGATTTATTTCAATATTTTCTGCAAAAAGCTCAATGCAATAATTGAGTTCATAAACATCACCTAACTGAATATGTTTCTTTATTTTTCTAATATTTTCCACGTATTCAGTTTTTGAAACACGACAATTAGGAATAGTTTCCGTGTTCTTCGCATTTTCATCTTTTAAAACAATACGGTTAATGCTATTGCACAACTCAATAATTTCCGATTCGCTTTTTCTGTCAGGAAAATATCTAATTTCAATTTCATCTGTGTCACAAAAATCGAAAGTCAGTTCGGGCTGAAAAAAATGCATCAAAGGCATTTCAATTTTATCAGGGTTCTCAGAACTTAGTTTCTCTATTTGATTTTTCAAATCGTAGCTTAAAAATCCAAACAAAATATCATTCTTAGCATGTGCATAATTCTGCAGAAGATCAAATCCATTTTTCTCGGTTAAATCAATTTTTATTTCAGAAATTTTCCCGATACCTACACTGTTTTTAAATCCTGCATAGCCGGCAAACTGAACTTGATTTTCATTGTTGCCTAAAAAACAAAAACAATGAGTATTATTTTCTGCCCAAAGAATTAAGTTTTTCAGAAAACTGTATTTATTTTCGGGTAAAAACTTAATAATTGTTCTCATTTATATATTTATGATGCGACAAATGTAGACTTTCAACATTATTTTGGTCATAAAGGCAATAATTGATACATTTGATAAAAAAAGAGGATGTTTATCGGTATTAATAATAGGCTATTTTCTATTTGGGAACTATACATTTTAACTTATCAGGCTTTAAAAATTGGATATTAATAGCTAAAATAATAAATTTGGAAACTTAATTATTTGAAAAAATTGGTTAAGTAATAAAGAATTAAATACACTATTTTTACATCAATTAAATCGAAGCATCGTAAATAAACGAGTTTATATCTAAAAATTACAAATTAAATTTCTCACAAAATGATGAAATTCTACACCAAATCCCTGACTGCCCAAGTTGTTGCAGGAAGTATGATAGTAATGAGCGGTATGCTTATTTCATTGTCATCAAATGCTCAGGTTTTCATGAATAACAGAGGGGCAAAATTAAATGTTGCCTCAGGTTCCTATCTTAATGTTGACGGAACTTTTGAAAACCAAACGATTGGTGGTCCAATCCACGGGCAAATTGAAAACAATGGAACTATGGAAGTTTCTGGCAATTGGACTAATAATGCTACATTAGGTGGCTTATTTACCACAAATACCGGAACTGTAATTTTAGATGGTTCAGCACAAACGGTAGGTGGGACAAATACAACCCTATTCAATAATCTGACTCTTGCAGGTGGGAGTAGTTCTGTAAAAACACTAGGAGTAAACACGATTGTAGGAGGAGGATATGTTTCTCCAGCAGGAGTTTTAACCTTAGAAACAAGTGGAACTGGACATACGCTTGATTTAAATGCTAGAGAAGTTGAGATTACAAATCCTTTAAATAGTGCCATAGTTGCGGGTAGTGGTAAAATTAGAAGCGAAACTACTCCATTAGTTACATTGAGCGGACCTGCAGGTCCTGGTTATGGTAAAGTTGTATGGGATATTGGCCTTTCTGGAAATGGGTCAATTTACACAGTTCCTTTCGCAAATGCTGCAGGTAATGACATAAAATTCCTTTATGAAAAAACTTCTGCAGGAGTAGGTGCATCAGGTAAAATGAAATTCTCCACATATCATACTGCAGTTGATAACACTCCATGGGCAACAACTGTAACTGGATTAGTTAATGACTATAATCAACCCAGTCAGTTATATGTAGTTGACAGATTTTGGAATATTGAACACGTAGGTTATACAATTGGTACCGGTAATTTGCCTCAAAGCAAATACACATTTAAATATGATGATGTTGATTTAAATATGGGTGGGAATCCTTTAATTAATAATGTTGGTATCGATAATGAAGCACAATTAAGACCTCAACGATTTAATCCATATTTACCTTCAAACGGAGGTTGGGGTGACTGGTTATTTGGACCGAATGTTAATGCACTAGCCAATACTTTACAAATATCTATAGCTAATGATTATGGCGGCACTACATGGATGGGTGGAGATTATTTACCTGTTTGGACTCTTGTTGACGAAAGCAATCCACTTCCTATTGAGTTAATTCGCTTTGCCGGAAATTGCGCTGATGGTCAGGTTGAAGTTACCTGGACAACTGCTTCAGAGACTAATAACGATTTCTTTACTGTTCAAAGAAGTATTGACGGTGTTACTTTTGAAGATGTAGTAATTGTTGACGGTGCAGGAAACAGCAGCACTATTATCAACTATAGCGCTATTGATTACAATCCTTATGGCGGAACATCATACTATCGCTTGAAACAAACTGACTTTGACGGAGCATCAAAATATTCTGATGTAGTGGCTGTAAGTTGCGGAAATGCTGCTACAGATTTCAATCTAGTTAATGCTTACGACCAAGGTAACGGAACCATGGCAGTTGTTTTCAATGCAGGAGACAATGAACTTTACACTGTTACATTGTATGACATTATCGGAAAACAAATTACCGAAACTACAGGTAAAGCATATTCAGGCAAAAACCAAATCAACATTGCTGTAGGTGACCTTGCAAGAGGCATCTACATGGTAAACCTGAAAAACGAATTCAAATCCTTCGGAAGAAGAGTTATGTTGCACTAATCAATAAGATGATTGAGTTTAAAAAACCTCTCCGTTTCGGGGAGGTTTTTTACTTTATGCCTTTACCATTTCAGAAATGGTCTTTACCCAGACAGGATGGGTATTCAGGCTTTCCACTAACTGTAATTTTTCGCCTCCGTTGCTTTTGAATATCTCCGAATACTCATGACCTATTTCAATCGTGGTTTCAAGACAATCAGCAACAAAAGCTGGTGAAAAAACGAGCAATTTTTTTATTCCTTCTTTGGCTTTTTGTTCCACTACTTTATCTGAAAATGGTTCCAGCCATTTCTCATCTAAACGTGATTGGAAGGAAACAGTATATTTTTCTTTTGGAATATTTAATCTTTCTGCAATAGCCTTTGCTGTGGCAAAAGAAGATGCTTTGTAGCAATAATAATTATCATCAGTGATTTCGTTCTCGCAATTATGGTCTGAGCAGGGTTTTCGGTCTTCATAAACCTTGTCAACCTGACGAACAGGTAATCCATGGAAGCTAAAAATCACATGTTCGTATTCTTCAGGGTTGTATTGATTACCTCGTTCAACAAAAGCATTGATGTATCCTTCGTTATCAAAAAACTGGCTTACTACTTTAATTTCCGGAATTACATACCAACTAGCAATTGTTTTAAATACTAATTCAAGCGTTGAGCCGGTGCTGGAAGAAGCATATTGCGGATAAAGTGGAACAACTACAATTTTTTTATAATTCTCTTTCCGCATCTTTTCCAGAACACTTTCTATTGAAGGCTTTTGATAGCGCATCGCTAATTCAACAGTGAACCCATTCCCAAGTTCTCCCTGAACTTTTTCTTTTAATTCGTTACCATAAATTAAAAGAGGTGAGCCATTTTCAGTCCAAAGTTCTTTGTAAATCTTTGAAGATTTAGGAGCACGAAACGGAACAATAATCAGGTTTACAAGCAGCGTTCGCGCTAGCCAGGGAATATCAATAACGCGAGGGTCATTGAGGAACTGAAATAAATATTTTCGGACATCAGAAACCGAGGGGCTATCGGGAGTGCCGAGATTGATGAGGAGAACGCCTGTTTTCATAAATTATATTTGTAAAGCACGTTTTGCGCTTGCATCCAAACACGCATCTTTTAATGCTTCAGTAAATGTCGGGTGCGGGTGACACATTCTTCCTATATCTTCGGCAGAGGCGCGAAATTCCATTGCCACCATTGCTTCTGCAATCATATCCGCAGCTCGTGGACCAATCATGTGAACACCTAAAATCTCATCGGTTGTTTCATCTGCCAGCACTTTTACCAAACCGTCAATATCCATGCTTGCGCGTGCTCTGCCACTTGCACGAAAAGGAAATGAGCCAACTTTATATTTTATTACTTTCTCTATTAATTGTTCTTCGGTGTAGCCTACCGAAGCTACTTCAGGCCAAGTATAAACTACTCCGGGAATTGTAAGATAATTAATATGCGGTTTTTGTCCTGCCATAACTTCGGCTACAAAAACACCCTCATCTTCTGCTTTGTGGGCCAACATAGGACCTTTTATAACATCTCCAATGGCATAAATACCTTTTACATTTGTTTCTAAATGTTCATCCACTTCTACTCTTCCGCGTTCATCTAATTTTACTCCCGCTTTTTCAAGCCCAAGATTTTCAGTGTAAGGTTTTCTTCCAACAGCAACTAAGCAGTAGTCACCTTTAATTTCAATTCTCTCGGCTTTCTTATTTTCAGCTACAAGTGTTACTTCTTTTCCATTTGCACTAACTGCCGTTACTTTATGGTTCAGATAAAATTCAAAGCCCAACTTTTTAAGACTGCGTTGCAATTCTTTTCCCAATATTTTATCCATTGCAGGAATAATTCCGTCCATAAATTCAACTACAGAAACTTTAGAGCCAAGACGTGCATATACAGAACCCAACTCCAAACCGATTACACCACCGCCAATAACAATCAGGTGCTTAGGGATTTCTTCCAACTTTAATGCTTCGGTTGATGTGATGATTCGTTTCTTGTCAATTGTAATTCCGGGCAGAGAAGAAGGTTTTGAGCCTGTTGCAATAATTATTTTTGCTGCCGATAGTTTTTCCACAGTTCCATCGTCCTTTTTTATTTCAATGGTTTTTGCATCAAGAAAAGAACCGTGACCTGTATAAATGTCAACTTTGTTTTTTTTCATCAGGAAAGCTACTCCGTCAGAAGTTAATTTTACTACTTCGCCTTTGCGTTTTATCATTTGTGCAAGGTTTACTTTCAGGTTTTTCAGTTCAATGCCATGCTCAGTAAAATTTGTTGCGGCATTGTGATAATGTTCTGAAGAATCGAGCAAAGCCTTTGATGGAATGCAACCCACATTCAGACAGGTTCCGCCAAGTGTATTGTATCGCTCAATGATTGCTGTTTTCATTCCAAGCTGAGCGCAACGGATGGCTGCCACATATCCACCGGGACCGCTGCCTATTATTGCTACATCGTAATTCATATCAGTTCTAAAATTTGAGAGGACAAAGTTATTGAAAAGTCCCGATAGCTATCAGGATGAAAGATTACTTTTGCAGAAATGAAAAACAAAACCGTAATTATTACAGGAGCAAGTTCAGGCATTGGAAAAGCCTGCGCAATAGCCTTTGGGAGAAGAGGTGCAAACATTGTTGTTTCTGGGCGCAACAAAGAAAACTTAGAGCAGGCTGCTGAGGAACTGAGGAAAACAGGTGCTCAGGTCTTAGCTGTTGCCGGAGATGTAAGCAACGAAAACGACTGCAAATTGCTGATTGAAAAAACGGTTGAGCAGTTTGGCAGTATTGACATTCTGATTAATAATGCAGGAATTTCTATGAGAGCTCTTTTTAAAGATTTACAGCTTGATGTGATTAGAAAAGTAATGGACATCAACTTTTGGGGAACGGTTTATTGCACCAAGCATGCCCTGCCTTATTTGCTGAAAACAAAAGGCTCGGTGGTGGGTATTTCGTCTATTGCAGGATATAATGGATTGCCGGGACGCACAGGCTACTCGGCATCTAAATTTGCGATGCAGGGATTTTTGGATGCTTTACGGATTGAGAATTTGAAAACGGGCTTGCATGTATTGGTTGCTTGTCCGGGTTACACGGCTTCAAATGTGCGCAATGCTGCACTGGTGGCTGATGGAAGTTCGCAAGGTGATAGTCCACGCGATGAAGGGAAGATGATGACTGCTGAAGAAGTAGCAGAAGAAATTGTGAGTGCTGTTGAAAAACGTAAACGCACAATTGTGCTTACAGCGCAAGGGAAACTAGCGGTGTGGATGAATAAGTTTTTCCCTTCGCTGACTGATAAATTAGTTTTTAATGCGGTGGCAAAAGAGGGTGAAATTCCTTTAAAATAATATGTTGATTTTTTTAATCGGGTATATGGGCAGCGGGAAAAGTACTGCCGGTAAAAAGTTGGCGAAACTGCTTGGGTATGGCTTTGCTGATTTGGATGATCACATTGAAAAACGTAGTGGTAGGCGAATTGCCGACATTTTCGCGATTGAAGGAGAAGAGGAATTTCGCAGATTAGAGCGACTATATCTTGATAAACTCTGCAAACTAGAGAACTATGTTATTGCAACGGGTGGCGGTACTGCCTGCTTCGGGAAAAATATAGCACTAATGAAAAACTCGGGCAAGGTTGTTTACCTTAAATTATCTGCTGCTGCATTGGCAAAACGACTTTCGCAAAGTGATAATCAGCGTCCGTTACTAAAAAATACAGGCAATAAAAGCCTTGAAAAATTTATTGAGGAGCACCTCGCGCAACGGGAAAAGTTCTACGGGCAAGCTGATTTGGTGGTGAACGGTGTTAGTTTGGATGTGAAGGAGTTGGTTCAACAACTACAATCTACTCAATGAATACCCCTTCGTTTTTTCCACCCAAAACAACGGTAACGTGTTCTTGTAAGGTAGTAGAAAGCTCCATGCCTACATAATCAACTTTTACTGGAAAACGTTTGTGGTCGCGGTCAACGAGAACTGCAATTCGCAAGGCTTTCAGGTTTACCTGCAAGATGTGGCGGATGGCATACATTAGTGTTTTGCCGGAGTTTAATACATCGTCAACCACCACTACCACTTTGTTTTCAGTTTCTTTCTCTGAAATAGAAATTTCAATTTTGTTGTCAGCAGGTTTTTCTTTGTTGATTGTGACCGTTACTAATTTGACTTTCAGTGGCGATATTTTTTCAACTGCCTTCGCTAGACGCTCAGCCATCTTTTGGCCATTGCCGGCAATTCCTGCAATGATTATTTCCTTTTCGCTGTGGTTATTTTCATAAACCTGGTAAGCGATGCGGTCAATTTTTTGAGCTACCTGAACTTTTGATAGTACCTGTGTTGTAGTAAATGTCATGTTGTAAATTTATTTTTTCTTTTGTTTCCTGCGAAAAAGATTTTCAAAAAAACTATCGGGCTTGCGTTGGTTATATTTTTCTGCGCGTTTCTTAGTTGCTTTCATGCGTTTGCGCGTTTCTTTGGTTTGAATTTTCTGTTGGCGTTTAACAGCTTTGTCATATTCCTTCATTCCCGTTTCTTTGCGCTCTTCTGTTCTTTTTTTGGTTGCTTTTGCAGACTTGCTTCCTTTGGGAACCTCCATCTCTTTTTGCTCTTGCGCAAAAACAGAAAGAGAAGAAAGGAGAAGCAAATATGTTACAATTCTCTTCAGCATTTACTTGCGGATAATTTTGGCTTTAGCTTCTAAAATAAGTTGAGCACCATCTTCAATCACTAATTCGCTGCCGGGCTTTACTAATATTTTTGATTTTGCACTCGCAATCAATTTTGCACCTGACTTTAAAACGATTTTACTGTTGTTATCCAACACCAATTGCGATTTTGGTTCGAGGTAAAAATACGAATCTTTCACGCAGGTAAGAACTGTAGGATTGGTAAATAGCCACTCACCGTTTTCATCTTTTTCTGTGGCTTTATGAAACTGCGGACTTTGGCCCCTGTCGAGCAGCATTTTATTTCCTGTTTGCAAAATCAATGAAGGTTTTGAAACATCAAAATCATTCGGATTTAACACCATGTTGCCGCACCAACGAACATCATCATTCACCTCATAATTATCCCATCGTATTTGTACAGTTATTGTTCCTTTTTCTTTATTTTCATCAATAATTTCAACCGACAAACCGTTGAGCCAGATCACGCGATTCTCATAAGATGCAGGTTTGCCATTGTCAAGATTAAATGAACTGTATTCGTAATTTGTTGTGTAGGTGTAAACAGGAACTGGCGCGGGGTTGGTACTTACTGATATTTTCCTGCTTCCGGTTTCAGATGAAAATGCATCCAGCCAGTCACCGCTTAAATTGTAATTATGAATCACCGTATCGCCATGCACCTCGCTCAAACCCGCCTGCAATTTATCTCCCGAATACAATACGCCATCGTGGTTAGAATCAATGTAACGGTATAAATCCGAGAAACCAGTAAATGGATTCGGAAGACTTTTCTTCTTATTTACCGGCAGATTTGTGTTATTCCAGTTACAGTCAATCCACTGTCCTTGCTGGATTCTATTCCAATCATAATAGAAGTCAAAATTCCCTTCAGCACTTAAAGGAAAAAAGGGGCTCGCCAGTCCATTCGGATGTTCATTAGCTCCGGAATAAATATCTTTCCCTCCTTCTCTTTGGTCTTTTCCAACCTGTATATAAGCATACATTCCGGGAGTACCCCTTGGATAATTTCCGCCATCACTATTGACACAAGCACCACTTATAAATTCATCAAATCGTGTTTTCAGTTGCCTGTTTTCAATCCATAAATATTGATTTTTTACATCACCGTTTTTCTGCCAGTCAATATGAGGTAACTTTATTCGCAATGCATCTCCCGTGCTCACAAAATCACGCAAAATAAAAGTACCACCATGAGGTAACGTTTCTATGGAAATTATATCAGTTTCTATTTCATTTCCATTTAAATCATAAGCAGATGTAAGATATTTTTTATCAGATGCTTTCCAATGCATCATCCATCTATCCCAGCCACTCACAGCCTGCATCGTGGCAGGATGTTGTCCTGTTAAGCCATAAGAATTAGGTGTGGCAAGAAATGTATGTGCGCCTCTGCCGCCAGCTGAGTGCCAGTGATTACCACCAAAAATCCCGTGCAGATGTTCGGCAATGGTTATGTTGTAGGCAGCCTGACCGCTGCCACTCGCGTTAAAAGATGCTATATTGTTAGTTCCCTCCATATTTTTGAATGGAACTCCTTTAGACATATTTACACCATAACCTGCAGAACCTTGTGTATTTGCAGAAGTAAGAAAACGATTATTTTTCCAAATGATGTAGAGCAAATCAATTCTTCCATCAGGTGATTTTATTTTAGGCAAACCATTTTCTGTTGGTGTCCACATATCAAAGTCTTTAAGCGCATACCCGTTTTGGGTATGCAATGTTCCGTCAGCTGATTTCAATGTATCAAGCATCTTCAATACTGTGTTGACACCATTATCACCTACACGCACTTTACTGCATGGGACCGTAATAACTTCAGGAAAATAATCTCCAAGCAAAACATATTTTCCGAAAGAAGCAGAGTGATAATAATCAGTAATAAAACCTGTAGGCTGTTGCCCTTTTTTTAGCTCAGCATCAAAAAAAGTATTAGCATCAAGCGGCAAGTGCGTTTTCCCTTGACTGTCTTTAGGCCACGAACCATTTAAATTATCAGGCAAATTATTTGGGCAAGGCCCTTGAGAAAAATCAACCTCAGCAAAAACAATAAACACACGCAGTGTATCGGAATCAGGAATGCTTACACCATTTCTGATTGCATATTGACCAAAAGCATAATCAGAAATCAGAATAAAGAGCAACAAAAAAAAACGATTCATGAAATTATGCAGAAAGTATTTCCACCATTTCCATCAATGATTTATCAGGTTTCAGATGGTATTTCACTGCCTTTGAAAATGGAGTGTAAACCACTTTCTTGTCCACTATTCCTACCATCACATTTTTCTTTCCTTTCACCAACGCTTTAACTGCTTCAAAGCCCATACGGGTTGCCAGCAATCTGTCATTTGCTGTTGGGTTTCCACCACGCTGTAAATGACCAAGCACCGAAATGCGTGTATCCAATTTATCAAACTTTGCTTTTACTTTTTCAGCAACAGCATAAGCTCCTCCGGCATCATCACCCTCGGCAACAATTATGATATAACTTGATTTTTTTCTCTTCCAGCCTTTTTGTAAGAGCTTTATTAAGTCCTCGATATAAGTCTTGGTTTCTGGAATAAGAATGGCTTCTGCTCCCACCCCAATTCCACTGTTCAATGCAATTAAACCTGCATCGCGACCCATGACTTCTACAAAGAACAAACGGTCATGTGATTCAGCTGTATCGCGGATTTTATCCACTGCCTCAACAACGGTATTTACAGCAGTATCGTACCCAATTGTAAAATCAGAGCCTGCAAGGTCGTTGTCAATTGTTCCGGGCAAACCAACAAAAGGAATTTTACAAATGGAATAAAACTCCAACGCTCCTTTAAATGTGCCGTCACCGCCTATGGCTACTACCGCATCAATTTTATGTTTTTTAAGTTGAGCAGCGGCTTCTCTCATTCCTTCTCTGGTCATAAAGCGTTTGCTGCGCGCTGTTTTAAGAATGGTTCCTCCGCGTTGTATAATTCCGCTTACCGATGTTGCATCCAGCGAAATAAATTCCCCTTTTATCATGCCGTCATAGCCATGCATAATGCCGAAAACTTTAATACTGTGATGTAAGGCAGTTCTGACAACCGCACGGATAGAAGCATTCATGCCGGGAGAATCACCTCCTGAGGTGAAGAGGGCGATTGTCTTAATGTTTGTTTTCATAAATTTTATTTCTTGTCCGCTTCGCATTTATCGCAGCCCGGCTTTGCTTTGTGGGCAAATGTTTCTTTATAGATTTTTCGGCCGACAAAATATATTGCAACCATAAAGAGTATTCCGACTATAATTTCCTGTGCCATTTGAATAAGCAAAGTTAGGGTTTTTAGATACTTTTACGCGCGCTAATAATTGAGGCAATGAAATTCAACCGCAAAAAATATTCTGACGAAACGCTTCTGCAACTCTACTATCAACTTCTTAAACCAAGAATGATAGAAGAAAAAATGCTGTTGCTTTTACGCCAGGGGAAAATATCCAAATGGTTTTCAGGTATGGGACAGGAAGCTATTTCGGTGGGTACTGCATTGGCAATGGATAAAGAAGAATTCATTTTGCCTATGCACCGCAACCTTGGAATCTTTACGGGAAGAGACATTCCTCTTTCGCGCTTGTTTGCACAGTTTCAGGGAAAAATGTCGGGCTTTACCAAAGGGCGTGACCGCTCGTTTCACTTTGGGGCAAAGGATTACAACATTGTCGGCATGATCTCTCACCTTGGTCCGCAAATGGGCGTGGCAGACGGAATTGCGCTGGGAAATTTATTAAAGCAAAACAAAAAAGTAACCGCAGTTTTTACAGGCGATGGCGGTGCCAGCGAAGGCGATTTTCACGAATCAATTAATGTGGCTGCTGTTTGGGATTTGCCGGTAATATTTATTATCGAAAACAATTACTGGGGACTTTCAACGCCATCGGCAGAGCAGTTTCGCTGCAAGCAGTTTATTGATAAAGCGATTGGCTATGGCATTGAAGGCGTGCAGGTGGACGGCAATAATATTCTGGAAGTTTATGATGCGGTTTTAACATTGCGCGAAAAAATTCAAAAGAAAAATCGTCCGTTCATTCTGGAGTGCATGACCTTCCGCATGCGTGGACACGAAGAGGCTTCGGGCACAAAATACTATCCTGAGGGAATACAGGAGGAATGGTCGAAACAAGACCCTTTAACTAATTACGAAAGCTATTTACTGGAACAAAAAATTCTGGATGAACAGAAAATTGCTGATTACAGAAAGCAACTAAAAACTGAGATTGGAGAAGGCCTAAAAATCGCATTTGACGAGCCTGCAATAAAACCAAACACAGAAACAGAATACGCTGATTTATTTAAAAAATCAGAAACAAAAGTTCAACCTGCTTCAGGCAAAACAAGCACAGTACGGTTGATTGATGCAATTTCATCAGGCTTAAAACAATCCATGCAAAAATATCCCAACCTTGTTTTGATGGGACAGGATATTGCCAAATACGGTGGTGTTTTTAAAGTTACAGAAGGCTTTGTTGCCGAGTTTGGAAAAGAGCGTGTGCGCAATACACCTCTTTGCGAGTCTGCTATTATTGGTGCGGGTTTAGGCTTATCCATCAACGGTTATAAAGCAATGGTGGAAATGCAATTTGCAGATTTTGTTACATGCGGTTTCAATCAGATTGTAAATAACCTTGCCAAATCGCACTGGCGCTGGGGACAAAACGCAGATGTGGTAGTGCGTATGCCCACAGGTGCTGGCGTTGCAGCCGGACCTTTTCACTCGCAAAGCAACGAAGCATGGTTCTTTCATGTTCCGGGTTTAAAAATTGTTTACCCTGCTTTTCCTGCTGATGCAAAAGGTCTGCTGACAGCGGCCATTGAAGACCCCAATCCTGTTTTATTTTTTGAGCACAAGGCTCTTTACCGCAGTATTTCGGGTGAGGTGCCTGATGAGTATTACACCATTGAAATCGGAAAAGCAAACTTAGTAAGAACAGGAAATGATGTGAGTATTATCACTTACGGCTATGGTGTTCACTGGGCTTTGGAAACGTTGGATAAAAACCCAACGATAAAAGCTGATTTGCTTGACCTGAGAACGTTGTTACCTTTTGATAAAGAAGCTATTTTGGAAACGGTAAGGAAAACAGGCAAAGTAATAATACTGCATGAAGACACGCTGATTGGTGGAATTGGTGCGGAACTCAGCGCGTTTATCAATGAGAACTGTTTTGAACAGTTAGATGCGCCTGTGGTGCGTTCTGCAAGTTTAGATACGCCTGTTCCTTTTGTATCAGAACTGGAACAGAATTTTTTACCAAAGGCGAGGTTTGAAAAACAGTTAATTGATTTGACTAATTATTAGAAAATAAGCCACAGATTTGCACAGAAAAATCAGTGATAATCTGTGTTAAAAAAAATGAACATCACCCTCGAAAACACCGGCAAACGTTACAACCAGGAATGGATTTTCCGCGGTATAAATGATGAGTTTAAGGCAGGTGAGCACGTTGTTTTGTTGGGTGCAAACGGATCCGGAAAATCAACCTTGCTGCAAACTATTCTGGGAAGCATTGCGCCTTCAGAAGGAAAAATAATTTACAAACACGATGAAAAAGAAATAGAATTAGATGATGTGTTCCGCTATTTCTCTTTTGCCTCGCCTTATATGGAATTGCCCGAAGAATTTACCCTAACAGAAACACTGCAATTTCACGCCAACTTTAAACCGTTTTTAAAAAACCTTACAGCCAGCGAAGTGCTGGAAGCAACAGGCCTTACCAAATCTGCCAACAAGCAATTGAAATATTTTTCGTCAGGCATGAAGCAGCGCGTAAAATTAGCTCTCTGCATATTCAGTGATACGCCTGTGGCTTTATTAGACGAGCCCCTCTCAAACCTTGACAGCAGCGGAGTGGCATGGTATAAGAATTTAGCAAACGAATACTCCGCCAACCGCCTGTTTATTGTTTGCTCCAACAAACAGACCGATGAATATTTCTTTTGTAAAAAGGAATTGGTGATTGAGGATTACAAGAAGTAACTCAGAGCGGAAAGGTTTTTAAAGCCAACAAAGAAGCCTCATCAAAAGCCTTTTTATCAATCCCTGTTTCAATCATTTTCTCTTCAAAAAAGCTTAGCAGATTTTCGGTAGGCATGTTGCCAGTTAATT
Organism: Bacteroidota bacterium; assembly: GCA_947479755.1. Classification (GTDB taxonomy): domain Bacteria; phylum Bacteroidota; class Bacteroidia; order SXHM01; family SXHM01; genus SXHM01. The sequence continues at coordinate 25,417 of CANKAM010000028.1, forward strand.
TGTCAGAGGCCATGGGGCAACCACCAAAACCTTTGATGGCGCTGTCAAAACTGCGGCAGCCGCTGTTGTAGGCAGCCTCCACTTTTTTTTTCCATTTATCAGGTGTTGTGTGCAGGTGCGCACCAATTTCTAATCCCGGCAAAGCAGGAATAAGATTAGAAAACATGTAGCTGATATTCTCAGGATTGGAGACACCAATGGTATCGGCCAGCGAGAAATACTTTATTCCAAGTTCAGCAAGTTTTTGTGTCCAGCTGATAGCAATATCGCTGCTCCACTGGTCACCATAAGGGTTGCCGAACGCCATGGAGATATACACCAGCATTTTTTTATTGCGGCTGATGCAGATGTTTTGCACCTCCTCTACCCTCTTCAGGTTTTCTTCAATTGTAGAATTTCCGTTGCGCTGCTGAAATGTTTCGGAAATAGAAAACGGAAAACCGAGGTAAGTAATTTCATCAAATGCAGCGGCATCTTCAGCTCCTCGCTTGTTAAGAACAATAGAAAGCAGTTTGGATTTTATGTCTGTCAAATCAAGTTTACCAACCAATTCGGCCGTGTCCCGCATTTGCGGAATGGCTTTGGGCGAAACAAAACTTCCGAAATCAATGGTATCAAAACCTACTTTAAGTAGTGAATTGATGTAAGCAGCTTTTTTTTCGGTGGGTATAAACTCGTGTATGCCTTGCATGGCATCACGCGGGCATTCGGTGATTTTCATAAATGCAAAAATACATTTTATGCCACAAAGACACTAAGGCATGAAAAAGAGAAAGCCACCAATTACACTAATTTTCACCAATTGAATTAGTGTAAATTAGTGTAATTAGTGGCTAAAAAACAAAGATCGTTGTTAGATGCTTTTATTAAGCAGCAATCCTCTTCTCTTTAATTTCATCCATCATCTCTCTCAGATTTATGAGTGCGTAACGCATTCTACCCAGTGCAGTGTTAATGTTCACGTTGGTCATCTCAGCAATTTCTTTGAAACTCATTTTGCCGTAGTGACGCATCAACACTACTTCTTTTTGCTCATCATGCAGTCTGTTGATCATTGTGCGTATTTCTTTCGCAGTTTCATCACTCACAATTTTTTCCTCTGCATTTTTATCATCATTGACCAACAGCCTGAAAATATCTACATTCTCCTCTTGCTCATCTTCCGGATTATCCACAAACTGCATGCGTTTACCAAGGCGGAAGTAATCCATCACCATATTGTGGGCAATACGCATTACCCATGGAAGAAATTTACCTTCCTCTTTGTAGCTGCCTTTGTTCATAGTGTTAATCACTTTCAGAAATACATCCTGAAAAATATCTTCAGCCACATCGCGCTGCTTAACAGTAAGCACTATGTAAGTGAAAATTTTGTTTTTGTGACGATTGAGCAGTTGCTCAAAACAATTGTCGTTACCGTTAAGGTATCCGCGTATCAATTGCTCATCGGTTTGATTGGATTGCATAGTTCCCCCTTTTTTAGAATTGTGTTAGAATTAAAAAAAGTAGAGATTTGAACTATGGCAAAAAGGTATTTGGGTGAAGTAGAATTCGCTTATTTAAAAAGTTAACGTAAGACCCAAATTGTTTTTTGTTTAGAGATTTGTTCGGGACAAATGTAAAACAAAATTTTATTCAAAGTCAACAGACAGAATAAAATTCTTTAAAAACAGATTATTCACACAAGAAACCAACGATTATTCTGTCGGAATAATTTACCATTTCATCAGCTTGTAGCTGCTGCTGAAGTTTTGTGTGGTAACTTTCGTCAAATAAATTCCCGAGGAAAGATTTTTAGGCGAGATTTTATACTCTGAAGAACCCGAAAAAGATTCGGAAAAGATAATTCGTCCCATTACATCAGTTAATTGTATAGTTCCGGATTGAGGAGAATTAAATTGTATAACAGCTTGTTCATCACGTGTTGCAAAACCATAAGAATTCAGCACATTGAAATTACTTATTCCATTTTCATCAATACCAACATCGCAGGGAATAAAACCGCGCATACACATCCAGTAACGAATGGGGGCAACATAGCCGCCACCGTTGAGCGAAACATCGGCAGCAATTACCAGATTTGCCGCATCGGTCATAGACATTTGTAAAGAAAAACTATATAAAGCTTCAATCAGAATTTCATCTGTTCTTTCTCTGCCAATATCATCCATAATCTGCATCATGGTTGATGACCATAGCTCAGCATCTTTGTATAAATTGTTCTGTAAATCTTCGGGATAATGTTTATCACTTTCAACTACACGGCCATTCCAAAAAGGATTGTGGCCATCCCACGAAAAAACTTTTTGCCAGTTATAAGAGTTAATTGACTTTGAATAGGAAGCTGCAAAATAATCACCTATTGCTTCATCAAGAGCAGTTCGTTCGATTCCGTCATTGGTATTGGGTGCCGCGGAATGAGAAATGGCATGACCGTATTCATGAATGATTACATCTGCATCTTCAGCATCATCCACACCGCCTTCGCCAAATGAAAGCTTTGGCACGCCTCCCGCAGAGCTAAAATTAGAATTATCTGCTCCTCCCATAGCGTGTGTATCAACCCAAATGGGGTAATCCACAATATTATCAAAACCCAACTGCTGCACATAATCATGGTAAACATTGATATGGTAAAAAGCATTTACATCCTCAAAGCCATCTTGTGAACGCGTGAACTCAAAAGCAGGGGTCAGACTTGTAACGGGCGTCACAACAGGAATTGAGTGTTCTGTAATCAAACAATAAGGACTTTCTAATTTGAATGTATCGTTTTCAAAGACAACATCAATGGTAACCTGCTGACGTTGCATATTTAACTGCGATATATCTGCATCCGAAGCATCTTCATAAGGCGTTCCGTAGCTAACTTCAGCTGTGGTAAGAGGGTCAGGATTAAAAACTCTTGCGAGTGCCGGAGTATCAACATCATGAACTCTGTTATTATTGAAATAATCATTCATGTCGCGTTCGTAAACAATCATCTGTTCTGCATCAATAATCAACTCAAAGAAATTACCACCTTTATCCCACAATTCAATTCGCGAAGCAGGAATAAGTCTTGGACCAAGATCAAAATACAAATCCTCTATAAGAATTTTAACAATGTCATTCTCTTCTTTGTAAATTGATTTAATGATGTCGTAACAATCATCTGTATTTGGAAATTCTCCGGAAGGCGTTTCCAAAATATGATAGGTATTATCAAACAACGAAATAATGTTTCCGGTTTTATCTAAATTGATTTTTATTGTACCGCGATAAACTGGTTTTCCCTGATAGTTTTGCCGATAGAGATAGTGAAGACCTGTTTTACTTTGCTTGCCTTCAAGATATTCAACAGAAAAATCAGCACCTTTTAAATTGGAAATAGTTGAAAGCAGATATTGTTTAACCAAAGTGGTATCTGTGCTTTCGATTTTCCCGCAATAAAAAGATGAAACAGCCTTGCGCACGTCAACCGGATGTGGCAACCGGCTTCCCATTCCATCATTAATTTTTTGGCCGAAAGAGAAAATAGGGAAAATGAAAACTATTAGGCCTGATAAGAATTTACGACTACTATTTTTATGCACAAAATCTCTTGTTTATGGTTTTCGCCCTCTTGTTCCATCTAGCCAGCCCTGCCAGTATTCAAAAGCTTTCATAGGAAGGTCTAATTTAGTTTCGTCAATCATTTTTTGTACCTCATTACGGCTTTGCCTTTTCAATGTTACTTTATCAAGATTGGCAAAATGCAACATAGTAGAAGCTGCGATGGCAGAATTTATTTTCAGGTTTTGCAGATTTACTTTGTCGTAGGTATCACTTTCGCTGTGATAATCTGAACAATAGTTTGCGCCTTCCTGAATGCCAACCAAATTTGGAACTCCCTGCATCATAAAATCATAATTATCGGTGCCCACAATAGGAACATCTGCATTTGCAAAAGGACCAAGAGAGGTAACACTTTCCAATGCTTTTTTTGTTTCGGCATCCAACTCAGGGCTGTGCCCAGTGAAAAAACCTGTGATTTTCCCACTACCGATATCTATAGAAGCAGTTACAACGTGTTTATTTAATTCATTTTCGTGTTGCTGAGTGTAAGCGTAAGAACCGCAAATACATTGCTCTTCCCCGTTCCACAGTGCAAAACGAATAGTACGTTTAGGTTTTATTCCTAACAAAGTCATTTGTCTTGCAATATCTATTACTAAAGATACATTACAGCCATTATCGTTTGCACCTGTTCCCATTCCCCATGAATCAAGATGTGCGCCAATCAAAACAATTTCGTCAGGCTTTTCGCTGCCTTTTATTTCACCGAAAACATTATAAGAAGTGTATGAACCTCCTGTTGTCAATTCAATATTCAGATTGATGTTCAGCTTTCCACCTTTATCAAGAATCCTGATACAGCGCGAGGCATCATCACGCGCCATTACAACCAAGGGCAGGGTATTATTATATCCACGCGAAGCAAGGTGGCGAAACAATAATTTTTTCGGGCGAGATGACATGTAAACAACACCTTTTACCTGCGAAACCATAGCTCGTCCTTCTATTTCATGTGCATCGTTATATTCTTTAAAAAGTCCGCCCAGTTCAGTAAGTTCATCTGTTGTAACCAGTACAAACTTATCCTTTACTTTATCTCCTGCTTTTTTGAAATCATCTTCTGTGCCGTAACCAACTGAAACCAGTTCAGCTTCCAAACCATTTGCAGATGTGCCAACAGAAAAAGCCCGAGAAACTACACGCGGAGAAAAACTTGATGTTCCTGTAATTTTAGCGGTGCAACTTTTCTCATCCCAAAGTGAGGGCATTTGAAAGGCTTCTTTCTTCACCTCTACCCCTGCTTCTTTAAATTGTTTAACACCCCATTCAATGGCTTTAGTATTAGCGTCTGTTCCGGTTACACGACCGCCAATTTTATCACAGAGCTCATGCAAATCGTCCTGAATTTGGGTGTGACCCAACATAGCAGCAACAAGCCTTTCAGTTTCGCTGTTCTGAGCGTTTAAAATAAAAGCCGAAAATAAAGTAAGCGATAAAAAAAACGAAACGTGCTTAAGCATTAGCGTTTTACGAGCACTAAATTTTTATCATCCAACTGCACAATAGAATAATTGATTTTTTTTCTTTCTGCATTAGTTTCCATATACATTTCAGCAGTTTTTTTACCATCATTCCATTTACCTGAATGGCAAACCTTATAGACAGTTGAATTTTTTGCTACAAGGTCTTCGTCATACCCATTGTAAACTTTAACAACGTAATTATAGCATAATGAAAATTCACCTTCTGTACCGAATTGCAGACTTGGAAAATCTTTGTAAGCGCTTAGAAAACTTGAAACAAATGTCAATGTATCTGCCGAACTAATGTTTGACGAATTAAGATTACGATCTTCGAGGTAGTACTTTTTATTTACATAACGCACATTCTTTTCTTCTGTCATTTTCTTTTGTTCAACTTCAACTTCAACTGTAGCGGCAGCGGCTATTTTTTCTGTTTTTACAGGTTGATTTACTTTTTCAACAATAACATTCTTTTTTTCAACTTGAACAATCCCTACAGTAGTGGCTTTCTCAGTTTTCACAGGTTGATTAACTTTTTCAGTTACAGCAACCTTCTTTTCAGGTTCAACTTCAGTATTTTTAGTTTCAGTTGTTGGTTTAACTACTGTTTCAGTGGCATTACCTTTTATTTTTTTTCGTGCCTCTTCTTTCAAGCGCTCAATTTCCGCTAAATCAGGTGTGTTTTGTTTTGGCGCCTCTTTGGCGGGTTCTGTCTTGGCAGGCACCAAAGGTGCAGTTTGAACCTGCTTCTGCTGCGTTGCTTCGACATTAACTTTTTCCTGCTTTGCCACTTCAACAGGCTTTTGTTGAACAACAGGTTTTACTACTTCAGTTTTATCAACAGATGCAGGCGCAATTACCGCCTTCTCCTGCACCTTCTCACTTTCCGCCTCTTTATAATTTGTAGCAGTTGCTCCTCTATTGCTAACCTTTGGTTGGTCTTTTACCATTTCTTTAATAATGTCATCAACCTTGTAAACAATGGTATCACCTTTAGATGTTATGAATATGTTTTTTTTGCCGGGTGTAATTTTTTCCAGATTTCCGTTAACAAAAATCTCAAACTCCTGATTGGTTTGTGCAAAAACAGAATATAAAGAGAAAAGAAGAATTATAGTGGTGACAAATTTTGACATAGTAACAGTTTTAAACCTCAAAAATTACACAGCAAGTTTAGGAAAATATCTTTTAATCTGTTTTGTTTAAGTCAAATTAATACTTTTACACCCAAGCGATGGTTCTTAGTGAAGATGTCAAATTCACAGGATTAAAATGGGAATCAGGTGCAAATCCTGAACAGTTCCCGCTGCTGTAAGTTCTTTTTTGTTTTCGGAATTCTTTGCCACTGTCCGCCTCAGGCTGACGGGAAGGCTCCGAAAAAGAACGAGTCAGAAGACCTGCCATAGCCCGACAAAGGTTCAATGCTTTCGGGTAAAAAGTATTGAGCGGACTGAGTAAAATCAGTTTATCGTTTATTTCAATTATTGATTCTTTCTGCGTGTTTTTTTGCAGAATTATTTTTTCGGTTGCACTGTGCATATTCTGCACCTGCCCTGCTTTTGCCCAAAAAATAAATCCTGATTCGGTTTATAAATTGCCCGAAGCAAAAGTTAATGAAACAAGGCTGAACGATTTCAGCACCGGACTATGCATTATTAAAATTGACCGGAAGAAAATTGAAGCCAGTCATTTGCTGAACTTAGCAGAACTGATTTCGGAAAACAGCGGGATATTCTTAAAGACATACGGACAAGGAAGCCTTGCAACTATCAGTATTCGCGGCACGGGGCCTGCACATACAGGTTTATTCTGGAACGGCATTAATATCAATCCGCCCAACCTCGGACTTTCAGATTTAGCACTTATACCCGCTACACTTATTAGTGGTGCAGAGATACAATTGGGGAGTTCGGCTTCACTTTACGGAAGTGGTGTTATAGGAGGAGCTGTTCACCTTAATTCACAACCTGATTTTAAAAAAGCTGTGAATATTTCTGTTTCGGGATTGACAGGAAGTTTTGGGTTATATGAAGGTTCTGGCTCAGGAGTTTTCTCCAATAAAAAATGGTATTCGCGGGTGGCGGGTTATTATCGTGAATGCGAAAATAATTTTCCGTACAGCAACACCGCAAAATTTGGAAGTCCGGTGGAAAAACTCGTCAGTGCTGACTATTTCAGCTATGGCGGAACTGCAGAAATCCATCGTCTGTTCAAACGCAATTATAGTGTTGCGCTGCACGCATGGCATACTTATACGCACCGCAACCTGCCACCTTCTATGACCAGCAGTGATAATGGCGAACAGCAAAGCGATAGTTCATTCCGCTTCTTGCTTGAAGCAAAAAAGCTATTTGCAAAATCAACCTTGAAAACAAAAGTAGCCTGGCTGAATGAATATCTGCGGTATGAAAATCAAACAGCAGATGTGCATGAAAAAGTAAATACACAAGGCATCATCAGCGAAGCAGAATTTGCAACACAGGTATTCAAAAAAGCAAAATTGAATATTGGAATTAATTATACCTATTACTATGCCGACATTGTTCAATACAGCACTGCCAAAACCCGCAATCAGGCGGCAGCATTCTTCTCGTTCCTCTACCCTTTTACCAAAATAAACTGGAAGGCAACAATAAACCTGCGACAGGAGTTAGTGGAAGGCTATACCGTTCCGTTTACACCTTCATTAGGAATAGAAGGAAAAGTGTGGAAATCTATTTCGGCAAAAGCCAATTTTTCACGCAGCTACCGTGTGCCTACTATGAACGACCGCTTTTGGGTGCCGGGCGGAAACCCTGACCTGAAGCCTGAAGGTGGTTGGAATGCAGAAGCAGGAATTTTTACTTCATTCAATGATTCCACAAAATTATTCGCTCCCAATTTTTCAGTTACAGGTTTCAGCTCGCTGATTGACAACTGGATTTTATGGCAACCCTTAGCAACTAATAATAATATCTGGACACCTGTGAACCTGCAAAAAGTATGGGCACGCGGATTTGAAAGCAACGCAGGTTTACGATTTAAGCAACGCACGATTGAAACCTGCATCAATACATTTTATTCCTACACACTTTCAACCATTGTTGAAACTTCGGATGCATTGCAAGCCAGCATTGACAAGCAATTGATTTATTTGCCACAGCATAACCTGAATACTTCCATCAATTTTAAGTGGAAAAGTATTTTCTTTTCCTACATACAAACCTATACCGGCAAACGTTATACAACATCTGACAATGCTGCTTCCATATCCGCTTTCACTATCGGAAATGCAGTATTGAACTATGATTTAAAACTTAATAAAGTCGGAATTGGTTTTGGATTTCGTGTAAATAATATTTGGAATACCGCTTATCAAACTTTAGCCTACCGACCAATGCCCGGAAGGAATTTCAATATTTCATTAACCTTTAAATTTCAAAAACAATAATTAATACTAACAATCAAAAACAACAAAAAAATCATGAAAAAACTAATCCTACCATTTTTATTAATCGCAGCACTTAGCGGATGTAAACCAGATGAAGATAACATACCACAAGGTGCTTATGAAAGCGGAGTATTTATTAGCAACGAAGGACCGTTCGGCACAGGAACAGGAACCGTTAGTTTTTACAACAGAACAACAGGTGAAGTGAGTAATAATATTTTTGAAGTCGTAAATAATAGACCTTTGGGCAACATTGTAAACTCAATAGAAGTGCATAACAACAAAGCATATATTGTTGTAAACAATGCCGCTAAAGTTGAAGTAGTGAATGTTGCTGATTTTGTTTCAACGGGTGTAATTGAAAATCTGGGAACTCCCCGCTTTTTCTTAGGCGTTGACGAACACAAAGGATACATTACCGATTGGGCTTCGGGAATAAAGGTTATTGACCTTCATAATAACACCGTATCGGCCACCATTGCAACAGGCGGACAGGGACCGGAACAAATGAAACTCATAGGCAGCGAGGTGTTTGTAGCCAACTCGGGCGGATATGATAAAGACAGTACGGTTGCTGTTATCAACACAGCTACCAATGCCGTTACCGCAACGTTTACACCCGGACATAACCCCAAAGCGCTGACGCTGGATGCCAATGGAAAACTTTGGATACTGTGCAACGGAATTTTAGACTGGGTAAATCCGGCAAACGATACACCCGGCAAGTTAGTGCGCGTAAACCCTGCCACCAAAGCAATTGAACTTAGCTTAACATTTGGCTCTGCTTCCAACCATCCTGCTGGATTAGTAACCAACGAAGCAAAGACAAAACTGTATTACACCCTCAACGGTGGTGTATATGAAGTGGATATCAACACAACAACATTGCCTTCTTCGGCTTTGATTAACCGCAGCTTTTACAACATTGGTATTGACCCCGAAACAGATTACCTCTTCGGAACGGATGCAAAGGACTTTGTACAGAACGGATATGTTTTCCGCTATTCGTTAAGCGGCAGTCTGGTTGATTCATTTCATGTGGGAGTAATACCGGGGAATTTTTATTTCAATTAAGAGCCTCTCCACAGGAGAGGTAAGGAGAAGCGGAAATACTTTGCAGTATTTCCGCTTCTCTTTTTATCTTCGCAATTAATTAAATAGATCAATGAGCGTTATACAACGAGTAATAGACCGGATGAAACCGGGCGAAGATATAGGCCTTGATCATGTTGGTCAAAAAGGCAGGCAGCGTTCCATTAATCCTGATGGCTCTTATAATCTGGAACGCAAAACTGGAAGACTGTTTGGTAATTTCTTTCTTTTCAACTGGCTCATCACTACTTCGTGGACTCATTATTCAATAGTGCTTGTTTCTGTTTACCTCCTAAGCAATATTGGGTTTGGAAGCCTTTATTATTTATTAGGCTCCGAGAAGCTATACGGAATAGTGGGCACAAGTGAATTTGATAAATTCATGAGTTGCTTCTTTTTCAGTTGCCAGACCTTTACTACAGTAGGTTATGGCGGACTTCATCCTATTGGAAAAGTTGCAAGTTCAATAGCTGCGCTTGAAGCATTTCTTGGATTAATGGTTTTTGCAGTGGCAACAGGTACTTTGTACGGAAGATTTTCAAGACCAAAAGCCAGATTAAAATACAGCTCAAAGGTTATTATTGCCCCGTTTAAAGGAAAAACCTCCATGCAGTTTATTGTGGCCAACGAAATGAACACCGTTTATATGGAAATGGAAGCCAAAGTAAATATCAGTTGGATGGAAGATGAAGGAAACGGAAAATCTGTAAGACGTTTTCAGCAGGTGAAATTAGAGATTGACAAAATCACCATGTTTCCTACCAGTTGGACTATCAATCACCCGATTGATGAAGAAAGCGCATTGTTTGGCAAAACAGAAAATGATTTGCAAAAAATGGACATTGAAATTTTTGTATTGCTGAAAGGTTTTGATGATACGTTTTCGCAAACCATTTACAGTCGCCAATCCTACACAAGCGAACAATTTGTGTGGGGGGCAAAATTCCTCAGACCTTTTGGTGTGAACAGTTCAGGAAAACTGGAAATGGATTTAACGAAAGTTGGCGAATACGAAAAGGCAGATATTGTTCACCTTGTATAACTAACCTGTCTGAGATTTAAAAAACTCGCGCTCCATTATGTCAGAACGGTTAAGAATAGCGCGCATCCAGTTCAGTTTTATTTCCAATATTTCTTCGTCAGAAAGTTTCCAGTTAATTTCAGATTGGCGCATTTTCAAATTCAGGTGATGCATACAAATGGCAGCAGACACCGAGATGTTCAGACTTTCGGTAAAACCCACCATAGGTATTTTTACAAATTCATCGGCATTCTGCAAGGCAATATCCGTCAAGCCGTCAATCTCAGTACCAAACATCAATGCAAACTTGGTATCAACCTTTAATTCTTCGAGCGGTACACTTTTGTAATGCGGAGTGGTAGCAATAATACGGTAGCCGTTTTTCTTCAGCGTATCAATACACTCCAGTGTGTTGTTTGCATTCCAGTTGTATTTATGTAGGTTCAGCCATTTCGAAGAGCCCAACTCCACATCCGGATTGAGCTTGTATTTATTCTTGTTCTCAATAATATGAACGTCCTGTACACCAAAGCAGTCACAACTTCTTAGCACTGCACTGGCATTCTGTGATTGATAAATATCTTCCAGCACAACTGTAAAATGACGGGTGCGGTTTACAATCACATCATCCAGCCGTTTGTGCCTTTCTTCTGTAATAAATTGGGTAAAAAACTTTAATAAACTCTCTTTTTCGCTAACGGTCATATTCAATATTTGCGGTAAAAATAGAAGAAGAAAAAACTTCTTTCAGAAAAAAGTCTTAACTTTAACCAACAAACATCGTAAAAACACTTACTAAATCTAAGTATTATGGATAAAAAACTACTCTTCCGTTCAGGATTTTCTGCTTTGCTGGTTATCCTGTTTTTGAATGCCGGTGCAGCTATTCATATTATTCAGGTTTCTAGCAATCAGTTTAATCCTAATTCAACAAGTGTAAACGTTGGAGATACTGTGCGCTTTACCTGGGTTAGCGGAAACCACACTACTACTTCAGTAAGTATTCCTAATGCTGCAGCAACATGGGATTCGCCAATGACCAGCAGCGTTTCGCAATTTGACTATAAAGTAACTGTTGCCGGAACCTATGGTTACAAATGCACTCCGCATGCCGGGGGCGGAATGGTTGGAACTTTTTCCGCTAGCGGAACTACAGGAATTGACTTTGGAGGCGCAATCAATTTAACTTCACTTTATCCTAATCCTTTCATCAACGAGCTTTTTATTGAGCAGGGAAATGAACAGCCGGAATACACTCAGATTTCTATTTCAGATATTTTGGGCAAACAAATAAAAAGCATCAGCATCGAAAGCCTTTCTGTTGTATCAATTGGCAAAAGAAGAATTGATGTTGGCGAACTTCCCAAAGGAATTTATTTCGTAACGCTGAAAGTCAACGCAGTAAAAGCAAAGACAATCCGCTTAGTTAAGGAAGGTGCTTAGTTTTTTATTTCTCTCGTCCAGCCAAATTCCTTGTGTTCCTCATCATTAGCATCAAACAGATGCGGATAATTCTCCTGCAATGATTTTATAAAAAGATCGCGGGGAACATCAGCGAAAGTACCAAAGTCGTGAAGGTATTCCATGAACTTTTTCCCACCTTCAAATTCGTGGAAAATAGAATCGTTAATCCCATCAAATTCCAATGGCGCAACTCCAAATTTGTCGCACAATGATTTATTGAATGCGGGTGTAGCTTTCACCCATTTTCCATTGATAAAAAGTTCGGTGAAACCATGAAAAACAAAAACATCACTGCGCAAAAGGTCAAGCAGCTTTTGGGCGGACAAATGGTTTTTAACATTTGCGAAACCAAGCCGTGAAGGAATACCGACTACCCGCGCGGCTGCAGCAAGTAGTGTTGCTTTCTCACCGCAATAACCGGAACCTCTTTTCAAAGTTGCGCTGCCTTTCATTGCTTCGGCACGCAGGTCAACGTGATAAGGGTCATACAGAAAACCATCACGAACAGCGTAGTAGAGTTTCACTGCCTTTTCAATATCGGTAGTTGCACCTTCTGTATGTTTTTTTGCAAAGGCAATTACATCGGGCGAATTGCTGTCTATATAATAAGCCGGAGACAAATAAATGGCTAAGTCTTGTTTTTCTTTGGTTTCCATATTGGCGGCAAAAATACGGTATTTTAGCGCAGAAAATATGTTCAGCCAATTCATCCGTTCACTTGAAAATCGCCTGCAGCAACCACTGCCGGGGATGGAAGCGCAATTTAAAATGGCTTCGCAATTCCGCTTGCCGATTGATATGGAGCAATACGATTTAAGCAAGGCAAGAAAAGGCGCTGTTCTTATTCTGCTGTATCCGCACCAAGATAAAATTAACACCGTGCTTACCTTGCGCCCTTCCTATGACGGAGTTCACAGCGGACAGGTTAGTTTTCCGGGTGGGAAACTTGAACCTGAAGATGAAAGTCTTGCTGCAGCTGCTTTGCGCGAGGCTGAAGAAGAAGTAGGATTAGACAGAAATGAGATAAAGCTTATCGGAAATCTGAGCAATCTTTACATACCGCCCAGCAATTTTTTAGTATCGCCTTTTGTTGGAATAATGGACAAAAAGCCTTTGCTGAAAAAAGATGACCGCGAAGTGGAAAAGATAATTGAAGTTCCAATAACCTACTTTCTGGACGAAAGTATTAAGGGCAGAAAAATGATTACACCACGGGAATTTGTGAGCTTTGAAACACCCTATTATGATGTGGAAGGCCACACGGTGTGGGGCGCAACAGCAATGATGCTGAGCGAAATGATGGAACTGATAAAACCGTTGTAATGGCACACGCTCTCTCTAAATCTTCTTTTATCCGTGGAGTTCAGTGCAAAAAATCACTTTACCTCTATAAGCATAATTACAAACTGCGCGATGCAATAAGTCCATCGCAGCAAGCACTTTTTTCGAGGGGAATAAATGTGGGGAAAATTGCGCAGGATATTTTTCCGGGAGGTGTAGATGTTACGCCTGAAAGTGTATTCAAATATTCTGCATCGGTTGAGAAAACACGTAAACTAATTGAAGAAGGAACAGAGATTATTTACGAAGCTGCATTCATTTTCAATGATGTGCTGGCTGCAGTTGATATGCTTGTAAAGCGCGATGGAACCTGGTTTGCTTACGAAGTAAAAAGCTCAACACGTGTGAGCGATGTTTACCGTTTAGATGCTTCGTTGCAATACTATGTTATTACAAATGCAGGAATTGCGCTTGCAGATTTTTCTATTCTGCACCTCAACAATCAATATGTAAAAAAGGGGAAGATAGAACCGGAGAAACTTTTCACGGCAGTATCACTTCTCAGCGAGTGCGAAAAAAACCAAGCGATGATTGCTGAAAAAGTGCGTGAACTGAAGGAGGTTTCCTTTCTTTCTTCTGTGCCCGATATAAAAATAGGAAAGCATTGCTTTGAGCCCTATGCGTGTGATTTTATGGGGCAATGCTGGAAGAATGTGCCGCAGAATTCTGTGTTTGAACTGGCGGGGATGAGCAAAGAAAAACAGTTTGAACTCTACGACAGCGGCATTGTAAAAATCAGTGATGTGCCTGCTGATTATTCGCTGGAGAAAAATCAACGCATACAGGTAGATGCCACTAACACCGGAAAAGAACTGGTCAACAAAACCGAGATTACTAAGTTTCTTTCAAGGGTTAATTATCCGCTTTACTTCTTCGACATTGAAACGTTTATGCCTGCTGTACCTATGTTTGACGGCACAAGTCCGTTTCAGCATATTCCGTTTCAGTATTCGCTGCATTATAAAAAAACAAAAGATGCAACTTTGCAGCATGTTGAGTTTTTAGCAGAAGCAGGTGCTGACCCACGCAAAGAGTTTATCACACACTTTCTTGAAAACACGAAGGAAGCTGCGTGCATTTTAGTTTACAACCGCACGTTTGAAAGCTCGGTTATTGCAAGACTGGGAAATGATTTTCCGGAGTTGAAACCCGAAATAGAAAAGCGTTTATCGGTTATGATTGACCTGATGGAACCTTTTCAAAAACGGCATTATTATCATCCGCTCATGAAAGGTTCGCACTCTATTAAGAATGTGTTGCCTGCGCTGTTTCCCGATTTCAATCATAAGGATTTAGCAATTAGTGAAGGCACCATGGCTATGGCTGCTTTTGAACAATTGCAAACCGAAAACGATATTTTTAAAATTGCCGAACTGCGCGATAACCTGCTTGAATATTGCAAACTGGATACGCTGGCAATGGTGAAGATTTTCGAGTTCTTAGAAAAAAATTTAAGGCTGTTCCCCTCTCCTTCGGAGAGGGCAGGGTGAGGCTTTTAAACGCCCAGTGTTTTCAGTAGATAGCCGATGAAAGAGATAAACATAAACAGCATTCCGAGTATAATCAATCTGTTTACCGCAACTTCTTTGTTTCCTGTTTTTGCAGGTTGAAAATTTACCATCATTACTGTAAACAACTCACTTGCCCTTGCCGAAAAAGGTTTTTCTTCGCCTGTTAATTTGTTGAGTTTTTTATTGAGCAGGTAAAGCATGTAGAGGCTCAGCGCCAGCATAACTGCCAGAAAAAAGCAGAACAAAGCAATTGATTTATTAATGTATTCCTGACTGCCTGAAGAACCGCTCAGCCTGCTGACAGTCTCTTTCTGGCTCCTGAAAATATCTTCGTCCATCAGGCGGATGATGTGCAGGTTTTCGATGTAGCGACTGTTTTCGGTTGTATTCAGACTGTCGATGTTTCTGCCATTGAGCAGGCGTTCATTTTCATGAACAAGCTGCTCTCTTTTATTGAGCATGTCAAAGGTTTCGCCAATATCAGCTTGCGCTGAAGAATAACAAGTAATCAGAATAAGAAATGTAACAAGTCTTAACATCATTTTGGCAATAGAAGCCGCGAAAATAATTATTTAATCACAACTGTTGTGTTGCCTTTTTCCATGCCGTCTTCGGTGAGCGTGCATAAATAGTTTCCCGGTTTTAGTTTTGAAACATCAACCGTAAAATCAGTAGCGCGGATATCGCTTTTGGCAAGAACCGCTTTGCCTGAAATATCATACAACGTGAATAGATAGTTTGCATCCGGTCTGCTATTTTCAAAGTGAATATTTATCAGTGCTGATGCCGGGTTTGGAAACACCTTCAGGCTATTGTATTTCTTTGAGGTTGCTGTTTCTTTTACTCCTGCCACAAAACCATCTTCAAAAGTCCAGCAGTTAAAAACGGTGCCTTCGTTGTCAACAATGCACATGCGGATGGAGTCGTTGCCGAATACCTCCACCTTACCGAAACTGGTGTTGAAATTAGTATTGCCCAGTCCGCTCCCGCCTTTGTTCCAGAGCGAATCCAGCACCGGAGGCTGACCGATTAAAGAGCCCACCGAATCCATAATGTGATACAAGGCAATTTTACTTTCATCAACACCCATTGCCGAAGAATTGAATTCAGGAATACCTGAGTTTGTGCCATCATCCATTGCAGAAGTATGTGTATCGCCCGAGAGCAGAATAACATTGCGGATGTTGTTATTTCTGATAAAATTTATCAGCGTATCCTGGGTGGCAGGAAAGCCGGGCCATGCATCGGCAAAGCCTGTTGCCATGGTCATTCCGCTACCGCCACTGCCTCCTACATTCAGCGTGTTGCGTTGAAAACCCAAGCCCACATTTATTACCCTTTTCAATGCTTTGTTAAAGGTAGTGCCCGAGAGCAGAAACTTCCATTTTGCAGTAGAAGTTGCAAGCCCGTTCAGCAGCCACTGCATTTGTATATCGCCAAGTATGGTGTGACCTGATGGTGGTGAAAATTCCCAGGGGAAACTGACATCGGTGCTGTCATAATAAAACGCTTCGTTGTTGGGAGAACGCGCACTGCGGTTGTCCAGAAAAAAGAATTCGGCATTACCTATCGTGAAGCTGTGGTATAAGCCTTGCGAAGTATCAACCGCATTATAGCCCGGAAAATAATCAAGCCAGCCGTTGATGGAATTTGCGCGCTCGTGTTCGCCCAAAGGAACATCCATCAAAACCGTTTCCAGTCCGTTGGGGCCTGTGTACGTTGCTTCCAGCGACTGCGTGTTTCTGGAAGTATTGTTGTCTGCATAATCGTGGTCGTCATAAACATAATCAAGAGGAATGGAGCGCAGTACAGGAGTTATTCCGGGATAAGAATACTTGGCATGATAAGACGCTGTTACATAATCAAAGTCTTCAGAAAATTCATCGGCTGCATCAGGATAGGTAAAATCGCCCAACTGAATAAATAAATCGGGCTGATGATTGCTCATAACATTGAATAAAGGAGTCATATCCGTACCCTTCATGCAGGAGCCAAAGGCAAAGGAAAAATCAGCTGCCGCTCCCGTTTGCGGAAAGGTTTTAAAAGAGGTTTCAATGGTATCCTGTTGTTGATTGATGAAGTAGCGGCAATAATAAACAGTTGAAGGTTGCAGCCCGCTGATGTTCATGATGGCACTGGTATCTTTCAGTGTACGGATGGTATCAATATAGGTAACGGGGTTAGTGAAACCCGGGTTGGTATCCAGCGCTATGGCCAGTTCACCTGCCTGATTGCTGCGGATAAAAATGCGTGCCGAAGCATCGGTTACTGCGCCTGTAACCGGGCCGAATAAAATGTTCTGCGCAAAGGATGCTTGTAAGATTGTAAAAAGCAGTAGAAATAAGCTATATGTTTTTTTCATGTGAGTGGCTTTATTTGAAAGACGAATGTACTGTTTTTCCTGTTTGAAAAAATAACAGAATACTCCTTGCTATTCAGGATATTATTGGCAAATTTGCGTGCCCAATAACAGAATACCATTTACACAATGATTTTTTTTACCCGCCTGCTTTCTGTTGCCGTTTTAGTTTCAGGATTTTTTGTTGCCACCGCCCAAAACAATATGGGTGTAGGAACGCTGAACCCCGACATTACCGCAATACTTGACCTTACCTCTACCACCAAAGGATTTTTGCCGCCCCGCATGACGCAGACCGACAGAGATGCGATAGTAAACCCTGCTGACGGACTTATTGTTTACAACACCACCGACAGCGTTCTTGATTATTTTAACGGTACCTGCTGGCTGCCTGTTTACCTGGAAGATTGCGATGGATGCTACTTCAGCCTTTCGGCAAGCAGCATAGCAGGAACCATTGACCGCCTTATCAGCAACTCAGCACAAACGGCTATTACCATTACCCAGTCAAACGGTTTGCCTCAGAATATTGCGCTTGCGGTTATCGGAAATCTTCCTGCTGGAATTACTTACACCATAACACCCAACCCTCAGTTTTCAAACGGTGTGATTTCGGTGGTTTTTTATGCTTCGCCTTTTGCACCTGCAGGTACTTTCCCTATTGTTATTCAGGCCATGTGCGGAACTACCACACAGAATATTATTTATGCTTTAACAGTTGACCCCTGCTACTACGTTGCTGTATCAAACAGCGAAACTGATTACGATGTAAGCGCCAATGTTTTTGTTCAAAATCCAACTGCACCCCAGAACCAGCCTATCTGTGTTGCGGTGGAAGTAATGAATGGTGTGAGCATTACCAGCGATACCAATATCACTCCCGCTTTTACAACAGGAAATCTTTTCCCGGGTTCATTGGTTTCGGTGGTTAATAACGGTAGCATTATAGGTCGTGGCGGTAACGGTGGAGTATCGTACGACCCCACTACCAACCCTCCTACAACAGGTGTGGGTGATAACGGTGGCGATGCCATTGCACTTACCATTGATGCGCAGATACAAAACAACGGCCTCATCTTTGGCGGTGGCGGTGGCGGAAGCGCTATGGCCTTTGACCTGAGCTACACACTACCTCCTCCTGCAGACTTTATCACCTTTGGTCTCTTTATCGGTGCCGGTGGTGGTGGTGGTGCAGGCGTAAGTTATGGCGGCACATCACCTAATGGTGTTATCGGTCTTTCGGTTTACAACCCCGGACAAGGCGGAACAGGCGGACAACTTGGATTGGGCGGTGCCGGTGGTTACCTCAACTATCCTATTCCTATTAACGCTGGACCGGCTACTATTACCCTTACTCCTATTGCAGATGCAGGCGATGGAGGTAACTACGGATATCCGGGCGGGCAAGGCAATTTCAACATTTATCTTTCGGCATACATAAACGTTAATATTCCTTTTGTGGGCAACGTGCAGATACCGGTAGTAACCAATCTGCAGCTGCCTATTCCTATTCCTTATGCTGTACCTGCAAGTGCCGGATACGCCATAAAACGCAACGGGTTTAACACCAGCATAGCTGATAATTTATACCAGACTTCGTTTATAAAAGGACAGGTGGGGAATTAGTAAATAGGCAAATAGCCAAATAGTCAATTAGTAAAATAGCAAACTGTCACCCTGAGCGTAGTCGAAGGGCTTAATTATAAAAACATGAAAAAAGTAATTCTTTCAATCTTTACAGTCCTTTCAACCTTCAATCTTTTCGCTCAAGGCAGCTTTGAAGGAAAAATTGTTCTGCGCTCTGAAAATGGTGCTACCAAAGAAACATCAGATATTACCTGGTACATGAAAAACGGTCAGCACCTGCTGAGCTATGTAAACAGCGGAACAAGTTCCAGCGGCAATTACAGCCTGCTTAGCAAAGAAGGGAAACTGGAAATGCTGAATGAAAGAGGAAGAGTAAATATTCCGGGCAACTCCATGAAAAAGCCTGATTACGATTTTACTGCTTACAAACTGCTGAACAAAGAGG
>CANKAM010000029.1 GCA_947479755.1 Bacteroidota bacterium
CATCTGCTTCTTATGGTTCAGCAAGAGATGAAGTAGTATATTCAGGTATTTATTCTTCAAATAATACATTTTATCTTGTGGGTTTTACAGAATCGCCTCTTTGGAGTTCAGGCTTATCCGATGGAATGATTATTATTAGTGATACTATACTAAGCCCGATTCAGAATATTATTATTTATGACGATTTTACTCTTAGTGTTGAAGAAAGTCCTCTATCATCTGCAAAACATCTAAATATTTATCCAAATCCATTTTCTGAAAATACAAGCATCTATTTCCCTCAGGAAATTAATGTATCAGAAATCAGTCTTACAATATTTGATGCTATTGGTCGTGAAGTAAATTTCAATGAAACAATATTGAATAATCGCATTGATATCTCATTTAGGAATTTATCAGAAGGAATTTATTTTATGTCTGTTTTTTCAACAGACAACATCTTGCTCGGAACTGGAAAGCTGATTGTCCAATAATCCCTCAATGATTAATAGCACACTGTTTGAAAAGCATGCACATTCTGCAATGCTTTTATTGTGCATAATAGCGGTTGTAATCTTTAAAATTCCTCATTTAAATTTACCGTTTTTCTGGGACGAAGCTTGGGTTTATGCGCCAGCAGTCAAGTTAATGGGTGAAGGGGTGCCAAGTCTCATGCCGGATTCAATTCCGGTAAATTTTACCCGTGGTCATCCATTATTATTTCATTTTCTTGCATCAAGCTGGTTAAAGATATTTGGAGAAAGCAATTCCTCTTTACATTCATTTGCACTTCTTGTCTCTGTTTTTCTTCTGCTAGCAGTCTATTATTTTGGCAAAAATATTTTCAATAAAGATGTAGCAATTGCTGCAACAGTTTTACTTTCTGTTCAATCAGTTTTTTTAGCACAAGCATCATTTTTGCTTCCTGAGATATTGCTTTCGCTTTTTGTAATCCTTACTATTTATTATTTCTTAAAAGGAAGAAAGATTGGATATGTAATTTCTGGTTCAGCACTAATTTTAACAAAGGAACCAGGCATTATTCTCATTGCTTCACTTTCACTTTGGCTTATTATTGATGTTCTCTTGATTAAGAAAGACAAGATTAATTGGCTTGCCTTATTTAAAGAGTTATCGATTCTTTCTCTTCCTGTTCTGTTATCTTCTATATACTTTATTGTACAATGGAAAAAAACTGGCTGGTTCTTCTATCCTGAACACATTGGCATGATCGATTTCTCTTATCAAAGTTTTCATAGAAATTTCAGGATAATTTACAATTTCATTTTTGAAGAACAAGGCAGAAGAGTATTAACTATTGGCTTTGTAATTATTTTTCTTCTTTTCTATAAGCCTATTTCTTTTAAATGGAGAGTATTTCTTTCATTTTCAATGTTGTCATGTGTGAAAATATTTTTTGGAGCATGGAAACTTCCTCCTGCTTTAACGCTAAGTGTATGCGGTTTAATAATTATTCTTCTATTCTATTTTATTTGTGTGAAAAAATATTCTGAAAAATTTTCTATTGCTGAAAAAGCAATTTGTGTTTTCTTTATTTTCTTTTTCTTATTTATGCTATTTTCTTCAGTAAATTTTCTTTCAAACAGATATCTGTTATGTCTGATGCCGTTATATGCATTAGCTATTCTTTATTTTGTGTTCATCTCATTCTCACAAGAAAAATGGTTGTTTATTACCATATCGGTTTTGGCAATATTTTTTAGTGCTTATAAATCAGCAGACATAAAACGTTCTGGCGATAATGACCTTTCTTATATTAATGTAATTGCTCTTCAAAAAAGTGTAATAGGTTTTATGGAAGACAATGATCTATATGATGAAAATATTCATGCTACTTTTCTTAACGTCTTTGAAATGACAAGCCCATATTCAGGCCTTTTAAAAAGTGAGAAAAGATTTACAATGGTTTCAGATGATTTAACAGACAGCACTGAATATGCAATTATCACAAACTTCCAGGTTGATGATTTTTATGATAGTATTCCTAAATCTTCAAAATTTAGTGAAATCAAGAAATTTGAAAATGAAAGATTTTGGGCAAAAATTTATAAGAAAAAATAAAACAGCCCCGATATATATCGGGGCTGTTTTATTTAAATGCTTACATCTTTTAGTTATTTCACCAGCATCTTTCTGGTCACAGTATTAAACTCATTGCCAATACTGATAAAGTAAATTCCTGCTGCTGCAAGGGTATTAAGTGAAAATGCATTAGTTCCTTTTCCGAAGTTGATGCCTTTACTAATAAGCGTTTTGCCAACTGCATCAATAACAGTAATTGTATAATTGCCATTATGCGGAGCGTTTACATTCAGGTTGATATTGCCCTGTTCGTCTGTAGTTGCAAATGAAATAGCCAATTCATCCTCAGCACCACCACAGCTGACAGAAATGATGTTTGAATATTTTGATGATCCATCATAATCCGTTTGTTTCAGGCGGTAGTACGAAGTGCCTGCCAATGGTTTGTCATCTGTTGTAGTGTAACTGATAATGTAATTGCTGTTGCTTGATCCTGCGATTGTTTTTAATACTTCAAACGAACTGGCATCTGTGCTTCTTTCAATAGTAAAGAAGTTGTTGTTGGTTTCCGATGCAGTTGTCCACTGAATTTCGGTTCTGTCGTTTTGGCAAGTAGCGTTGAAAGCAAGCAACTCAATTGGTAATGGGTTGCTGTCGTCCATCAAAGTCCATACACCATTGTAGTCTTCAATAGTGCCAAGCACTACAGAAATGGTATTTGTAGTAGGTTGTGAAAATGCAGGACTTGTCAACCAGTCTGTCCACTCGTGCGAATCCTCATTGTAAGCGCGTACAATTAAACGATCTTTTTCAATGTGGTTTTCAACGCTTGTTAAATCAGCATCATTGTATTTGAACACATATTCAATCTGAGGGTACGTGCTGAATGCCATATTCTCAATATTGTTTTCAATTACCCAGAAACGGTCAACTGCGCGGTGGTAAACTTCTTTGCCGGCAGCATTAGTCAGTTGATTTACACCATCAGGAAGTGGGTAATTTTGTGCATTGGTGGGGTAGGTGATAAACTGAACTCTTCCCATCATTGAGCCTGTTCCCAAGGTATTAATGTTGTATTTAAAAGTCATGTCAGCCGAAACGGTTTCGTTTGTTCCGAAGGGCAGAACATAACTGCCGATGCGGTGTCCGATGTTCCAGTCCACAACACCGTAAGAGCCCGGAAAAGTTTCGCTGATGATGCGTCCGTTTTGTGCGGTGGTAATGGCATTGTTCATTGGGTTTTCAACAAACAAGGTCATCGTGTTCAGTGAAAGGCTTGCATTTTGAATATGCAGATTATTCAAAATTTTTATGTTGTTATACAGCGATGTTCTTCCACCGTTCAGAACAAGATTATAGAATTCCGTTTCGTTGCCGCCACCAATTACATGGTCAACACCGTTGATATGAATAGTTGAATTTCCTGCGTTGAAATTTGCGGAAGTGTTAGTAAGCAAATTACCTGAAAGATTTAGTTGATTATCTTCCATGCTGAATGAACCGGTACTTGATATACTTAGATTTCCTGCGACAGTTAGTGAAGCAGTTTCCTGCATTTCCAGGTTTCCGCCATCAATATCAAGATTGCCGCATATTGCATTTCCAGATAAAATTTCAAGTGTGTTTAACGCATCTGCATCAACAACGATATCTGTGTTTTGTGATGGAACTGAAAGGTCGTCCCAATTAGCACAATCAAACCAATCGCGGCTTCTGCTGCCATTCCATTTTCCTGAAATAGTTGTTCCTTGAATTTGAGAAATAGTTAATCCTGAAGAATAGTTATTTCCTGATGTTGCAAACTCTGTGCTTCCGGAAAATGCTTCCCAATTCAAACTGTTATTTACGCGTTCAATCCATTCTTTTTGTGAAGCCGCTGAAAGTGAGCCTGTATATTTTAAGAAGTCAGATGCAGCACCCGAAAAGCTAAAGCAATCGGTTCCGGGATAAAGATTAGATTGATTAGAGGACCCATCGGCCACCCAACCCGATGCGGTGCTGAAGGAGTGAATTACTTTTCCATTGTTGTAGCTTGCATTGTTCATTCCTGAAGAGTTAGTCCATGCGCCACCTTGTAGGAAGAAAATCTGGTCGCCACCATTATTGATGTCAAAAGCATTTCCGCCATTTAAGTCAGTAAATTGCCATGAATTATCGGGAGAAACAGCAGAATAACTTCCGAAAGCAAGTCGAAAAGTAATAACTGTTCCAGCAGGAATGTCTGAACCTGTGCGGGCAATACGAATGGCTCCTTCGTTATCGCCCCATTGATTAGGGTTCTGACGTTCCCAGCCGTTGTCGGTGATTTCAAAAACAGTTCCGTTGGTAATGTCTTTAAAACAAACGAAACTAAGCTCATCTTCGCCCGAAATACCTGAAACAAGACCGTTGTCGGCATTTACTGCCAAGACAAGAATGTCTCCTTTTTCAAGTAGAGTGGGATTAGCTAAAGCCCCGCTGAGCGTGGCTAAAAGTAAGAATGAAGCTGCTGAAAGTTTTGTAAAAATTTTCATGGGCATAGTATTAGGATGCTGCAAGTTACGAAAAATACTTCAAAGTCAAGTATTTCTGTAGAATTTTTTCAACAAGAACCAGCAGTTATTAACTGCCTGAAAACTATTTCAGTTTGATTTCGTGCAGTATTCCACCGGTTGTTGAACCATAAATAGTTGCTGAAACACTTCCATCGTTGTAAAAATCGAGACGAAAGAATCCATTTTCCATATCGTTCATAAAGCCTGCTTTGTAGCGGTTTTTGTTGATGTGCGTGCGTTTGCTGCCCGATCCGCTTACAATGTGGGTATTAGTTCCGTCTTCAAAGTATTGCAACGTATGTTCGTGTCCGGCAACCACAATCAGGTGCTCATATTTATTGAAAGTGTTCAGCAATTTCGTGCGCATTTTATGGTAACGCGGCTGCGGCATATCCTGAACCAGCATTCGGTTTAACCCGATTAATCCGAAAAATTGCAGCGGCATAAAATTTACTAAAGAGCGCAATGGCTCTAAACGATTGGAGTGATGCCCGTTGGTGAACATAGGATGATGCGCAGCAATAACCACTTTCTCGTTGTTGTTTTTTGCAGCATTGAGAAGGCTGTCTAATTCGCGGTAAAATTTCGCGGTGGTTTGTTTCCGGTTCATGCCAACGGCCTTTTGTGTTTTATGAAAAAACTGACTTTGTAGCCACCATTGGGTGTCGATGGCAATAAGGCGGATTTTTTCTGTAAGCATCACTGAATAAGGACCGGGAAAACCATTCTGTGGAATAAAAGTATGCTCGTTGCGGTTGCTGACTTCAGTGGTTTTAAAATATTCTTCAACGTAGCGCGCTTCTTCTTTTATGTATTTCAGTCCTTGCCATTTTCCCTGTTTCCAATCGTGGTTGCCGGGAACAAAATACACTTGCCCTTTATAGGTTTTCAAGGGTTCAACCTGAGATAATAATCTTTTTGTAGAGAGCCTGCGTTTCTTTTCTGATTTGCTCAATGTTTCCAGGCCCTGCGGATAAATATTATCGCCCAGAAAAAGAATGGCGCTGTTGGGTTTTGTCAGTGCGTCTTGTTGCAACAAGGTCATCGTTTGATTGGTAACGGTATCGTTTCCGGCATCGCCAATCAGGTAAACGGAGAAGTCTGGTGTTTGGGCAAATAGTGAGAAAGTGAGAAGGAGAGAAAGTGAGAAGGTAAGAGAGGTGTTTTTCATTTCCAATAATTAAGGCTGCAAACTTAGCCTTTCGTTTGCATTGATTTGCAATATCTATCTTTAGCACATGAAAAATATCAGTACCTATATTATTGGACTTGCATTTATTCTTGCGGGTGCAAACCATTTCTTTAATCCCGAATTTTATCTGCGCATGATGCCGCCTGTGCTTCCAGAACATGAATTGCTGAACTATGTAAGCGGTGTTGCTGAAATTATTCTGGGTGCAATGCTGTTTATTCCCCAAACAAAAGTTGTGGCTGCCTGGGGATTAATTATTCTGTTGATTGCAGTTTTTCCTGCCAACATTTACATGGCTATGGAAGCGGGGAAGTCAATTGATGTTTCACCTATTGTTGCGTATATCCGTTTGCCGTTTCAGTTTTTATTTATCTGGTTGGCGTATAGACAGACTAAATAATTTCACCGCAAAGACGCTAAGGCGCTAAGATTTTTCTCTGCGAAACTTTGCGCATACTTTGCGTTCTTTGCGGTTAAAGAAAAATGTCCTTAATCCAATCCCTTTACTTCATTGCCTTGTTGCCGCATCAGCAATTGGCAGAACGACTTACTACAATCAAACATGATTTTGCACGTAATTACGGTTCCTCTGCTGCTTTGAAAACTATGCCGCATATTACATTGCAAAGTCCTTTTAAGCGCAGTCCCGATGCGGAAGTGGAGATGCACCTGCGCTTGCAGGAATTCTTTGAAAAGTATGCAGCGTTTGATATTGAGTTGAGCGGCTTCAACTGTTTCGACAACGCTTCCAACAAAGTGATTTTTGCAGATGTGGTAAAGAACGATCAACTCTTTCATTTGCATAAAGCGCTGATGTATTTTCTGCAAACAGAATTGAAATTCACGCCCCGCGAAACTCCTTATTCTTTTCATCCCCACGTTACGCTGGCTTACCGCGACCTTATGGCTGATAATTTCAGAAAGGCTTGGGCGGTATATAAAGACAAACCTTTTAAAGGAACATTTACGGCAAATGCGGCTTATCTGCTGAAACACGATTACCGGCAATGGCAGGTGTTGAGCAGGTTTCAGTTGAAATCATTCACCACATAGGCACATAGGGCACATAGAAAAATGCAAATAAAAATCTATGTGAAATTCCTATGTGTCTATGTGCCTATGTGGTAAAAAAATAAACCCCTACCTTCGCAATCCTAAATCAAAAAAATATGAATAAAATAATCCTTCTCCTTCTCACGTTCTCAATTTCTTACGCTCACACTTCTACTGCGCAAGAGATTGCCTTTGAAACCGGAACATGGGCCGAGATAAAAGCCAAAGCCAAAAAAGAAAACAAACTCATTTTCATGGATGCCTTCACCACCTGGTGCGGTCCCTGCAAATGGATGTCTAAAAATATTTTTACCGATAAAACGGTTGCAGATTATTACAACGCTAATTTCATCAATGCCAAAATTGATATGGAAAAAGGCGAGGGGATTGATATTGCCAAAGAATACAAGGTTTCGTGCTATCCAAATCTTGTGTATATTGATGGTGACGGCAAACTGGTTCACCGCGCTGCGGGTTCTATGGAGGCTGCCGCTTTTATTGACCTGGGCAAAACGGCTTACACTCCCGAAAAAGCGTTCTCGGCCTACCAGAATAAATACGATGCGGGCAATCGTAAACCTGAATTTTTAACTGCTTACTTAGATGTGATGTCGCAAACCTGCCTGCCTACCACATCGGTAGCTACGGATTATTTTGCGTCTATAAAAGAAGAAGATATTTTGCAGCAGGGAAACTGGAACCTCTTGTATCACCACATTGCCGATGTTACTTCTGCACCCTTTGTTTACCTGGTTAAAAACCGCAAAGCCTTTGAGGCTAAATACACGGCCGACAGCGTGAACCAAAAGATTTACGATACATACTTGCAACACGGCACAACCCTTATCCGTTCCAAAGAAGATGCTGCCGGAAAACTGAAAGCCTTTCAGCAGGAAATTGCTAATTCGGGAATAAACCGTGCCGAAGAGTTGACCGCAAACCTGAACCTTTCGTTTGCAAAATCGCAGTCAGACTGGACGGCATGGTTCTTTGCCGCAAAAACATTGTCAGAGAAATACTATGCAGAAGATGCCAGCTTTCTTAATAATGTAAGCTGGACTGCCTTTGAAAAAGTGGAAGACCCCAAGAAATTAAACGAAGCCGAACTATGGGCTAAAAAATCAACGGAACTGGATGCTCAATCCTACAACCTTGATACCTATGCCAACCTGCTCTTAAAAAACGGTAAAGCCGAACTGGCTTTAACCACCGAAAAAAGGGCGCTTGAACTGGCTAAGAAAGGTGGAGAAGACACCAAGCCGTATGAAGAGGTGATTGCTCAGATTGAGAAGGGGCTCAAGTAAAGCAAATAGCAAATTTAAAATAGATAATAGCAAATAGCACAGCCAATTTTCTGTTATCTATTTGCTATCATCTATTTGCTATAAATATCTCTACAGCACTATCGTTTGCATCAGTTGCGTCCAGGGGCCGCTGTTGGCAGGGTTACTAAGGTTTACCCAGCGGGCATACAGCAGCAGGCGTTTGCCCGATGCGGTGCTGCCCAGTGCAATGGTGCTCAGTGCTTTTTTACTTACTACACTGTTGGTGCAGTCTTCTGGCAATACCATGCCAGTGGCTGCCGGTGTTGACGGGCTGCCGGGTGATGTTGTTGCAGGTGGTTTGGAGGTTCCTGCACTTTCGGGCACAATCAGGTATTTGTATTCAATACCGTCTGACGAAGGATGGCGACTGGCGCGGGTGGCATCTTCGCTGGTGCGCGAGCGCAATTTTACCTCGCCCAATCCCAACGGGGTTATTTGCACATAAGGTACATCGTTTATTTTTCCTTTTGGGGTGGGAGAGGTGTCTTTGAATACTACAAATTTAAGGTTGGTTTCATCGGCTGTAGTAGCAAAGCCGCACGAAGCCATTTTGTCTAATAAAGGGTTGGCAAAGGTGCGGAAGTCTTTCATAAATAACGACACATCTTTTACCACTGTTTTGGTACGCTGGTTCTCGTCTGCGTATTTCGGGTAAAGTGTGTCGCGCCAGAAAACACGTTTTGTGTTCCATTGTGCCGACTCTGCTGCATTTAACGTAAGCCTTGTTCCGTTAGTGATAAGCGTTACCGGGTCAATAGTTTGCAGATAGGTGTCGGTGCTGTTGATGTAGCTGTTAAAAGCGGGGATTGTTTCGGGGATTCGAGCTGCCATTTTTTTAGTTTTTAATTTATAGTTAGTAGTGAATGGTTAATTGTCTTGCGACAGAAGAACTCTGTTCAGCGACAGAGGTTTTCTGTCTTAAGTCAGCACTTTTCTGTCCTGCGACAGAAGAGCTCTGTCCAACGACAGAGGTTTTTTGTCTTAAGACAGCACTTTTCTGTCTCGCGACAGAAGTTCTCTGTCCAACGACAGAAGTTTTCTGTCTTAAGACAGAGTTCTTTTGTCTTGCGCTATTTTCATTCTGCTGTATCATATTGTTTTTCTGCTTTGCACGAACAAAACTATGCCGGGCCGCAGCCAAAACAATCCGCTAAGTAGGGAAGTGCTGTTTTGGTGGAGTGAAAACGTTGTTAAGCGGAGTGAAAACCGGTAAGCGGTATTCTATGCTTTATGCTGTGCAAAAAACTCTTCGCGAAATTCTTTGCTCAGGTAAATATTACCCATATAATCATGCTCCAATAGCAAAAGGTGCTCATTGGTTATACCGTTTACAAACAGCAGGTTTATCATCTGGCTTTTGTTTGCGCGGATAATACCATCTTCGCGCAGTTGCGCCTGGTAATGCTTCAGCGTAAGTGACGAAGTAACCTTGCGGAACCTCTTTTCCTCTTTATCGTCAAGGATAATTAAATGCGAATACTTGTCGTCTGCCTCCAAACCGAAGATACGGTTGGGGAAAATACTAAGCGTTTCGTAAACGCCATGGATTGCAATTTTTTTCATGTTCACATCATGTTTAGGTTTTAACAAACCGGATTTTCCGGTTTGTTAAAAAGATAACGCAGGGTGGGGGTGGTTATTGTGTAGGAGGGAAAATATTTTTGGGAGGTTGTTAGGTTTTGGCAGAATAAGTGAATTTTTTAGTCCCTCTCGCCTTTTGCGAGGGGGATTTTTTTTACATGAACTCCTACGAAATTTTCCTCTTAGTCTTTGGCATTTTCTTCTTCCTGCTCCATGTTATTATACTACTGGGGTGGATTTGGTATTGGAGGAAGGGCTATAAATTGCACCCCGATGAAAAGGTTAGTTTTTGGGATGTGGTTAGGTTTTAGTCCGATAAAAATATTTTTTTTATTATTGCAGAACAAAGTAAAACCCCGCAAGCCGAAAAGGGGAAAAAAGAGTAGGCGGAAAAAAATAAAAATATGGTTTTATTAAGTTCCAATGACCCTATGATACAGATTGTTGTTGCAGCAATGTGCGTTGCAGTCTTTTCAATTATTTCATGGATAGTGTCTTCCTCAAAAGAAAAAATTTCTGAAGTGAAATTTAATAATAATCCTAATGATATAAACCTTTTAGAGAAATTTGCTTTAAAAGATTTCGGGGAGGGCAAGATTGAAAATGCAAAAACAAAATTAGAACGATTACTTGAAAATGATAAAAACAATTTTACAGCTATAGTATACCTATCAATTATATATTACACTAATGGTGAATATGAAAAATCAAAAAAAATATTATACTATTTTGATGAGAATGTAGCAAAATATGTTACACCTGATATGATATCTGGTCAATTAAAAGTGGTAGCCATTGCTTGTTATTATTTAAGCCATTTTTATTTTTTGGATGGCAATAAAGAAAAATCAGAGGAATATAAAAATATTGCATTAGATGCTGATAAAGATGTTATTAACACAAAACTTCATTAATCGTTATTTCCTCCGATGGGCGGCATCTTCGCTAAGCTGAATTTGCAATTCAGCTTGGAACACAAAGGAATTTACAATTCCTGATTACAAACAAAGCCCCCCCCGCTGGTCGAGATTTGCAACTGCGTATCACTCTTGGATACCTTAAAAAAAAATTATCAATCCAAAATCTTGACCAAAGAGCCTGGGATTTATAATCCCTTCAGGTATATGTTAGATATAAGCGCACTCAGCAAAGGCATATATTTACTAAGCCTTTTTGATGGCGAGCAGCAGGTGAACAGGAAGGTTGTAAAAGAGTAAGCTATTCCTGCCTGCCTGCCGGCAGGTAAGAAGTAATAGGTAAGAGGTAATATTTATTGGCAGGCTGCCTGTAAATATTACCTCTTAAATTTTACATATTACTTTTTTAGAAAGCCATATATTTGTAAAAAATAAACAAGATGAATATCCATTCAGAAAAAATCAATCTTATAGAACGCATTACACATATTGATGAT
Source organism: Bacteroidota bacterium (assembly GCA_947479755.1). Lineage (GTDB taxonomy): Bacteria > Bacteroidota > Bacteroidia > SXHM01 > SXHM01 > SXHM01. The sequence goes on from CANKAM010000029.1 coordinate 11,122, forward strand.
GTCAATATTTTAGTTCAGTTAAAAGAACTATTAGGAACAAAAGAGAACCCTATTGTAGGGTATGATATTGATGGAAACGCAATAACAAAATCAGCACTCAATAAAAGTTTAAAAGAGGCTAAAAAGCGATATAAATCCGGAAAATTTATTACGCAGGATGCACTGGAAAGTGCAGCTAAAAAATGGTAAATGAAAACGTTTACTGTTTTATGGGATGAGGTTGCAGTAAAAGAGTTAAAATCTATTTATGATTTTATTTATACCGATTCCCCATCTGCCGCAGCCAAAGTAAAAGATGAAATAGTGCGATGTGCAAAAGAGTTAAAAACAATGCCTCGAAAATTTCAGGTTTACGAATTTGCAAATGAAGTTACAGGAGAATACCGTTCAATTATAAGATGGCGTTACCGCATCATTTATGAGGTTATTAAAAATGATGTTCATATTGTTCGGATTATCCACACCAGCAAAGACCCATTGAAAATTATTTTATAAAAATAATTTTCGCAACAGAAACCCAAACCCCGCGAAAGCGGGGTTTGGGTTTCTATAAAGGCGTATATTTGCAGAAACAAAAAACAAAACAATGAATACTGTATTAGTTGCCAGTTTTGAAAACAAACAAGATGCTGCTGCTGCTGCTGCACGGCTTATAAAAAAATTCCACAGCACCGTAAAGGTAATGCGTGGCGAACTTTGGGAAGACTTATATCTTGCTAAAATGATAGATGAAGGCATGAAAGAAGAATGCGAAGTTCCCTTGGAGAAAATTCGGAAAAAGTTACGCAAATGATCATTTTTGTCCGGCTGGTTCGGATATGCGCGATAGCCGCTGGTCAAGATTTGCAACTGCGTAGCACTCTTGGATACATTTAAAAAAAAATTATCAATCCAAAATCTTGACCTAAGAGCCTGGGATTTTTAATCCCGATAGCGCAAGTTTCTAAGTAATAAATAATTGTATCTTTGCGCCCCATGTTAAAAAAGGGCTCTAAAATTCTGGTGTTTATGCTGCTGGTTTCGTTTGCATTTTCGTGCAAATACAACAAGCTGCTTAAGAGCACCGATTTTGACCTGAAATACCGCATGGCCGTTGAGTATTACCAGAAGAAGGAATACAACAAAGCTTTTCCGCTTTTTGAGGAGTTGCTTACCCTTTACAAAGGCACCGGAAAAGCCGAAGACATTTACTACTACTACGCCTATACCAATTACCACATGGGTGATTATATTCTGGCAAGCTACCACTTCAATAATTTCGCAAAAACCTTCCCAAGCAGCACACGGGCGCAGGAATGCAGTTTTATGAATGCTTACTGCTATTTCCTTGATTCACCCGAAGCAAGTCTTGACCCCACCAATACGTTTAAAGCCATTGACGAACTTCAGTTGTTCATCAATAAATACCCGCAAAGCGATAGTCTTGACCGCTGCAATATTCTGATTGACGACCTGCGCGGAAAACTGGAAGAAAAAAGCTACAAAGCTGCCATGCTCTATTTCAAAACAGAAGATTACCGCGCTGCCATTGTAGGTTTTAAAAATACGCTGAAAGATTTCCCGGATATTGCTTCACGCGAACAATTGAATTTTATGATTGTTAAGGCTAATTACCTCTTAGCCATCAACAGCATAGAAAGCAAGAAAGAAGAACGCTTGAAAAGCACTTCCGAAGCCTATATCAAGTTTATTGATGCCTACCCGAAAAGTCAGTATCTGAAAGATGCCGAAGAAATTTATACAAGCACGCTTAAACAACTAAAAAAAAAAACAACTGAGCGAAGCGGTCTCATTGATTCCTAAAAATAAAATTAACACATCAATAAATTCACAATCAATATAAACAACAATGGAAGCTAAAAAATCAAAAACATCCTCTTCAACCATCACCCGCAACATTACACAGTTTGACGTAGAAACAAACAACGTGTACGAAAGCGTTGCCATCATTGCAAAACGTGCCAATCAGTTAAGTGCTGAGGTAAAAGAAGAGTTGAACGGAAAACTTGCCGAGTTTGCAAGCCACACCGACAACCTGGAAGAAATTTTTGAAAACCGCGAGCAGATTGAAATCTCTAAACACTACGAGCGTATGCCTAAACCACATTTGGTAGCAATTCAGGAATTTCTGGATGGTGAGGTATATTACCGTAACCCGGCAAAAGAAGAAGCCGCTAAATAGTTGTAAGGCAATCAAAGTGATCGGTAATCGGTGTCGGCAGTCGGGTTTAAACTGATTACTGATAACCGGTTACCGATTACCATTTTTAAAAGATGTTAAAAGGAAAGAAAATTCTACTCGGTGTCTGCTCGGGAATTGCTGCTTACAAAGCTGCTTTTCTCACGCGATTGCTTGTAAAAGCAGGTGCTGAAGTGCAGGTGGTAATGACACCCGGAGCCAAAGAATTTATTACTCCTCTAACACTTTCAACACTTTCTAAAAAGCCTGTTTACACGGAGTTTACTTCCGGCACAAATGGCGAGTGGAACAACCATGTGGAACTCGGTTTAAAAGCAGATTTAATTCTTATTGCTCCTGCCACTGCCAACACCATTGCTAAAATGGCAAACGGCATGTGCGATAATCTTTTGCTGGCGGTTTATCTTTCTGCGCGTTGCCCGGTAATGTTTACTCCTGCCATGGATTTAGACATGCTGAAACATCCTGCCACGCAGAAAAATATGGATACGTTGAAATCATTCGGCAACATTCTTATTCCTTCCGGAACAGGTGAACTGGCCAGTGGTCTGCACGGTGAAGGCCGTTTAGCCGAGCCGGAAGAAATTCTGAAATTTGTTGAAGACTTCTTCAACCGAAAAAAAAAACTCTCGGGTAAAAAAATACTGATCAGTGCCGGCCCTACTTACGAAGCAATAGATCCGGTGCGCTTCATCGGCAATCATTCTTCGGGTAAAATGGGAGTTGCATTGGCTGAAGAAGCGGCAGCAGAAGGAGCAGAGGTTTTTCTGGTTATAGGTCCCTCATCTGTAAAAATAAATCATCCACACATTAAACGCACGGATGTTACTTCAGCGCAGGAAATGTACGATGCGTGTACAGCGCTTTTCAAAAAAGCAGATGTTGCTATTATGAGCGCTGCCGTTGCGGATTATCGCCCTGCAAAAGTTTCTGCGGTTAAAATAAAAAAGAAGAATTCATCGCTTACTATTGAGTTGGAACCAACAAAAGATATTCTCGCACAACTCGGAAAAACGAAAAAGAAAAATCAATTGGTAATTGGATTTGCATTGGAAACCAATAACGAATTGGAGAACGCAAAGAAAAAGCTGCGCTCCAAGAACCTTGATTTTATTGTGCTCAACTCGTTACAGAATAAAAAAGCTGGTTTCCGCCACGACACCAACAAAATTTCAATCATTGACAGCAACAATAAAATAAGTAATTTTGAGTTGAAAAATAAAGATGAAGTTGCACGGGATATTATTGCTCATCTGACTAAAAAAATAAAACATGCATAAGCTACTGACGATAGTGTTCTTTCTTGCCTTCTTCTCTGCATCTGCGCAGGAACTCAACTGTCAGGTGCAGGTTGTTTCACAACAGGTTCAGCAAAGCGACCGCAGAATATTTGAAACGCTGCAAAAAGCCATTTACGAATTTGTGAATACCACCAAATGGACTAACGATCAATATCAGTTAACCGAACGTATTGAGTGCAGCATGTTCATCAATATTACAGAGCGTGTTTCGGCTGATGAATTTAAAGCTACCATTCAGGTTCAGAGCCGCAGACCTGTTTACAAAACTTCTTATAACTCAACTCTGCTCAACACCAACGATCAGGATTTTCAATTCAAATACATAGAGTTTCAACCTTTGCAGTTTTCTGAGGCTACCATGCTTTCAAACCTTACATCTGTGCTGGCATTTTATGCGTATATGATTATTGCTGTTGATTATGAATCGTATTCACCAAATGGCGGAGAGATTTATTTTCAGAAATCATTGGCAATAGTAAACAATGCTCAAGGCGCGGTTGAAAAAGGCTGGAAGCAATTTGAAAGCACCAACAATCGCTATTGGTTTATTGAGAATTTTCTAAATCCTCGTTTTAAACTGATGCGTGAAAGTTATTACAAATACCATCGTCAGGGTATGGATGTAATGACTGGCGATATGGAAACCGGAAGACAGGCAATAACAGAGTGTTTGGAGAATATTAAGAAAGTAAGAACGGATCAGCAAAATGCTTATCTCCTTAGGCTTTGGTTCAATGCCAAATCCGATGAATTGGTAAATATTTACTCCAGCGCTTTTCCCGATGTAAAGGCAAAAGTGGTTGCCATTCTTTCTGAAACAGATCCGGGCAATATCGCTAAGTACAAGAAAATTCTGACAACTAACAGTCAGTAGTTTTTTAGAAAATTTATGCTGAAACATCTCTCCATAAGCAACTATGCACTTATAGATAAGTTAGATGTTGATTTTGGTGAAAGCCTGACCATTCTTACAGGCGAAACTGGTGCAGGGAAATCCATTGTTGTAGATGCCCTGTCTATGGTTCTCGGACAACGTGCAGATGCAGGTGTGTTGCAAGATAAAACAAAGAAATCCATTGTAGAAGCAGTGTTTGATGTTTCGCCTTATAAGTTGGAGAAGTTTTTCAGTAAGAATGAACTCGATTACGAAAAACTGACCACCATTCGCAGAGAAATAAATCCCGAAGGCAAATCAAGAGCGTTTGTAAATGATACTCCTGTAAATCTGAATTTGCTGCGCGAATTAACCTCGCGACTGATTGATATTCATTCGCAGCACGAGGCGCTCACCTTAAAAGAACATTCGTTTCGTGTTGATTTGTTGGATGCAATGGCAGGAAATGAAAAACTGATTTTGGAATTCAGAAATGAATTGAATCAATTCCGTTCGCTTAAAAAAGAACTGGATGATTTGTTGCAAATACAGGAACAGGCAAAGCGCGATGAAGATTATTTCAGTTTTCAGTATAATGAACTGGATGAAGCCAAACTCACAGCAGGTGAGGAGGAGAGTGTTGAAAATGAATTATCGGTTTTATCACATGCCGAAGAAATAAAACAGAGCCTTTCAAATGCTGTTCTGGCGCTTTCTTCCGCTGATGAAAACATTCTTGTTTCACTGGAACAGGTTAGAAGTTTAGTTGCTCAAAGTTCAAAATATAACACTGCACTTTCCCCGCTTGCAGAGCGGATAAAAAGCGTTTTGATAGAGTTGAAAGACATTGCTGATGAATTGGAAACAGCAGAAGCCGATACCATTTTTGACCCTGCAAAAATGGAAGAGTTGAATGACAGAATTAATGTCATCAATCATCTGTTAAGTAAACACAGGCTGACAACAGCAGAAGAATTACTGAACTTAAAAAGTGAATTGGAAGGAAAATTGAAAGACATTTCATCTTACGATGATAAGATTTCAAAACTTAAAACAGAGTGGGAGGTAAGCAGGAAAAAAGTAAATGAACTCGCAACAATACTTTCTGAAAAACGAAAGAAAATTGCACCGCAACTCGAAAAGAAAGTTTGTGAGTTACTTGCTAAATTGGGTATTCCCAACGCTAAACTGGAAATAAAAATTTCTGCAAAGCCCGAGCCTGATGATTACGGAAAAGACAATGTGCTGTTTGAGTTTTCTGCCAACAAAGGCGAAACACTAAAAGAGTTGGATAAGGTGGCATCTGGTGGTGAGCTTTCACGTTTGATGTTGTCTTTTAAATCAATTCTTGCCGAACATAAAAATCTTCCTGCTATTGTTTTTGATGAAATTGACACAGGAGTTTCCGGTGAAATTGCCGGTAAGATGGGCACAATCATGAAAGGTATGTCGGTAAATATGCAGGTAATTGTGATTACGCATTTGCCTCAGATTGCGGGCAAGGGAGAATTTCATTTGCAGATTTACAAAGAAGAAAAAGCAGGTAAAACGTATACCCGTTTAAAGAAGTTAAGCAAGGACGAGCGCATTCTGGAGATTGCAAAAATGTTAAGTTCAGGAACGCCAACCGAAGCAGCTATTAAAAATGCAAAGGAGCTTTTAGTAAAGAATTAGTAGGATTTGCTTTACTTTGCGTCTTAGCGCCTTTGCTCAAAACATCAAATCATTCATTACCATGACAAAAAATCTTTTACAAGGGAAAAAAGGAATAATCTTCGGAGCGCTGGATGAAAATTCAATTGCGTGGAAGGTAGCAATGAAATGCAAAGAAGAAGGCGCAACCTTCACACTCACCAATGCTCCTGTGGCTTTGCGCATGGGAACAATTAAGAAATTAGCTGAAGCATGTAACGCAGAAGTTATTCCTGCCGATGTAACATTGGATGCAGATATTGAAGCGCTGTTCACAAAATCTATGGAAGTTTTAGGAGGAAAAATTGATTTTGTACTTCACTCAGTTGGTATGTCGCCAAATGTGCGCAAAGGAAAACCTTACACGGATTTGAGTTATGAGTTCTTTCACAAAACCCTTGACATCAGTGCCATGTCGCTGCACCGTGTTTTGCAGTGTGCAAAAAAAATGGATGCTATAAATGAGTGGGGTTCTGTTATTACGCTTACCTATATTGCAGCCCAGCGTGTGTTTCCTGATTATGGTGACATGGCTGATGCAAAAGCATTACTCGAATCAATTGTCCGTAGTTTTGGTTATCACTATGGTAAGGATAAAAAAGTGCGCATCAATTCTATTTCTCAATCACCAACGTTTACAACAGCAGGAAGCGGTGTAAGTGGTTTTGATGATTTTTTCGGTTATGCCGATAAAATGTCGCCACTCGGAAATGCAAAAGCCGAAGACTGCGCCAACTATTGTGTATCCCTGTTTTCTGATTATACACGCATGGTAACCATGCAAAATCTATATCACGATGGCGGCTTTTCGTCAGTCGGTATTAATGCAGCAGCACTGAAATAATTTCTCGTCTGCACAAAAACTATGAACTTCTCAATATTTAATTTCAGCACTCAGCTTAACGAAGGGCTTGACAGCATGGGCTTTGAAAAAGCAACGCCTATTCAGGAAATGGCTATTCCCATTATTCAGCAAGGCAAAGATTTAATCGGTTGCGCGCAAACAGGAACCGGAAAAACAGCCGCTTTTCTCTTGCCTGTAATTGATAAGATTTTTAAAAATCACACGGGCGAAATCAATACCCTTATTATTGTTCCTACCCGTGAGTTGGCTTTGCAAATTGACCAGGCCATGCAGGGTTTTGCCTATTTCTTAAACATTCACTCCATTCCAATTTATGGAGGTCGTGACGGTATTTCTTGGGAACAGGAAAAACGTGCGTTGACGGAAGGTGCAGATGTGATTATTGCAACTCCCGGAAGATTAATCAGCCACCTGAACATGGGTTATGTAAAAGTCAATAATGTACAGCATTTGATTTTGGATGAAGCTGATCGCATGTTAGATATGGGCTTCTATGAAGATTTGATGAAGATTGTAAAAGCTCTTCCCGAGAAAAGACAAACACTGATGTTCTCTGCTACGATGGCTCCTAAAATCAGAGAGCTTGCCAATAAAATTTTAAATAATCCCGAACGTATTGATATTGCTATTGCCAAGCCAGCTGCAGGTGTTGCGCAAAGCGCCTACCTGGTTTACGATACTCAAAAACCAGAACTGATAAAAACTATTCTTGCAAATAAAGCTTACCAAAGTGTTATTGTTTTCACTTCTAGGAAAATCAGCATTCGGGATATTGTTAAAGAGATTAAGAAAGTAACGCCCAATGTTATGGGTATTTCATCTGACCTTGAGCAAGATGAGCGCGAAGAAGTGTTGCGTAATTTCCGAAATCGCAAAACACAGGTTCTTGTGGCTACAGACGTGCTTTCGCGCGGTATTGATGTAGAGAATATTAACCTTGTTGTCAATTACGATGTTCCGGGTGATGCAGCTGACTATGTTCACCGCGTAGGGCGAACAGCTCGTGCTGAAACCACAGGAGAAGCCATCACGTTCATTAATCAGTATGATGTGGAGAAATTCATGGATATTGAAAAGTTGATTGAACTAGTAATTCAGAAAACACCTTTACCTGCACCCATGAGTAGCGGGCCAGAGTACATAATTACCGGTGAGAAACCTTTTAAAAAGAAGTTTGGAAGCAGTACCGGTGGTAAGCCTCATTTCAGAAAAGACGGCAATTCAAATTCACAACATCGCGGAAGACCTAAGCCGCAAGGGAAGTAGAATTTCCTATTTTTGCCTTTAATGAAAGGTAAATCCGCAGTAGTTATTGGTTCCGGAATTGCAGGCTTGGCTGCATCTATTCGCCTTGCCGTTAAAGGTTTTAATGTTACTGTGTTTGAAGCAGGCAGCGAACCGGGCGGAAAAATGGGCGAGAAATCTATTCTGGGTTATCGCTTTGATACAGGACCTTCGGTTTTTACGATGCCTCACCTGATTGACGAACTTTTTGAGTTATGCGGAAAAAATCCACGCGATTATTTTAATTACAGCAAACTCGACCCCGTTTTTAATTATTTCTACGAAGACGGAACCGTCATCAATGCAGCGCATGGGGCTGAAAAATTTGCAGAAGAAATAGCGCTTAAAACATCTGAGAAAAAGGAAACTGTTTTGGATTATCTTGCTGCCTGCGAAACCAAGTACAAACTTACTCACAAGGTTTTTTTAGAGCGTTCGCTGCATAAGCCGGGCAATTACCTGAATTATGAAACGCTTAATGGGATAGTGAATTTCAGAAAAATTCAGGCGTTCAAAACCATGAACGATGCCAACCATAAGCAATTAAAAGATCCGCGTGTGGTGCAGTTGTTCAATAGGTATGCAAGTTACAATGGATCTAACCCCTTTCATGCTCCGGCAACACTAAACGTTATTCCGTTTATTGAAATAGGAATGGGTGCGTATTTCCCTGAAGGCGGAATGTATGCTGTTATTTCATCTTTATTTAAGTTGGCTCAGGAACAGGGTGTTGAATTCAAATTCAATACAATGGTTACGGGAATAATTACTGCAAACGGAAAAGCAACAGGAGTTCGCACTTCCGAGACAGCCTATTCGTTTGATGTGGTAGTTAGTAATATGGATGTTTTTAATACGTATCAGGATTTAATTCCTGATGCGCCAAAGCCAAAACTTACATTGCGACAGCCCAAATCAAGCTCAGTGATTGTGTTTTATTGGGGAATGATGAAAACCTTTCCACAACTGGGGTTGCACAATATATTTTTCAGCCGCAGTGATAAGGAAGAGTTTAACTACGTGTTTGAAAAGAACCGCATTTTTGCTGACCCCACCGTTTATTTAAATATTAGTTCAAAAGCCAATGCTGCAGATGCACCTGAAGGTTGTGAAAATTGGTTTGTGATGGTTACAGTGCCTAATAACAGTGGTCAGGATTGGGATAGGTTTGTTCGTCAGACAAAGAAAAATGTGCTTACTAAACTTGAAACGTTTCTAAATACCGACCTTAAATCATTGATAGGTTGTGAGGCCATACTTGATCCGAGAAGAATTGAAACGGAAACATCGAGCGCTTTCGGTGCTGTTTTTGGAAATGCATCTAATAGCCCGTATTCGGCATTTCTGCGCCATCCGAACTTTAGTTCAAAAATCAAGAACCTTTATTTCTGCGGTGGCAGCGTGCATCCGGGACCAGGAATACCGCTTTGTTTGCTAAGTGCGAAAATTGCCACAGATCTGGTGAAATAGCAAGGCTCAGGCCTTGTTGTTTTTCTTATTATTTTTCGTGTAACATTCAGCGCAGAAAAGAGTAAAACATTCCTGATTCTAAAAAAGAGATACATTTGCTTATGCACCTGAAAATTTACGCTTCAAGCAGTCTGAAAAAAATATTCCTGCTTCACAGCATTATTTTACTTTTTTCATTCAGCGTTTTTTCGCAAGACAGAGTGCTTACTATTTCGGGTATTGCAAAAGAGAACGGAAAAAATCTGGAAGGAGCAAAAATTACGTTATTTAAAAATGATAAAGCTGTAGGTAGCAATACTACCGCAGCTGTAGGTCGCTTTAATTTTAAACTGGATGTAAACAACGAGTATATTATTGAGGTAGCGAAAGAAGGTTATGTCGCTAAGAAAATATATTTCAATACTACAATGCCTGCCACCGACACGCTGGATGAAAACTTTGATTTTGTAGTGGAGCTTTTCAAAAACGTAGAAGGCTTGAATACTGCAGTTTTTGTGAACCCTGTTGCTAAGATTAATTACAATTCCAAGTTTAAGGATTTTGATTATGATCTGGATTATACCATGCAATTCCAGAAGGCGGAGGAAGAGGCCTTTGAGCAATTAGCAGAACAAAAAGCTGCTGAAATAAACATGGAGAAATCATTGGCTGAGCAGGCAAAAGCAGAGTCTGCTCAACAGGCAAAATTGGAAGCAGAGCGTAAAACAGCTGAGGCACAAGCTAAGCGTGATGCCGAAGCTCAAGCGAGATTAGAAGTGGAAGCTAAAGCCAAGGAAGCTGAACGTATGATTGCTGAGCAACAGAAGAAAATGGCAGAACTTGAAAAAGAGGCTGAGCGCAAAAAGGCAGAATATGAAGTTGCACAGAAAAAAGCAGCGGAAGATTTAAAGAAAAAAATTGAAGCAGAAGCTAAGGCAGAAGCAGATAAAAAAGCAGCCGAAGAAAAAGCCCGGGTAGAAGCTGAAAAACAGGCAAAGTTAGATGCAGAACGTTTGGCAGCTGAAGAAAAACAGCGAACTGAGGCAGAAGCAAAAATGAAAGCCGAAGCCGAAAAACTTGCAGCAGCACAGGCAAAAGCTGCCGAAGAAGCTGAAAAGCAAAGAAAGGTAGAACAACTGAAAGCATTGAAAGCTGCTGAAGAAGCAGAAGTAAAAGCAAAAGCTGAAGAAGAAAAACGTATTGCAGAAGAAGCCAAACGTGCCTCAGAAGAGGAGAAAGCAAGAGTGGCTGCTGAAGAAAAAGCAAAAGCAGTTGCAGCTGAAGAAGCCCGCAAACAGAATGAAGCTGCAGCTAAAGCTGAGGCAGAAGCAAGAAAAGCAGAAGAGCAGGCAAAAGCGAAAGCAGCAGAAGAAGCACGTAAAGCAGAAGAAGAAAAGTCCAAAGCAGAAGCAGCTAAGTTAGCTGCAGAAGCAAAAGCCAAAGAGGAGGCTGATGCAAATATCAGAGCCGAAGCAGAGAAGATTGCAGCAGAAAAACGCGCACAGGTTTTAGCAGAAGCTAAGGCAAAAGCTGAAGAAGAAGCTCGTCAAAAGGCAGAAGCGGAATCAGCCGCTGCAGAGCAAAAAGCAAAACAGGAAACAGAACTAAAAGCCAAGCGAGAAGAAGCTATTGAGGCTGCAAAAGCGCAGGCTCGTATGGAAGCAGAAGCACGAGCCCAACAACTAGCGGCTGAAGCTGCAAAGCAAGCTGAAGAAAGAGCTGCAATAGAACAAATAGAAAATGAAAAGCGTGAAAAACAGACCCAGGATTTACTGGCTCTGGAAACTGCAAAAGAAGAAGAACGAATTCGTATAGAAGCAGAGGCAAGAATAAGAGCAGAATTGCTTACAAAACAAAAAGTACAACAAGACTCAATTGCACAGGCAGAATCGGATAGACGAGAAGCAGAAGAGATGGCTCGTCAGAAAGCAGAAATGGAAGCACGTAAGCTTGCTCAAATAGAAGCAAATAAACTTGCAGAAGAAACATCTAAAGCAAAAGCAGAAGCTGAAAAAGCAGCAAAAGCCGAAGCCGAAGCAAAACGTAAAGAAGAAGAAAATGCAAAAATAGAAGCAGCAAAAGCAAAAGCATTAGCTGAAGCTGAAGCACGTAAAGCTTCAGAGGAACAGGCAAAACAAGCTGCCTTGCAAGCAGAAGAACAGGCAAGAGTAAAATCAAAAGCCGAAGCTGAAGCAAGAAGACTGGAGCAGGAAGAAGCTAACCTGCGTGCACAGGAAGCAACAAAAACAAAAGCAGAAAAAGATAAGGCAGACAGAGAAGCTGCAGAAGCAGCATTTAAAGCAGCAGAGTTTGCCAAAGTAGAAGCCGCCAAACAAAAAGCAGAGCAGGACAGATTAGCCGCAGAGCAAAAACGATTGGATGAAGAAGCTGCTGCCGCGCGTGCTGCCGAAGTAGCAAAAGCTAAAGAGACGGAATCGGAATTAGCTCGAGAACAAGCTCGTCAAATTGAATTGCAGGAACGCAAAAGAAAAGAAGAGGAATTCAATTCAAAAAATCAGTTTGAAGAAAAATCAAAAGAAATGGCAAAACAAATGGCTGAAATGAGCCGTGATGATATTTATGCAGAAGCAAGAAAAAAAGTTGAAGAGGAGATTGCTTCAAATGGAAATGAGTATAAACCTGCAAAGGTTGAAGGTTCAGTGGAAAGTGAATATGCACCAGGTGTAACTGAGGAAACTTATTATGAGCAGGGTAAACAGATTACCAAGCTTGTTGTAAACAGGAATTATAAAGTAATAGAATATCAGAAAGTGAAATGGAACTGGGGTGGTATCTATTATTTTAGAGGCACAGAGAGCATTACAAAAGATATGTTTGACCTCGAAACCAAGCAGTAATTTATTCTGAATATATTTGAGAAATGAATTTTCGCGCTGTTCTCATTTCTCTTTCCTTTTTTCTTCTTCGGAATTTAGCATTTTCCCAATCCTGTGACAATCAGCGTTATCGTGATTCTGTTTTTGATGTGGCGAAAACTTCTGATATAATTTTCGCCAATGTGCAAGCTATTCCTGCGGTGTATGTGAGCGAAAATGTAACGGTAAGCCAAAATCTTTTCATGGATATTTTTGAGCCGTCAGATGATACATTGTCAAAACGCCCGGTGGTTATTTTTGCTTTTGGAGGTGGTTTTCTTATTGGCGGAAAAGACGATGAAGATGCACAAACCTATTGTGATTCAATGGCGCATACAGGTTATGTAACCGTGTCTATAGATTATAGATTGGGAATGAACATTGCAAATCCGGCAAGCGCTGTGCGGGCCATTTACCGTGCTGCACAGGATTACAGTGCAGCTGTTCGTTTTCTGAAAGAATATGCTGAGCTATACCGTATCGATACCAATTACATTTTTACAGGTGGAGTAAGTGCCGGTTCTTTTTCCGCAATGAACTTAGCGTATATGCAGGAAGCAGACCGCCCTGCAGAAACCTATGCATCGGGTGGATTAATCCCTTCACCCGACCTGGGTTGCCTGCATTGTTCCGGCAACAGTTACAGTCACAATACCAAAGCTAAAGCATCGCTCAATTGCTGGGGTGCATTACTCGATACTTCATGGATGGAATTAAACGACAACACACCTTTGATTTCTTTTCATGGCAATGCCGATTTGATTGTTCCTTTCGGAACTGGTTTTCCTTTTACTGCTTTGTTTTTAATGCCTGAGGTTCACGGTTCAGAACCGATTACCGAAAGGGCAAATCACATTGGTCTTTACAATCAGTTTCATCCGTTTGCAGGACAAGGGCATAATGTGTGGGGAACAGTAGTAAACAACAGTTTTGTTGGCGGACAAACTCCCTATTTCGACAGTATTTTTCAGGAAACGAAAGAGTTTTTCTATCCCTTTCTGCAACCTGCACCACCTCTGATTTCAGGTTCTTTTAATGTTTGTGTCGGTGATACAATTGTTTATTCCGTTGCTCAAAATCTGGGTTCAACTTGGTGCTGGGAAATTCAGGGAGGCATCATTATTTCGCCTAACATCCAGCAAAATCAGGTTTCAGTCGTTTGGCAAACTACTGGCACCGGCTCAGTAATAGCAAGAGAAATTAATCATTTACTTGCAATAAGTGATTCAACTTTACAAAGCGTAACGATTGCTGATTGTGTTACAGCTATAAATTCGCTTACTGACAATTATCCGTTTGTAATTTTTCCGAATCCTGTTCAATCTGGAGATGAAATACAATTAGATTTACCGTCATGCAAATCAGTAACAATAAGAATAACTGATCTTCGAGGAAAGCTGATTATGGAGGAAGTTGGAATAGAGCAAACTTTAATTAATACGTTGTTATTAGAGCCCGGTTTTTATACAGTTACTGTCTCAGATAAAGAAACATTTATCAAAACAACCAAGTTGATAGTGTATTAATTTATGCTGAAAGAATTTCTACATAGTATTAATAATACAGGATACGAAGTTCTTCTGGCTCTTGGACTTGCCAATGTTTTTGCGCAGTTTCTTAAACCATTTACCATAGCTTATAAAAGAAAGAAGTTGGATTTTTCCATGCTTATTTCAACCGGAGGAATGCCCAGCAGCCATAGCGCAACAGTTACAGCGCTTGCTACTTCGGTTGGTATTATTGATGGATGGCACTCCACAACCTTTGCAATTTGTATTTGCCTTGCATCGGTAGTGATGTACGATGCAGCAGGAGTGAGGCGTTCTGCCAGTCTGCAGGCACGTGCGCTAAATCAAATTATTAATGAGTTGCTTTCAAAAGAACATACGCTTAACAAACAAAAACTGAAAGAACTTTTGGGCCATACCCGCACAGAAGTAATTGCGGGTGGATTGTTGGGTAGTATGGTTTCATTTTTGTTTCACTGGTATATTACCGGAAACTGGAGTAATTGACTTCACAGGCTTTTCAGCCATTTAAGAGCTTCGTCTTTGCTGTTAAACATCTTAATAGGATAATCAGTTTTATTTTTAAACGATATGTAAAAGTTTGAAATAATACGCTGCGCAAGTGAGTTAATAAGTATTGCTTCTCCTATGCAGTTTAATGTGCTCCTCTGACTGTATTCTCTTGCTTCTCGGGTTGCAGATGTATTTTCACCGGTAAGTATCAATAGTTTCAATCTCTTGTTTTCTGCTTCTTTGTTAAATATTGCGTGAAATTCAATAACATTATCCTCCTCAACTAAGTACTCATCTCCGAATTGGAGACACAAGAGATCTTCTTCAAGATAAAATATTTTCCCCCAACTGAATTTATACTCTTTCATTACTTGCAATGCATTGATTGTGAATGCATAGGTATAATTATTCTTGGATTAATCCAAATTTATTTGAGCGGAATATTTTTTTTAGATGGTAAAACAATTTCAACCAAGCGTTGTTTGAAAATATAGTTGACATAAAGTTGTTTTATTGAATTATTAATTCCTAAATTTCGGAGATTTTAGTTTAACAAGTGATTACAAGACTACTTCTATTCTTCTCTGTTTTACTTATTTCTGTGCAGTTTGCACAGGCTCAGGCTATATTTCAAAATCCAAGTTTTGAAGGTCCTTCTCAGGCACACGTTGTTCCGGCTCCATGGGGCGCCTGCTTTGGTTCTCCTGATACTCAACCAGGTCAATGGGGATTTACTCAACCTGCTTCACAAGGTGGTTCATATATCAGTATGTTGCAGGGTGGTACTGCCGGTTCATATAATGAAGGTGCAAGCCAGCAATTAGTTCCCTGTCTTACTGCAGGAACAGAATATACGTTTGATATAGATATCGCTTTCAGTTCAGTATACAATACAGCAGAACCAGGCAATTGCTATGGTTCTATGGAAATACTTGGTGGTAATTCCTTATGCGGAACCGATGCAATTCTCTGGCAAAGCGGAAGTTTTATGAATACAGCATGGCAAACAACAACTGTCACATTTACCCCTTCTTCCAACTGGTGTTATATTACGTTTCACCCATATTGGATAAGCGATTGCAATGGTTATGTAAACTGCTCATTGGATAATATTTCACCCATTGTTCCTGCAGTACCTCCTGAGCCAGGGATTAACATTACTTCACCAACAGCTAATGCTGATATGCCTTGTTCCTTCACCGTTACCGGAACTAATGATACTGTAGCGCTTAACATTGCTGTAAGCGGTGATTTTGTTGGTTCGCCTCAGATGGCAACCTTGCTTACAGACTCAACATGGGAACTCGTTGTTAACTATCCTGTCGGGTTTGATGGTAATACACAAATTATTGCAGGCGCTTTATTTGTTGATCAAACAACGGATGCCGATACCGTTGATTTCCAAATTGTGTTGCCAGCAGCAGATTTTACAGCAACCATTGTTTGCGAAGGCATTCCCACCATATTCACTGATTTAAGCACAGCAGGTTCAGGAAATATTACCACATGGGACTGGGATTTTGATGACGGTAGTTCATCCAATGTTCAAAGCCCTACACATACATATGCCAATCCCGGAACATACAATGCCTCACTTACCGTTACTACTGATGCAGGTTGCACCGATACGTATAATGCTGATATTATTGTAAATCCAAATCCGCAGGTTGATTTTACTGCACCTGCAGTTTGTGTTGGAAACATTACATCTTTTCAAAATCTCACAACCATCTCTTCAGGAAGTGTAGTGCAATGGGACTGGAATTTTGGAGATGGAGTTGGAACCGATACGCAACAAAATCCAACTTATCAGTATGCCAATGTACAAAGCTATCCGGTAACACTTTCAGCAGTTTCAGACAGCGGCTGCACAGGAACAATTACTCATAACGTAGATGTAAATTCTCGCCCGGTTGCTGATTTCTCTTTTGTTTCTGGTTGCTCGCCTACAGTTCAGTTCACTGATTTAAGTTCTGTGCCAATCGGAAATGTAAACGCCTGGAACTGGAGCTTTGGTGATTTTGGAAGTTCATCTTTACAGGATCCATCTCACAATTATAGCTTTGCCGGAGCATTTTCAGTTAGACTTATTGCAGGTTCAGGTTTGGGTTGTACCGATACCATGATACAGATTGTAAATGTTCATGCAGTACCTGTCGCTAATTTTTCATCACCTGATGTTTGCGAAGGAACAACTTCTGCTTTTCAGGATTTGACAACGCTTTCATCCGGAAACATTATTAGCTGGGACTGGAATTTTGATGACGGCAATACTGATGTTGTTCAAAATCCGACTAATGTTTATGCTAATTACGGTGCCTATTCTGTTTCGCTTTCAGTTGAAACCGACAGCGGATGTGTTGATACTTATACACGCGATATTGAAGTGTTTGAAAATCCGGTTGCAGCATTTTCCGGACAGGATGTTTGTGCAGGAACGCCAATTAACTTCAATAACACAAGCTCAATAACAACAGGCAACATTGCCTTATGGCATTGGGATTTTGGAGACTTTGAACTGATACCTGCTATTCCTAATTCTACTTCAACTGTTAATGAACCCGTGTTTACTTTTTATACAGAAGGCAATTTTATAGTTGAATTAATTGCCACATCCAACAACGGTTGCAAAGATACGGTTGAAAATCCTGTAGAGATTTTCCCTGTTCCCGTTGCAGGTTTTAGTACAGAAAATGTATGCTTTAGTTACGATGCAGTTTTTACGGATGAATCAATTATTACAGGTGGAGGTGTAATCACCGATTGGGATTGGGATTTTGGCGATAACCTGTCTTCTACGCAGCAAAGCCCTGTTCATAATTATGCAAATACAGGCTATTATTCAGTAACGCTTACCGTTACTTCTGATAACAGTTGCACCGGAACATACACCGACAGAATTCGTGTTTATCCAAATCCTGTTGCAGACTTTGTTGCCACCGAAGTTTGTGTGGGAACAACAACAGATTTTAACGACCAGAGTGTCATCAGTCTTGGTAATATTGTAACCTGGGAATGGGATTTTGATGATGCGAACACTTCATTGTTACAGGATCCACAAAATCTTTATGCAGCATCAGGAATTTACGATGTTCAACTGGTTGTTACAAGCGACAGTGCTTGTACAGATACCATTGTTAAGCAGGTAGATGTGAATGGTTATCCGGTAGTGGATTTCAGAGTTAATCCGCTTGACGGGTGCGTCCCGCTTCAGGTAAATTGTGTTGACTTAAGCACTATTGAAGCAGGCGAAACGATTGCAACATATGATTGGGTATTCAGCGATGGAGGAACATCAACTATTCAGGATGCAGCGCATATCTTCGGAACTGATGGAACATTCTCTGTAACGCTTACAGCAACTTCTGCTGACGGCTGCGCCACCACTAAAGACAGTATTGATATTATTGCAGTTTTCCCGAAACCATCTGCTGCATTTACCTATGGACCGCAGCCAACTAATATATTTGACCGGAATATCATCTTCACCGATTTAAGTTCGGGTGCAAATGAATGGGAATGGGACTTCGGAGACTTTTCAGGTGATAATATACAAAACCCTGTTCATTTATATCCCGATTCAGGGCATTATTTAGTAGAGCAGATTGTAACCAATCAGTTTGGTTGTAAAGACACCGTTGCACATTTAATTATTATTGACGGTGCTTTTGCATTGTATGTTCCGAGTGGATTTTCGCCCAACAGCGATGGTACTAATGACAACTTCACACCAAACGGTTTCGGTTTTACCACTTTTGCATTCAGAGTTTATAACCGATGGGGTCAGCAGGTATTCTCAACCTTTACCTATGGCGAAAGCTGGGACGGGACTTTCCTGAATACGGGTAAAGAAGTACCCAATGATTTGTATGTCTATAACATTGAAGTTACCGACTTCAAAAACGAACGGCATAAATACAACGGAACGGTTACGCTGGTGAAATAGTTAAATCACCCGAACACGATATCCTTCTTTCAATAGAATCTCTCCAACCTTTTTTCTGAAATCGCCTTGCAAAAGAATTTCTCCGTCTTTTGCGCTGCCACCAACTCCACACTTTGTTTTCAGCAGTTTGCCCAGTGCTTCCAAATCATCTTCACTACCAATAAAGCCGCTGATTAGTGTTACTGATTTACCTGCGCGGTTCTTTTTGTCTAACTCTACTCTCAGATTTTGTTTTTGATTTGGTAATGTTGATTGAGGCTCATCATCAGAGGAGTTGCTGATGTTGAAGTTGGGATTGGTAGAATAAACAAGCCCGTCTTTATTCTTGTTTTTGTTTGACATGGAGCAAATATAAAATGAAAAACCTTCAGGATTTAATCCTGAAGGTTTTTCATTCATGCTGTTGATTTGTCACTTCGAGCGTAGTCGAGAAGTTTGCTTCTCGACTACGCTCGAAGTGACAGCGTGCTTAAATCACGGCAAGGCGCATGGTATCAATCCTGTCTTTAAATCTAACCCACCAGATGTAAACACCGGCAGGTAATGTATTGGTGTCAAATTTTACCTCGTGTTTGCCGGCACCAACTTCTTCATTTAACAACGTACACACTTTTCTTCCTTGTATGTCATACAAAGCAAGTTCAGCCAGACCTGATTCGGTGGTGGTGAAGTTGAATTTCACTTCACCGTTTGCAGGATTAGGAAAAATGTTTAGTGTGTTTACGGCAGCCTCTGCACTTGCAACAGACAAGGCAACGCCTTCTGCATTATAGATAGCCAAGCCGCCACCAGCAGTTGCTATCCACACATTCATATTGTCATCGATTGCTAAGGATCTTGCATCATTCACAGGCAGTGATGAGTTGTTGGTACGATGATTGATCCAATGTGTGCCGTCATATTCTATTACTCCGTTATCGGTTGCAAACCAGATATCTTTACCGCAGCTGATATCATTAACTGACTGAAAAGGAAAGCCGGTTATGGAATAATTGATGTTGCTCCAAATGTTTCCTGTAATTCTAACAATTCCGTTTGCTGTTCCTATCCAGGTGTTGTTGTCTTTATCAAAAGCAATTGCTTTTACTTCGTTGCTTTGTAAGGCTGAGTTAGAGGTATTGTAAGTTGTCCAGTTGTCGTTTTCTAACACACCAATCCCGCTGCTGAAGGTGCCTACCCATATTATATCGTTACTATTGATAGTTACAGAGTTGATGCCGTTTGAAGGAATTTGTGAGTTTCCGGTGTTGAATACAGTCCAGTTGCTGTTGTCGAATTTCACAAGCCCACCTCCCCATGTTCCAATCCATTTGTTGCCTTCCGGGTCAATAGTGATGCAGCGGATGATATTTACTGGCAATGAAGAATTGCTGGTATTATAAACTGTCCACTCATGGTCATACAATTTAGCAAGCCCGTTTTCAGTGGCAACCCACAATGCTCCGTTTTCTTCACGTGCAATGTCATTTATATGATTGTGAGAAAGATCAGAGTTTTGTGTTGTTAGGGTTGTCCAGGATGTGCCGTTGAAATAGTTGAGACCAGCTGTTGTTCCTATCCAGGCGCTGTTGCCTGAAGTTGTAACAGCCAGTACTGAATTGCCTGCAAGCGGTGAATTGTTGGTGTTGTAAACTTCCCAATCTGATGTTTGGGCATTGGTGGCAGCGGTGAGGCTTATCAGCAACACACTGCACAGGAGGATTATTTTTGTTTTCATATTATTATTTATTAGGGTTATTATTTTATTTCTGTTGATTAAAAATTTGTACTGCAAAGGACCGTCATTCAATTGTTAAATACGCTTAAAAAATCCTAATTAATGTTAAAAAAAGGACACACTATTGGCTGTCAGCCTTGCTAAAAGGCTTGTTTTTACTGTGTTTTTAACTTGTTATTATTTACCGAAGCTGAACTCTATCTCAAACTCCTGTCCGGCTGATTCGGGAGTGATTGCTATTTTGGAATGATGCAATTTGTTGCCTACATACTCGTTGAGAAAACTGTTTGTGCCCGAAACTTCTTTCACAATGATGAGGTTGTTTTCATTGATGGTGAATGTTACCGATACACTTGCAGGTTCTATTTTTTCTCTGCTTAGTTCAGGCATTCCGATTTTTTTAACAACCTGTTCGCGTACTGCTGATGCGGTTGTTTTGTTTGAGGTGTTTTTTGCTTCTACATTGCCGGTGCTTAATAGCAGGCTGGTGAAGAGGGTGATTATTATTGCTAAAGTTTTCATTGTTTCTGTTTTTTAATTGTTGTTTTTTTGCTGAGATGCTGAAACATACCGATAGCTATCGGTATCAGCATGACGTTTTGTTTTTGCTTAGACACACCTTTGGCTGTCCGGGGTGTTTTTCCGGATTTTTAATTGTTTTATGTTTAGTTAAAATTTAGAGAACCAGGTTTGTATCGGGATTCTTCAGTTCAAGATACATGCGGTTGAGTTTGCTCAGATGCTCATACTGTTCTCGTGATATTCGGATGTCAGCAGCTGCAGACTCTACCTTTTTCTTTTCCTTTTTTGCAGGTTCAGGGGGGGCAGGAGGTATCGGAGGCGTTGTAAGTTCCGGTGCTTCCGGTGCTTCGGTGTCCCAGTCTTCGCTGTCATCTTCATCATCAGAACTGATGTTTTTTAGGTTGTCGCAATCTACACAGGTTAAACCGTTCTCAGTCATTTTCCATCTGCGGTTTACCATATCGCTGTCCCAGGTATTGCTGGTATTGCCGATATCGTAAATGATGTGCTTCATGTCTCTGTTGAGGTAAATGGTTTGTCCAACCGGTATGCGCAAAATCATTTTCACATCCTGCATGCGCCATTTATCTTTCTTGTCAAGACTCATGTATTTATCCAGTTGCAATACTGAATCTTTCTGAGAAAATTTATAGCTCACTTTTTCTGCATTGCCAACGGCTTCTTTGCGGGTAAGTCCTCTTGAGTAGCGGATAACTTCCAGCTCAATGCTGTCGGTGCTGCTTTTTTCAATATCCAGTTCGGGAGTGCGGAACATTTGTTTTTCGTGTTCATCCAGATACACGTTCCATTCGCCCAACTCTGCACTCTGTTCTTCCAGCTCTTTAAAGTTATTATTCAGTTCAAGATACAACACTTCTGAAGTAACAGGTTTTGCAAGGTTATATTTTGCGCGCTGGGTGTTAAGCACTTTAAAATCTTTTGCAACCGATACGCCAACAATGATGGTGATTACTAATCCTGTTAACCATAGTATTGAGAATATCCAGCGGAAAGCTCTGTTGCGGGTTTTGATACCGAAGATGATTTTCACGCCTGCAAAAACCAAGCCCAGCAACGGAATGCAAAGAACAAGTGCTGCACCAATGGTAGCCCAGTTAATCAGTTGCTGGCTGCCCAGAAAGGTGTACATGATTTCATTAAGCGTTAAGCGTATTTCATCGCCCTGGCCATTAATACTTACAAAGCCCGGCAGTCCAATCAGTGATGCTATTACCACCACCAGCAATACGATACCGATCAGAAGAAATAGTACGCCTATTATTTTGCCGATAGCTTTAAATATCATTCTGAAAAGGGTGGCAATGAAGTCAAGCAATTCATGGATGCCGGTTCGTATTTTCCCGTCTTTGCGGCCAAGATCTTTTGCCTCGCCTGAAAGGTTGTTTAAACGGTCTTTCAAATCGTTCATTTCTTCGCGGATGGTTTTTTCAATGTTGTGCACATTCACTTTTTCACCGCGCATCTCTAATTTCTCAGTAGTTGTTTTTGCTTTAGGAATAATGATCCACAGGATTAAGTAGAGCAGAAAACCGCTGCCGAAGACAAAGAAGGAGATGGCAAATATTCCGCGCAGGATGATAGGGTCAATATCAAAATAAGAGCTGATGCCTGAGCACACACCGCCCAGTATTTTTTCATCGGGGTCACGGAAAATTCTGCGTCTTCCTTTGCGTGCCGAGGAAGGTTCAGCCGCTGTAGCA
Organism: Bacteroidota bacterium; assembly: GCA_947479755.1. Taxonomy (GTDB): domain Bacteria; phylum Bacteroidota; class Bacteroidia; order SXHM01; family SXHM01; genus SXHM01. The sequence goes on from CANKAM010000029.1 coordinate 33,590, forward strand.
GCGCTTTCGCTGTAACTGCCCGATACACCACCTTCGCCTGCAAAGGCTTCGGGCTGCCCCATTACGGCTATTACTTCGTCCACATCTTTCATGGTTACCACCTGTTTGGTGTTGCCTGTTTTTTCGCGGAACATTTCGGCTATGCGGGCTTCTATGTCGCCTATGATTTCATCACGGCCTTCGCTTTGTTTGAAGTAACCTTTGATAGTATTAAGGTATTGGCTCAGTTTTTCGTATGCTATATCATCGATGTGGAAGATAAAGCCGCCAATGTTTGTTGTTATTGTCTTATTCATGATTTCTTGTTTTGGTTTGTTATTGTTTATGTTGCTTCTCGCACTTCGACTACGTTCAGTGTGACAGGCTCAATTTGGTTTAGTTGTTTTTCTTTGTGGTAGTATTTACTGCGTGTACCAGTTCTTCCCACGTTGTATTCATTTCATTTAAGAACGCCTGACCAACGGGTGTAAGGCGGTAATATTTACGCGGTGGACCTGAGGTTGATTCTTCCCAGCGGTATCCCAGCAGTCCGTCATTTTTTAATCGGGTGAGCAGGGGATAGAGGGTACCTTCCACTACAATGAGTTTTGCTTCTTTCAGTTTTGCTATAATATCACTGGCATAAGCATCGTGTTGCGCCAGAATGGAGAGGATGCAATATTCCAGCACTCCTTTTCTCATTTGGGATTTTATATTTTCGGTATTGGTTGCCATTTTATTTGTTTTTATTTCTGTTGCTGTCGTTGTGAATTATTGACGGCACAAAGATAAAGACATATTATAGTACTATGCAACACATAGTACCATAATTATTGTAAAAATACTTGTAACTAATTGAAAAGCAATTATAATAAATTTAATGTTTTTATAGTAGTGGGCAGTACAAGGTAGTGTATTTTGATAAAACCGAGAAATCAAGCAGGTTGAAAAAGGAGGAAATAATCCGTTGTTATACTACTTCAGAAATCAAAATTGCGTGGCTCGCCTTTGAGTTCGCGACCCCGCAAAATGGTATTACGGTGCAAATCAAGTACGCTCTTCCATGATTCCATATTGGATACTTCAAATGCAAGTCCTGTTTGTATGCGCAGCATATAGTGCTCATAGGCAAGGGGCATGGCCTCAGCTGTTTTTTCAATGTAATACTTGTCCCATGCCTCTTTCAATGCCTCACGGAAATCGGGATTGGCCTTTACCGAAATAGTTTCAGGAGCCCGCTCCAGGTCATGCATAATACTCTCTATATTAAAACCAATAAAATCGTCAGACATATCATCGTCATCCTCATCATCATCGTCATCTTCATCGTTTTCTATGGCAAAGCGGTTTTCTTTATACAGTTTATAAAAGGCTTGTGATTGTTTATCTTCAAAGGTTGAAACAATAAAAGGGGTTTGTGTATCGGGAAAACCAAAAATACTGGGACGTTTATCTTGCTTGGCATCCATGCTTGCTTTTATATTGCGATGATGTTCTTCGCGTGCCAGTTGTATGTATTCTTCTTCCTTTGGTCCGCGCAAATCGGGCAGCAGCATGTAAACCCCTGCTCCCTTGCGGCCATTATAAAAATCATACCATTCGGGAAAATTGCGGTTTTCATTTTCTGTCTGGTAGGCTTCTTTTATTCCTTCATAATCCTGCCAGCCTCCTGAAAATAGTTCCTGTTCATCTTCAAAATTGCCGGAGCGCATATAGAGGATATACAGATCCACTTCCTCTTCGGTGATGGGTGGCAGAAAGGGACAATTCAAAATATTCACATACCCCCAGGAATTAAAATCGGAAGTGATAAACACATCGGGTAGCTCCATTTTTTCGGCACGCCACTGACACTGTATATCGAATAATTTTTTCTGTTGTATTTCCTGCAGGCGTTGCATGGCTTCGGTTTCCCAGTGCAGGGCATAGCTTTCATTCCATTCTGCATATTGGGTATCATCGGTCATCCATTCGGCTTTAAGGGTAGCATAGTGCTTAATAAAGGCGGTAACCGAAGCGGGGTTGTAGTCTTTGAAATAGTCGCGTAGGCGGGCATCTGCTTCCAGCTCGCTGATGTATTGCGGTATCAGTATAAGTTTAAGGGCTGCACGTTCTTTATCACGGGTAAGATAATCACCCAATGTTTTGAGAACGGGAGGTGTGTTTTGTTCGTTTTTATTTTCTTCTTCTGCCATGAGTTCTTAAAAATTAAGGTCAGGGGATTCATTGTTTAGTTCGCGCCCGCGCAGTATTTTTTTCAGGTCATTTTCAACACGTACATCAAAATGGTAGTGCGGGTCGGGATTTTCTTTGGGCTCACTGAAAAAGTCTTCGGCATATTGGTCCAGCGCTTCAGCCATTACCTCTCTGCGGTAGTATTCTGCTGCCCGTTTTACGGCTGCCCTCCAGTCATCATCTTCGTCAATGGGCACTTTACGTCTGGCCTCGGCAAGCAGGTTTATATCCTCTTCAACAATGAGGTTTTTCTTGCGCATAAAGGGCTTGATAAAATCATTCTTTTCCCTGAATTTGGCATAGCTTTCTTTGCTGTCAAAATTCTTTGCCATGTATTCAATCAGCTTTTTATCGTTGATGTCTGCTGCCGGTAATGCGGGTGTTGGCGCTGCAGGTGGTTTGTTTTTATTTTCTTCGGCCTCGGCAAGGTTGATGTAAAAGTTTTCTGCCTGGCCCCGCTCATCGGGTAGCTGCAGCAGTTTGTTATTTCCGGTATAACGGTTGTGATAATCATACCAGCTCTCAACATACTGGTTGCCTTTTGACGGTTCATTTTCCATGTACCACTTTTTTAGTGCTGGATAATATTGCCAGGGCAGGCTTGTATTGTAAAACAGGTGCAGCGGTTTTTCGTTAAGATAACGCTTGAACAGTTCTATATCGGCAGGACCAACGGAAAGTAGATGCCCGGCTTCACTGATGTCATCTTCAAACGAGGTAAACATTTCAGAAATGGTGATGCCCGGAATTTTAAGCTCGCTGGCACGCCAGCGGCATTGTATATCAAAGAGTTTTTTCTGCAGTATGGCGTTTATGCACCAGAGAACACTATCAATGGTGCGTTTGTTTCCGGTTACTTTATTTCCGCCACGTGCAATAATATACCAGTACACTTTGTCAAAAGCATAGGAAGAGATGAAACGTTCAACTGTATCTGCTCTGAAGTTGTTGAAATAATTTACAAACCTTGGTTCGGTTTGCATTTCATGGACGATGAGTTTGTAAAACTCTTCTTTCCATTTATTTACTTCCAATTCATCATCAGAAGCAGGGCCGTTGTAGAGGGGGTGAAGCTGATCCATAAACACAGTGTTTTAAAATGCATTAGCGGAGAAGAAAGCAAATTTATAAATTTTTTTTATTAAAAAGCTTAACAAGAAATGGGGATATAAAAACAGCCCCGCCTTATCCGCCACAGGCGGACAAAACGGGGCTGTTTTCATACCTTCAACTCCCGATAGCTATCGGGACACTATTCCTTATTCGTTATTCTTTCCCTCTTTTACTCCACCACCTTCTTACTCGCCACCCCGCTCAAAATACTTACCCCTGCGGTGTTTGAAGCCCAGAAATAAACAAAGTAGGTAGTGCCTACCTGTAAATTTTTAAAGCTTTTCTTGCGTGCTTTGTTAAGGTCAAGAATAAATTTTATGCCCGATGCAGCTGCTGTTGGAGTAACAGGGCCATTTTCATCCACCACAATTTGTCCGCCATCGCTGATGATGATGTCTACGGGCAATTCCTCATCGGCTACCAGTATAGCACCGTTAAAGATAACCCCATCTGCCGGTGTGCAATCAGCAATTAATTCGCGACTGCTGCCACGCTCCAGCGTAACACCTATGGGCTGCGCAGGCGGGTTAGCATTGTTAGCATTTCCTTTGGTGGGTTCAAATCCACCTTCCAGAATAACAATAGGATTACCATCGGCAACCGTGGTTACATACGAACTGAGAATATCCAGCGCGGCTATCAGTGCTGCTCTTGATGCCAGCATATCGCCTTTTGAAATAGTGCGCTTTGTATAGCGGTCGTATTTATCAGCGAAATCAATTTTTAAGGCAAGCAACGCGGCTGCTGTAATGGGTGGTGTCATAAATACAACTATATTAACATACAGTGTATTCAACACATTGTTAGCAAAGCCTGCAAGCAGACTTTTTGCTATGGTGCGGTAATTTACTTTGCTACGTATATTCATTTTATTTAGTTTTTTTTAGATTAATAATTTAGTGAGTGAATTGGTTAATTTGATGAAACAAACGTTTCGATGACTGAAATGATTGCTTTGATGGTCGCAACATTCATTTCGATGACTGAAAAGATTGTTTTGATGGTCGCAACATTCATTTCGATGACTGAAAAGATTGTTTTTATGGTCGCAACATTCAGTTCGATGACTGAAAAGATTGTTTTTATGGTCGCAACATTCATTTCGATGACTGAAGAGATTGTTTTGATGGTAGCAACATTCATTTCGATGACTGAAGAGATTGTTTTGATGGTCGCAACATTCATTTTGATGATTGAAAAGATTGTTTTGATGGTCGCAACATTCATTTCGATGATTGAAAAGATTGTTTTGATGGTCGCAACATTCATTTTGATGACTGAAATGATTGTTTTGATTGATGAAGTAATTACTTCGGTAATTTGATAAAGCGACTTAACGCTTAAGTGATTTCTTTTAGTATTCCAGTATGTCAAAGAGCGCTGTCAACATCGTTATGCTGAACTTGTTTCAGCATCTCTCTTCAAATCAAGACCCTGAAACGATCCCGATAGCTATCGGGACAGGGTGACGATGATTAATTGACGGGACAAAGGAATGGGAAAAGGAAAAGAGAAACTGTCCCTGAAAAAGGACAGTTTCGTCAGAGGCTGTGTTTAAGAAAACAGCAATCTGTTGCGCTGCACAAAAAGAATAAGCTGTGCGCGGTCATGTACATTAAATTTTGGATACATACGCTGAATAGCTTTGTTAACGCTGTCAACCTCAATACCCAGTTGCGTGGCTATTTCATCATCATCATGGCCTGCCAGCAACAGGCTAAGCAAATGATGCTGCCTGCGGGTAAGTTTAACTATTACATTGGCAGGCGGTATAGCCTCGGCAGCCTGTGCCGTTTGTTTCTGCAATATTTTGTAGCTGATACCGGGGCCCTTTACCTGAATGTTTACGGTGTATTCGGGCTCCGTAAAATTTAGTTTTTTAATCAGCGGTATGGCCGATTGTAAAACTTCATCCATCTGCAATCCTCTTCCGGGTCTATAGGCTTGCAATTCATACCTGTCTTTTTGCTCGGGCAGTTCGCCCTCAATTTCATAAACAACTTTCGTAATCATGTTTTCTTGAGTTTAATTGGTTTGTATACAATCAAAGATATAATAATATTATTTTATCCTCCAAATCCTCCATACATTAATTAAATTTATTTACATTTACCAAGCCTGACCTTTATCAGGCTTATCCGCCCAAAAACGGAGGGATAGGCCTGATAACGTCAGGGGTATATACAAGTTAGGCGTAATGCTAGGACGACCCCACAGTATAAAATTACTTAATGCTCTGACATAAATGAATATGGAAAAAAGTGATAATGAAACCATAAAAACCATCAGCAAAAATGAAGGAGAACTAGGTTTTCTTAACCTTTTAATTATTATACTGTCATTTTATGTTTTGAGCTCACTATTAATTGAAACTTTCTTTACCCTTCCAAAAGAAATTTCAAAAGTGCTGAACTATGTAGACAATTTAATTTGTGTAATCTTTTTATTTGATTTTACTCTTCGTTTTAAAAAAGCTGAAAATAAATTAAAATTCATGAAATGGGGTTGGATTGATTTAATCTCAAGTGTCCCAACTTTTGATTTCATGCGAGCCGGCCGGCTGCTTAGACTTATTAGATTAATAAGACTTATTCGTGCATTTCGCTCTACTAGACATATTGTAGAACATGTATTTAAAAATAAAATGCAAGGGACATTAACTTCTGTAACTATAATTTCTGTGCTTATGCTTTTGTTTTCATCAATCGCAATTTTGCAGTTTGAAACTGCTCCAAATAGTAATATTAAAACTGCTGAAGACGCTATTTGGTTTTCTTATTCTACAATAACGACAGTTGGCTATGGCGACAAATATCCCGTTACGACCGAAGGACGAATCATTGCAGCGATATTAATGACTGTTGGAGTTGGTCTATTTGGAACATTTACAGCATTTGTATCCTCTTGGTTTGTTAAAAGTGACCAGAACAATAAAAAAATATAAACCTAAATAAATAACTATATGATTATAGCAATTATTATTCTAACAGCCTGTGTCGTATTAATGACTTTTCTGTTTTTCAAAAAAGCGCAAGGATTGAAGCAGACCGAAACCGACCTGAATAATTTTAAAAATCAATATAAAGGAATTATTGATGTTGAAAAAGAGGTTGAAAAAAAGAATACAGAATTAAACACACTTAATCTAAACATTTCAACTTTAAGTACTGACTTCGCAAAACAAAAAGAACAATTAGGCCAAGATTTTAAAGCCAAAAGAGATGTCTTTGAAAAACTTTTAAAAGAAATTTCAATCCTTGAAGAAAACCTTGAAGATATTTCATTTGGCTTATATAAACCTCATTATGACTATAAATCTTCGGAGGAATTCAAACAAAAGCTTGATGCCTTAAGAGAAAAACAAAAAGAAATAATTAAAAATGAAAAAGCAACAATTCTACCGACTGGACTAACATTGGGCGGTAGCGAATCAGAAGGTAAAAAAATGTCGTTGCAATATTCCAAAATAATGCTTCGTGCATTCAATGGCGAATGTGATTCTGCCATTGCTAAAGTTAGTTGGAATAATATGTCAAATATGGAGGCTCGCATTGAAAAAGCATTTGAAGCAATAAATAAACTTGGGACAAAACTTGGAATTTCAATTGCACAAAATTATTATGAAATTAAATTGGAAGAATTAAGATTAGAATTCGAACTAGAGGAAAAAGTTTATCAAGAAAAAGAGGAGCAGAGAAAAATCAGAGAACAAATGCGTGAAGAAGAGAAGGTTTTGAAGGAAATTGAAAAGGCTCAAAAAGACGCAGAGGCGGAAGAAGTTCGTTATCAAAAAGCATTAGAAAAAGCAAAATCGGAAGTTGAAAAAGCAAAGGGAGCTGAACTTGACAAGTTGAATGAAAAAATAAAGCAACTAGAAGGTAGTTTAGAAAAAGCTCACGAACAAAAAGAAAGAGCAATTTCACAAGCTCAATTAACTAAATCGGGACACGTTTACATAATTTCAAATATAGGTTCGTTTGGCGAACACGTTTATAAAATTGGAATGACAAGACGACTTGAACCACTTGATAGAGTTAAAGAACTTGGTGATGCATCTGTTCCATTTGACTTTGATGTACATGGAATGATTTATTCAGACAATGCTCCAGGATTAGAAAATACATTACACAGACATTTAGAAAGTAAACGACTTAATTTAGTAAATAGTAGAGCTGAATTTTTCCAAACGACAATTGACGAAATTGAACAAATTATTAAAGAATTTAATCTTACAGTTACGTTGACAAAACTTGCAGAGGCGAGAGAGTATAGAGAAACTGTTGCGCTGCGACAAGCAAAAACTTCAAACGGTCAGGTGGGTGAAAACAAAACACAAATAGAAAAAGAGCTTCAAAAATTTCCAACTTCCCTCGACTAATGGCCGACCGAAGTAAAAGCACATACGCCTAACACGGGTTTTGCGTTAGTGGGCGGACAGTGCGAATAGAAACATTTGAGCAATTAATAAACTTTGGTGCTGGCAGACAGTTTTCGGTTTCAAAAGCCCACCAACGCAAAGCCCGAAACCGTTAGCAGAAATTTTACGAACCATTAGCCCACATTAACACAGACAACAGACTTTAAGAAATAATGAGAGACCCAAAGTACCCTGACGCGTATCTCTACTACGAAACCCATCAAAATAAAATTAAGATTATCTTTTGAACCGTATTTGTAATTTCACGAAGTTAAAAACAGATAAATGACAAATTTTTTAGATAGATTTATTAGTGATTACTCTTCTGAAAAAAGTTTTGAAAAGAAGATTGATATTCTTTTGGAGTTTATTAATTACTATTATGATTCAGATTTTGAAAGGGTAAATATACTTCTTGAAAAAGAACTTGAGCTCTTTAAAAATAAAAACTCTAATAAGGACGGCCAGACTTTGATTCGGTTTATGTTTGCTTATTCTTACTTCGAGAGAGGTAACTTTAAAAGAGGCGAACAGGAAATGAAAGCTGTAATGGAAATTTTTGATAATATAAAGCATCCTGAAATAAAAGCACAGATATTACATTTTCTTGCCTTTTTTCATTCCCATCAGGGAAATTTTGATAAAGCATTTGAGTATTGTTATGCATCTATAAAAGAAGGAGAGAAAGCAATCAGCAAAAAAAATGTGTATTGGGGACCTTACACTCTTGGTGTTTTATATTTTGATTTAAAAGACTTTGAGAATTCTGAAAAATTTTATAACGAAGCATTACAGGGGTTTATTAAATACGATAATCCGTATGGAGTAGCACGTAGCGAAACAGGATTGTCATCTGTATATATCCAATATGAAAAATATATGGAAGCAGAAAAATTATTGCAGCGTTCGTTGGAATATTATACAGTAATTCAAGTCACATCAGGACAATCGCGCTCGCTAAATGACCTTGGTGTAATATCCCGTAAAACAGGAAAACCGGATAAAGCATTGGAATATTATAAACAGGCATTGAAGTTGAGAAAAGAAACCAACCATTCTCAGGGCGTTGCTACTTCTCTCAACGAAATTTCGGAAGTGCTTCTTGAAATGAAAGAGTACGGGCAGGCGGAGCAATATTTACTGGAAGCAAAGGAAGCCTGCGAAAAAATACATAATAGAGCTAAACTATATCGTAATCATTATTTGTTTTCGCAATTATACAGGAATACCAATGAACCCTGGAAAGCTCTTGAACACTTTGATTTGTTTGAAAAATTAAAATCACAAGTTGTAGGAGAAGCTGCTAACAATAAAATAAAAGAGTTGCAAACCCGAATGGCAACTGAGAAAGCCGAAAATGAAAAAGAGATAGAACGTTTAAAAAATGTAGAAATAAAAAAAGCTTATGTCATTATTGAAGAAAAACAAAAAGAAATATTAAACAGTATAGAATATGCTTTGCGTATACAAACCGCAATACTACCGCCACAACGCATGGTGAAACAATATTTAGAAAAGTCGTTTATACTTTATAAACCAAAAGACATCGTAGCTGGAGATTTTTATTGGATGGAAATCGTTAATGATTTGGTTTTATTTGCAGCTTGCGATTGCACGGGACACGGAGTGCCAGGGGCTATGGTTTCAGTAGTTTGTCATAATGCGCTTAACAGAGCAGTAAGAGAATTCGGTTTAACTCAACCAGCCGCAATACTTGACAAGACTGCGGAATTAGTAATAGAAAACTTTTCTAATAGCGAAGAAAAAATAAAAGATGGAATGGATATTTCTCTTTGTGCTTACAACTCTAAAACAAAAACAATTCAATGGGCAGGGGCTAACAACGCTTTATGGTTATTACAAAACGGAGAACTCATAGTAACTAAAGCAGACAAGCAACCCATCGGAATGAATGATGACAAGAAGCCTTTTACAAACCATACATTCACGCTCAACAACGGAGATACAATATATCTATTCACAGACGGTTTCGCAGATCAGTTTGGTGGTGACAAGAAAGAAAAAAAACTTACAAGAAAAAGATTTAAAGAACAGTTATTATTAATTCAAAACAAATCCTTGCAGGAACAAGGAATTGCGTTAGACAATTTCATAACAGAATATAGAAAATCAGTAGAACAAATAGACGACATACTTGTTATGGGCGTGAAAATATGACACGAAAAAAGACAAAACTTCTGCTAACAGCGGGTTTAAGAAATTGGCGGTTCAGTGGTTAATAAGAAATGACAAAGCCGACAAACACGGAAACCTGTAAATTGCAACATTGTTGGAAATTAATTAAAAATAAACGGGGAAGCCGAAAACCGAACAGAGTAGGCAAAAAAAATAAACTCAACACTATGCCTAAGTATGTAATTGAAAGAGAAATTCCGGGAGCAGGTAAATTAACTGCCGAACAATTGAAAGCAATTTCACAAACCTCTTGTGGCGTGTTAAGCAATCTGGGACCACAAATTCAATGGGTTCACAGTTACGTAACAACCGATAAAATCTATTGTGTTTACAATGCGCCAAACGAAGAAATGGTGCGTGAACATGCAAAGCAAGGCGGGTTTCCTGCAAACTCAATCAGCAAGGTATCAACAATAATAGACCCTACAACTGCTGAATAGCCGGATTGAATACCCAGCGGGTCGTACGTGTATGTGTGTTGGTTGGTCGTAGCGTCCCGCTAAGACCAGTTTAACTAGCAATCCCGATA
>CANKAM010000030.1 GCA_947479755.1 Bacteroidota bacterium
CCAACGGCAAAATCGCAGATGTCAATCATTTCCTGCACTTCCCCCAATCCTTCCTGATAGCTTTTTCCCATTTCGTAGGAGACCAGCATACCAAGTTCATTTTTGTATTTGCGCAGTTCATCACCTATCTGGCGCACCACTTCACCGCGCTTAGGCGCAGGAACCATTCGCCATTCCTTAAATGCAGCTTCAGCAGTTTTTATTACCGTTTCATAATCTTCGGGTGTGGCGGCATTTACGCTGGCAATCAATTCACCGGTAACAGGCGAAAATGAATCTATTTTATTGCCTTGTGTTTTAAATGATTTTGTACCGGTGGAAGCGCCTGAATTTTCCTTTCCTATTTTGAAAAGTTCCAGAACTTCTGCTATGCCGGGTTTTGCGGTAAGGGTTGCGGACATGGGGTGATGATTAAATGAGGGGGCGAAATTAGTAATTCTTCACCACCTCCCTCCACCTCTCCGTTTCCGCAAACTCCTTAATCATTTTATTACGCTCGGTTAAAAGATTGGTAAGATAGTTTGTAAGAACTAATTTATTGGCAATGCTTCCCAAAATTCCCAGCGGAGATTCAAAATGAAAATCATCGGTCATAATGGTGACCACACCTTCCTGTTTGAAATGATGCCGGTGGTGAATAGACTTAAATGCTCCTTCGAGCATTTCATCTGTAAATAAATTCGTGCGCTCAAACTCCGTAATTTTTGAACTCAGCTTTTGCCAAACCCCAAAATGTTTTGCACGCCAGGTTACGGTTTCATTTAAGCCAATCAAACCCGAGGTAGTTCCGGCTATGGCTTCTTCCTGTGTGTTGCCGGTGCTTAGTTTGTGCAGGTCAATGCTTCGGGCAAGGTCAAAACAGCGCTCTATGGGGGCATTTATTCGGGTTTCGAGGTGGATTTTGGGCATAATTAAGTATCAGCAAAGGTAAAATAAGCTGACAAACCACTCCGTTGTTTGTAACTAAAACTTCGTTGTCCATTCCTGTAACTCCGTTGTCTATTTCTGTAACTCCGCTGTCTATTCCTGTAACTCCGTTGTCCATATCTATAACTCCGTTGTCCATTTCTATAACTCCGTTGTCCATATCTGTAAGTCAGATGTCCATAACTGTCCACCTATTGTATAACTGAGTAAAAGTTTTTAATTTCGGAGCGTCAAATCACCATCCCGCAGTATTGCGGGACACAAATTGAATACATGAAACAAATAACTAAGGAAGAAAAGGCGTCTTTTATCACCCGCCCTATGCGTAAACAGAGTATTATCCGCACTATGTTGCTTAACATGAAGGTGGGCGATATCTATTTTATTGAATCGCAGGAATGGAAATGGACATCTGCCACACCGGCTTTTCTATGCCGCAGGATAGAAAAGGATACTGATTATAAATTTGAATGTGAAAAAGCCTTGCAGCCCAAAACAGGCTGGATAATTGAGCGTACAGTCTGAAGTTACTCCTTGTCGCCTTCCTTAATAATTACTTCCACCTCTTTGTGCATTTTGCACTCGCCTTTCATTGCACTGTCTTTGCAGCATTTCATGTTACATTCTTCGCCTTCTTTCATGCTGCATTTGCCGTCTTCGCCCATGTGAGGACATTCGCCTTTAACGCAACCGCCTTTCATGCATTTGCCTTCCATGCCGCCTTCTTTATGGCATTTTTTCATCATCTTGTGATGGTCGCCATCGCCCCCCATCATCATTTCGCGGCTACATTCTTTTTTACATTTTTTGCCGCCATGTTCCATTTTATCCACACCGCGAAAAAGCTGGCAAGCAAGCACTAATACCGCAGTAAGCAGTACAAAGTAGGCAAGAATTTTAGAAAGAATTCCAAGATTTTCGTTGCGCACTTTTGCAAGCAGATGAACCGATGCAATAATTGCTAACAACGTTACGGAGAGAGATAGAAAATACATGGCGTTTTGTTTTTAAGGGTTAATAATGAAGTACGAATTTATGAATTATTCAATCGGTGGCGGCTGAATCATATCCTTTCTTACAAAGGCATAAGGAAACTCAACATTAATACTGTTCAAAAATTTGCGGGCTTCCAGCTTGGTGCGAAAATCACCCACACGCACAATAAAGTTAGGATTATTAAAATCAAGGTAGGCGGGAATATCAGGGTATTTACTTACAAAAGACGAACGTTTTTCGTTGGCACGCTCGCGTGCACCGTTTCCCGAATCAGAAAAAATCTGAACCCTGAAACCGGGAAAACCTTTGCCTTCTGAATTAGCTTTTATATGCTTTTTAACCAGTAAATCAATTGTAGGGTCGGCAACAACGATTACCTGAGCAGAAGAAATTTTTGCTGAAAGCAAAAAAAGAAAAAGAAAAATGGTTCTTGAAATCATAGGATACGCCACAAATGTAAAACTAAAAGCGGAAGAAAAGTTTGCCACTGATTCACAGATTTTTTTAATGCTTTAGTTTTAATCTGTGAATCTGTGGCAATTTTATGCTAATAATTATGCCATTATTTCAGCACGTTTATTTTTTACCTTCGCAGCAAGAAAAATCTCCCTTGGAAAATATTATAAAAATAACAAACATCGCGCGGCACTATACCATTGGCACCGAGCTGGTGAAGGCGCTGAACGATGTTTCGATCAACATCAACAAGAACGAATATGTGGCGCTCATGGGTCCTTCAGGTTCGGGAAAATCAACGCTCATGAATATTCTTGGGTGCCTTGATACGCCTACTGCCGGAAGCTATGTGCTGAACGGAACAGACGTAAGTAAACTGCAGGATAACGACCTTGCCGAAATCAGAAATAAAGAAATTGGTTTCGTATTTCAGACCTTTAATTTATTGCCGCGCTCTACCGCACTGGAGAACGTAATGCTGCCTTTGATTTATGCAGGAATGGGCAAAGCCGATAGAATAATCCGTGCGCAGGAAGTATTGAAACAGGTTGGTCTTGCCGACCGTGTAAAGCACCAGCCCAACGAGCTTTCGGGCGGACAGCGTCAGCGTGTAGCAGTTGCTCGCGCATTGGTAAATCATCCTTCTATTATTCTTGCCGATGAGCCAACGGGAAATCTTGACTCGAAAACCTCGGTTGAAATTATGGGTTTGTTTGAAGAAATCCATCGTCAGGGAAATACCATCATTGTAGTAACGCACGAAGAAGATATTGCCAAACATGCTCATCGCATTGTGCGCCTGAAAGATGGTTTTGTAGAATCAGACCAGTTGAATCCAAACATTACAAGAGTTTTAGCAAAAGCATAAATGAAAGAAAAAGAACGAAAGAAAAAGTACGGAACCATAGCTTTTATTTTGCTTTTTGCCTTGAGTTTACTCATGGCATTTTATCCTGCTAATCACCCCGAAGCAGCAGAAGGAGCAATAGATACGGGAAATCTTGCCTGGATAATTACTGCATCAGCTTTTGTATTAATCATGACTCCCGGCCTTTCCTTTTTCTACGGTGGAATGGTAAAACCTAAGAATATTATTTCCACCATGCTGCAAAGTTTTATTGCATTAGGCGTTATCAGTATTTTATGGTTCACTGTTGGTTTCAGTCTTGCCTTTGGCGACAGCATCGGAGGATTTATAGGCAACCCGATGACCTATTTTCTTTTTAATAATGTGGGTACCGCACCGCATCCTATAATTGGAAGCACTGTTCCTTTTGTATTGTTTGCCGCGTTTCAATTGAAGTTTGCCATTATCACTCCTGCGCTCATCACCGGCTCGTTTGCTGAACGTGTGCGTTTCTGGAGTTATTTAATTTTCATCACACTTTTCAGTTTGCTTATCTATTGTCCGCTTGCCCACTGGACCTGGCACCCCGATGGATTTTTGTTCAAATGGGGCGTACTTGATTTTGCAGGAGGAACTGTTGTTCACATCTCGGCAGGCTTTGCCGCACTTGCAGGTGCAATGGTATTGGGAAGAAGAAAATCGCATTTGGTGAAAGAAGAATTTTCACCTGTTAATATTCCGTATGTAATTCTCGGAACAGGTTTGCTTTGGTTTGGTTGGTTTGGATTTAATGCCGGTTCTGCTCTTGGGGCAAACTCGTTGGCGGTAACTGCTTTCATTAATACCAACCTTGCTTCGGCAGCCGCTATGCTTGCATGGGTGCTTTTAGATGCCATGCGCGGAAGAAAGCCATCAGCGTTGGGAGCTTGTATTGGTGCGGTGGTAGGCTTGGTTGCTATAACACCCGCAGCAGGTTTTGTAGAATATGGTCCGGGGATCTTTATTGGTGTTATTGCAGCGGTGGTCAGCAATTATGCAGTTCACTGGAAAGAAACAAAATCAACCTTAGATGATACGCTGGATGTTTTTCCCTGCCACGGTGTTGGCGGAATTGTGGGGATGATTGCAACTGCCATTTTTGCAAAAGAAGGCGGAGTAATCACCGGCTCGTTTGAATTATTGAAATATCATCTTTTAGCATTGGTCATTGTTTCGCTATTTACTTTTTTTGGTTCGGTCTTGATTTTTAAACTCACGAACTTTATCACCCCTTTGCGTGTTAGAGAAGAACAAGAACTGATGGGGCTGGATTTAAGTCAGCACAAGGAATCGGTTTTCATGGCAAATCAGAACTAATGAAAATTTACACAAAAACAGGCGACAAAGGAACCACTGCTCTCTTCGGTGGCAAGCGCGTTTCAAAAAGCAATATACGAATTGAAGCCTACGGAACAGTAGATGAACTCAACTCCTACATCGGGTTGATTCGTTTCAAAGACATTGATGCACGAGCTATAGAAACACTTGGTGAAATTCAGGACAGACTCTTTACACTTGGTTCTATTCTTGCCTCCGAGCCCGGAAAAAATAATTTGAAAGTTCCCGATTTACACGAAGGAGATGTTGAACTTTTAGAAAATGAAATTGACAAAATGAATGAAACATTACCTGAACTGAAAGCATTTATTTTACCAGGCGGAAATGATGCAATCGGCTTTTGTCATGTTGCTCGTTGTGTATGCCGCAGAGCGGAAAGAGATACGGTTCATCTTGCCGAAACAGAAACAGTTCCTGTCATCGTTATCAAGTATCTCAACCGCCTCTCCGACTATCTTTTTGTGCTTTCACGCAAACTTACCTACGATGCAAACTTGCGTGAAACGCCTTGGAAGCCCCGTATTCAGTAAGGTTTTCACAAAATTTTCACAACTATTTTTTTGTATCATATAATTTTTACTTTTGCGGACTTGTAAAAAGTGAATTTGTAAAAACATTGCTTCAACAAATCATCGTTGAATCGTTTAAAAATATAGAACTATGTATTGGACATTAGAATTAGCATCGTATCTTGAAGATGCACCCTGGCCTGCCACAAAAGACGAGTTAATTGATTACGCCATGCGTTCAGGAGCACCATTGGAAGTGATGGAAAATCTTCAGGAAATTGAAGACGAAGGCGAAGTGTACGATACCATTGAAGACATCTGGCCGGATTACCCTACCAAAGACGATTTTTTCTTTAACGAGGACGAATACTAAAGTCCGAGCTATAAAACAAAAAGGGATGAAACCACAGGTTTCATCCCTTTTTGTTTTATATGAATTGTATTAGCGAATTGTCGCTCCAAGATTTTCTTTCAATGTTGCCGCTACTTTCTCCATCACCTTGCTAATCGTTTTATCATTCAATGTAGCTTTCTCATCTTGAATGATAAATGAAATAGCGTAAGATTTTTTTCCCGGCTCTAAGTTTTTTCCTTCATAAACATCAAACAGGTTCACTTCTTTCAAAAGAGTTCTCTCAGTTTTGAAAGCAAGTTCTTTTATGTCGGTATAACGCACTTGTTTATCAACCAGCAAAGCCAAATCCCTTCGCACAGATGGGTAAACCGGCACTTCAGTATATTTTACAGAAACTTTTTTTACCTGATTTAAAATTTCATCCCAGTCAAAATCGGCATAAAAAACTTCCTGGTCTATATCCAATTTTTTCAGAACTAATTTTTTCACTTCTCCGAATTCAACAACTTTTTTCTTTGCTGATTCATAGGTTATGGAATAAGAAAAAAGTTGAGAAGTATTGTCTGCACTTACTTCCTTAGTTTCAATGCCCATCTTTGTTAATACAGATTCGACCATGCCTTTGAGTTGAAAAAAGTTCACGTTATCAGCATTGACGTTCCAGCCTTCCTGTTGTTTTCTTCCAGTTATAAGAATTGAAAGCCTGTTCTTCTCCGTATATTTCCATTCGCCTGAATCGCTAAGGTGATAAGTTTTCCCGAACTCATAAAACTTCAAATCAGGATTTTTGCGGTTGATGTTGTGTGAAATCATTTCCAATCCGTTGAAAAGCAAAGTCTGGCGCATCACATTTAAATCGCTACTCAACGGATTCAGGACGTGAACATTTTTTGCTCTTTCTGTTTCACCCAACAGTTCTGAATATTTTTCTGCTGTCAGCGAGTTGCACATTATTTCTGTAAAACCTTTAGCAGTCAGCAAATCAGAAATTGTATTCTTCACTTTCTCTGCATCAGGCTTTGTGGAATACGAAATAGAAGAACGGAGCAATGAGGAAATCTCAACATTATTGTAACCATAAACGCGGAGAATCTCTTCAATCACATCCACCTCGCGCGTTACATCTGCTTTGAAAGGAGGAATAGAAAGCTGTAAACCTGTTTCAGTTTCCTTTTTAATTTCAATCTGTAAATCGCGAAGAATATTTTTGATTATTTCTTTTGGCAATGCTTTTCCGATAAGTCTTTCGCAATTGGTGTATGAAAAATCTATTTTGAAATTTTCTATTGCTCTCGGATAAACATCAACAATAGAAGAAGAAATTTTTCCTCCTGCAATTTCTTTTATCAAAAGCGCAGCACGCTTCAAAGCATACACAGTAATATTTGGGTCAGCGCCCCGCTCAAAACGGAATGAAGCATCTGTTTTCAGTCCATGCAAGCGTGATGTTTTACGGATAGAAACAGAATTGAAATAAGCACTTTCCAAAAATATATTTTTTGTTTCTGCACTAATTCCTGATTTCAAACCACCGAAAACTCCGGCAATGCACATGCCTTCATCTGCATTGCAAATCATCAAATCGTTTGATGATAGCTCACGTTCTATTCCGTCAAGTGTGATGAACTTTGTGCCTTGCTTCATTTTTTTTACCACTACTATGTTACCGGTAACCTTGTCTGCATCAAATGCATGGAGCGGTTGCCCGAACTCGTGTAAAACAAAATTGGTTGCATCTACAATATTATTAATCGGTTTCAACCCGATTGATTTCAATCGTGTCTGCAACCATTCAGGAGAATCTTTTATTTCAACACCAGAAATTGTTACACCCGAATAACGCGGACATGCTTCAGCATCTTCAACAACCACTTCAATTTTCAGACTTTCATTGTCAATAGAAAAATTTTCAACAGCAGGCATCTTGATTCTTGCATCTTGATTCTTGCCTCCATTAATTACAGCAGTCAAATCTCTCGCCACACCAATATGAGAAGCCGCATCAGAACGGTTTGGCGTTAATCCGATTTCAAGAACATAATCATCCTCAATTCCAAAATATTCTTTTGCATGTGTTCCCACTTTTGCAGTTGCATCCAGCACCATAATTCCTGCATGGCTTGAACCTAAACCAATTTCATCTTCAGCACAAATCATTCCTTCCGAAGCAGCACCACGTATTTTTGATTTTTTAATTTGAAAAGGTTCACCTGTTAAAGGATGGACAGTTGCACCAACTGTTGCCACAATTACCTTTTGTCCTGCTTCAACATTGGGCGCACCGCAAACGATGTTCAGTAATTCAGCAGCACCAACATCCACTTTTGTAACACTCAAACGGTCGGCATCAGGATGTTTTTCTCTTTCTTTTACTTCACCAATTACCAAACCTTCAAGCCCGCCTTTCACTGATTGGAACTTTTCTGTACTCTCTACTTCTAAGCCACATGCGGTAAGCAACGCAGCAGTTTCTTCTGCAGAAATTTTTAAGTCAATATACTTTTTAAGCCAGTTGTAAGAAATCTTCATAAAATGTTTTTAAATAGTAGCAATCACTTTCAGTTCAATACCAATAGGTGTAGGTAGACAATTTATTTCCACAGTTGTGCGGCAGGGATGATTGTCTTTAAAATAGTCAGCATAAATGCGGTTATAAGTCGCAAAATCATCTTTCATATTGGTGAGGAAAACGGTCACATCTACAATATTATCCCAACTGCTTCCGGCATCTTCCAGAATATATCTCACATTCGCAAATACAGAGTGGCATTGTTTTTCAATGTCATATGACACAATTTTTCCGTTCGAGTCTAACTCAACTCCCGGAATATTTTTATTTCCTTTTTCGCGCGGACCAACACCTGACAGAAAAAGCAGGTTACCTACCTTTCGTGCATGGGGATATAATCCCACCGGTTCAGGTGCTTTTGAAGAATTGATAATTGTCTTTTCGTCAGGCATAATTGAGTTCTTTTGCGATTGCGTAAAAGTATGCAAAGATTGATAATTTTACCGCTCTATAATTTTGAAAAATATGACGAGAAAAGAGAAAGCCATTGTCATTGGTGCTTCCGGACAAATTGGAACTGATTTGGTTGAAAAGTTGCGCGAGCTTTACGGAGTTGACAATGTGGTAGCTTCGGATATCAAAGGGGCCTCCGACACAGTGATGAATGACGGACCTTTTGAAATTCTTGATGTATTGGATGGAAATAAACTGGCTGAAGTAATTGAAAAACATAAAATCACCCAGGTTTATTTGTTGGCTGCGTTGCTTTCTGCTACTGCCGAGGCAAAAATAAAATCTGCATGGAGGCTCAATATGGATGGGCTTTTCAATGTGCTGGATTTAGCCAAAGAAAAAAAGATTGAGAAAATCTTCTGGCCAAGTTCCATCGCTATTTTTGGTCCAAGCACTCCTAAAGTAAAAACACCACAAAATACAATTGCAGAGCCCAGCACCGTTTATGGAATAAGTAAATTGGCGGGCGAAAGATGGTGTGAGTATTATTACAAAAAGTTTGGAGTAGATGTGCGTAGCATACGCTATCCCGGACTGATTGGCTACAAATCAATGCCGGGCGGAGGCACAACAGATTATGCTGTTCAGATTTTTCACGATGCAATTTTGAAAGGCAATTTTGAATGTTTTCTTGGCAAACAAACAACACTTCCAATGATGTATATGCCAGATGCGATTAAAGCAACAATTGATTTGATGCATGCGCCTTCAGAAAAATTATCGGCCCGATATGGATATAACATTGCAGGAATGAGTTTTTCTCCAAAAGAAATTGCTGCAGAAGTAAAAAAGCATTTCCCTGATTTTGAAATCACTTACAAGCCTGACCACCGTCAGCAGATTGCAGACAGCTGGCCGCATTCAATTGACGATTCATTTGCCCGAATGGAGTGGGGCTGGAACGCAGAGTATGATTTAGAAAAAATGACAAACGATATGTTTAAGCATCTTATACCAATGCTTAAGAATCCTGAATTACAAAAACACTAAACACCATGAATAGAAGAGAACTTCTAAAGGCGCTCGGAGCCACTGCTGCAGGCATTGCATTGCTGCCTCAGTTGAAAGCGATGGGATATTTTGCTCCGGCAGAACTAACAAAATCTGCTTTCGGTGATGATTTTTTGTGGGGCGTTGCCACAGCTGCCTACCAAATTGAAGGTGGCCATGATGCAGATGGCAAAGGACCTTCGGTGTGGGATACATTTTCGCATGGCAAGAAAAATATCAAGACGGGAGAGAACGGTGATGTAAGCTGCGATTTCTATGACAGCTATGCTCAAGATATTGATTTTATCCGCCAGATGAATATGCAGGTATTTCGTTTTTCAACTGCATGGTCAAGAATATTGCCGCAGGGAACAGGGACAGTAAATCAAAAAGGCTTAGATTTTTATAGTAGAGTAATTGATACCTGTTTAGAAAAAGGGCTTCAGCCATGGCTTACAACGTATCACTGGGATATTCCGCAGGCTTTACAGGATAAGGGCGGATGGACAAACCGTGACGTGCTTGGCTGGTATAATGAATATGTTGAAGTGATAACGAAGGCTTATGGCGACCGTGTAAAAAACTGGATGGTGATGAATGAACCTCTTGCATTTACAGCTATTGGTTATTTATTGGGTATTCATGCTCCGGGCGAAAAAGGTTTTAAAAATTTTATTCCTGCAGCACACCATACAACACTTTGTCAGGCCGAAGGCGGAAGAATAATAAGACGTAATGTGAAAGATGCTAATGTGGGAACTACCTTTTCCTGCTCATCCATTGAGCCATTTAAGGGAAAAGATGTTCATGCAAAAACAGTGGAACGCTGGGATGCAATGGTCAACCGTCTTTTTATAGAACCTGCATTAGGAATGGGCTATCCAATGGAGTCATTGCCTGCAATAAAAAAAGTTGAAAAATATATGCAACCCGGTGATGAAGAAAATATGAAATTTGATTTTGATTTTATCGGTGTTCAGAATTATACACGGGAAATTGCACGGGCAAATTTTATTATCCCGTATATGAAAGGGTTAGAAGTTCCAGCAAAAAGAAGACATGTGGAAACAACTGAAATGGGTTGGGAAGTTTACCCGGAAGGAATTTATAAAGTGCTGAAAAAATTTGCTGCTTACCCGGGCGTAAAGAAATTATATGTTACTGAAAACGGTTGTGCTTTTCCTGATGTGGTGGAGAATGGAAGAGTGCACGATGCAAAACGCGTTCAGTTTTTTAAAGATTATTTAGCTCAGGTTCTTCGTGCAAAAAATGAAGGAGTAAATGTGCAAGGCTATTTTGTGTGGACCTTGATGGACAATTTTGAATGGGCCGAAGGTTATAAAACCCGATTCGGTCTGGTACACGTTGATTTTAAAACACAGCAACGAATTATGAAAGATTCTGCTCTGTGGTTTAAAGAATTTTTGGCAGATTAGATTTTTAAAATGTTGCCACAGATTACACAGATTCAATCTGTACTAATTTGTGTAATCTGTGGCAAAAAATCTAACGCGAGAATAAAGCCTTTAACTCCGTTGCATCTTCAGGTTTCATTTTTCCGGCAAGTATTAAACTCAGTTGTCTCCTTCTTAATGCACTTTCATATCGTTCTATTTCTAAATCAGTTTCGGGAACAATTTCGGGAACATTGATTGGTCGCCCCACTTGGTCAACTGCAACGAAAGTGTAAATGGCTTCATTGCATTTTTTCTTCTCACTGGTAACGGTGCTTTCCACCCAAACATCAATAAAAATCTCCATGCTGGAAGAGAATGCACGAGATATTTTTGATTCAAGCGTAACGATTTCTCCAAGCTTTATTGGCTGATTAAAGTTTACATTATTTACAGATGCAGTTACAACAACGCGACCGCAGTGGCGCTGAGCAGTAATTGCAGCAGCAATGTCCATCCAGTGCAGAAGTTTTCCGCCCATCAGGTTGCCAAGTGTATTAGTGTCATTTGGCAAAACCATTTCTGTTAAAACTGCAAGTGATTCTTTCGGTGTTTTCTTTTTCATGGTGCAAAGATAATCAGCTACAAATAAAAAGCCCCTTGCAATTTGCAAGGGGCTTTTTATTTAAAGATAAAACAGTGTTATTTGGTAACAACCATTTTCTTTGTAAGTCTGTTTCCGTTAGCTTTCAAAGAGTAGTAGTAAGTACCTGCAGCAAGTTTTGTGTTCTCGATGCTGATGCTGTGACGACCGGCAGTTTTTTCACCTTCATTAATCACAACTGCTTTTCTTCCGTGAACATCAAAAATCTCCAGTTCAACAGCGGTTGTATATTTTTCCAACTCATATTGAATAACTGTGTTTCCGTTCATTGGGTTAGGGTTGTTTTGGCTCAATTTTAGGCCGTTGAAAAATTCAAGACTTTCAACACCGATGAAGTTCTCGTCAATTACAGCAAAAATGGCGATGTCGTTATCAACGTCATCAGTTCCGCTTGCGCTGAATGCGAAGTCAGTAACATACCATGAACCTTGGAATTTGTGGAATGCATAGTCTAATCCGTCAGCATCACCAATCTGGTCGCAAAGCAATCCTGCAGTATCTTGAGCTGCGTTCAGGTTTGTGAAATCAACAGAAACAGCAAAATCAGTTCCGTTAATGAATACCGGAGTTGGGAAAGTAATAACGTTCCAATTTCCGAAAGTTGTGTCAATATCATCAAAGAAATAATCCTGTGATCCAAGTAATTGATTTGGTCCCGGTGAGTTTACTGCTTGTCCGCCTGCACCGTCTGTATTACGTGCTTTGTTTGCAGCCATACTGTAAACTTTTACTACTGCTTTTGAAGTAGCGCTTCCTGATACTCCTGTTTTCCCTGTGAAAAGTAACAGAACTTCTTCAATTCCTAAAGTTGATTGATTAACGTTCAGGTAACCTTGAGCGCACTCGTTTAAACCGTCAGCATTGTTTCCGTAAACCCAGCCACCACCTTGGTAACCGAAAGCTACAACTTCACCGCTGATACCGGCAAATATAGGAGCAAAATTTCCTGAATCAACCCATCCTGCAGTGTCAGTAGGAAGAGCTGATTGTGCAGGGTTGCTTACAGGAACCGGCATTACTCGTTTAATTACACCCTTGTTTTGTGTTTGCAATGTTCCCTGTGCAAATACCGTTGCACCTGAAATTAACATTGCTGTCATTAAGTAGATTTTTTTCATTTTTTTTATTTGATTGATTAATAGTTGATTTTTTAAGTCAGGATGGCAAAAGTAAACCTTTTTTATTCAGAACAAAATCCTGAAAAGATAAAATTAATGTCATGATTTTGTCGGACAAGCTTGCTAAAAAACAGAACGGCTTAAAATCCTTAATATTGCAACCCTAAAAACCAAATAGAAATGCTACACCGTCCGCGCAGATTAAGAAAGAACGCAATTATAAGAAATGCCGTTGCTGAAACAAGATTAAGCAAAGACATGTTTGTTTACCCGTATTTTGTTACCAGTGGAAAAAACATTGCTGAGCCTATAAAAGCCATGCCCGGAGTTTTTCATTTTTCAGTTGACAGGCTTTTAAAAGATGTTGAGAAAGGATTGAAATATGGAATCAATAAAGTGTTGCTTTTTGGTGTTGGTGAAACAAAAACAAAAGATGCCTCGTCTGCTTCTGACAAAAATTCAATAGTTGCAAAAGCAGTTCGCGAACTGAAAAATAAATTCGGTGATGACTTGTATGTGATTACCGATGTCTGCGTTTGTGCCTATACTACGCATGGGCATTGCGGAATTCTGGAACACGAGTATGTACAGAATGATAAGAGTGTGGATGTTTTGGCAAAAATGGCATTGGCTCATGCACAGGCCGGAGCAGATATGGTAGCGCCTTCTGATATGATGGATGGTCGAGTGCTTGCTATTCGAGAAACATTAGACAAAAATGGTTTTGAGAATACAGCAATCATGTCGTACTCCACAAAGTTTGCTTCTGCTTATTATGGTCCTTTTCGAGAGGCTGCCGATTCTTCTCCTTCGCATGGCGACCGCAAATCATACCAGATGGATTTCCGCAACGGAAGAGAAGCGCTGCAGGAATCTCTGATTGATGAAAACGAAGGTGCCGATATTCTGATGGTAAAACCGGCTCTAGCTTACTTAGATGTAATTCGCGAATTAAGAGATAACACCTTGTTGCCAATTGCCTGCTACAATGTTTCAGGAGAATACAGCATGGTAAAAGTCGCTGCTAAACAAGGTCTGGTTGACGAACAAAAAATTGTGATGGAAAATATGTATGCCTTTGCCCGTGCCGGTGCAGGTATAATTATTACCTACCACGCCAAAGATATTTTAGAAAAGGGCTGGCTTTAACCCTCTCCTTTGGAGAGGGAAGGGTGAGGCTTTATTTCTCCACCTCGGTAACTCCACCCGAAACAATAAACTTCATCACTTCTGAAGAAGGCACATTCACTTCGCGCACATTTTCTTGCGGAACTATAAAAACGTTGCCCGAAAAATTGTAAGAGTGCGGAAGATAAACGGCTACAAATTCTGGTCCCATGCCCAGTTCCGATAAATCTTTTTGGGTTACAAAACCAAGTTTATAGACCTCGGCATCTTTATTCATTTTCACAATAACCGGTTTGCTGAAACGTTTTTTATTGTCAACAAATGCAGCAATCAAATCTTTTACAGAGCCGTAAATTAGTTTTACCAACGGAGTTTTTTCAATCCAGTGTTCAATAAAATCGACAAAAGGTTTGTTAAGGAATAGTGGACTCAGATAACCAACCAGTGTTATCACTACTATAATAATTACAAATCCCAATCCCGGAATTTCAATCGGAATTATTCCGTCAATGGCTTTGAATATGAAATAGATTACATAAATAGTCACGGTCATAGGCACTATGTAGAGCAGCCCTTGAAGAAAATAGCGTAATAATCGTTTTCCCATTTTTATAAATTTTTTAAATGTTGTTGTTGTGTTTTTGTCAGACTTTTTTCAACCAGATTGTATGAATCTTCAATCCATTTTTTTGCATCTAAATCAGAAATTGACCCATCAAAGTAAATAGTATTCCAATGCTTTTTGTTCATGTGATAACCGGGTTTTACTCCTGAATATTTTTCGCGCAGTTCAATTGCTTTTTCGGGATCGCATTTGAGGTTCACAGTGAATTCTCCCTCTGTACTTGTAAGTGCAAAAATTTTACCCAAAACTTTAAAAACTAAAACTGTGTCGTCAAAAGGAAAACTTTCTTCCGCACCTTTTTTCTTTAAACAATATTCACGCAATTCTTCAATATTCATTACTCATAATTAAGTGGAAGCACCGGTGATTTTTTCACTTCACTTAGAATAACATTTGTTTGCATTTGGCCGATATCAGCTATTTTGCTGAGTTTTTCACCAATCAATTTTTCAAAAGAAGGAATGTCTTTTACCACCACTTTCAGCAAGTAATCATAGTTGCCGGTTACCTGATAACACTCTACAATTTCATCAATTTTATTAATCTGTTTTTTGAAATTTGAAATGGCATTATCCTTCTGCCTCACCAGCGAAACCTGTATCATGGCTTTAATTCCAAGCGCAACCGCTTTTTCTTCCACCACTGCGTGATAGCTTTTTATAATGCCTGAGTTTTCTAACTTCTTTACTCTCTCTAAAGTTGGAGCAGGTGATAGCCCAATCTCGTTAGAAAGTTGAACGTTGGTTTTGCGCCCGTTTTCCTGCAAAAGTTTCAAAATCTTCAAATCAATTTTGTCTAAGTTTACTTCCATATAATTTTATTTAAAGGTAAAATTCGAAATAATATTTTTAAAATCCGGCTAAAACTAATGAAATAAAATACATTATTCTGTAATCAGGCAAAAAAATCGGAACTTATTCTGTCTGCAATCAATTTTCCTTGGTTGGTGAGAATTAAGTGATTTTCTTTTTGAATGATTTTATCAGAATTGAGATAAATTTTTGCTTCTGTTAAAAGTGTGTTTAAATGGTTTTCTCCAAATTCTGTTTTTACTTTTTCAAGACTAATTCCTGTTGAGGTTCTCAAACCTGTCATCATGTATTCATTGAATTTTTGCTCAAGTGTAAGCGTTTCCTTTTCACTTGGAATTTTGTTTTCGGCAATAGACTGGATGTACCTGAAATTGTTGGAAACATTCCATTGGCGAGCGTTTCCGTCAAATGAATGAGCAGAAGGACCTAGACCTAAATACTTAATTCCCTTCCAGTAATTGCTGTTGTGACGCGAGTGAAAACCGGGTTTGCAGAAATTAGAAATTTCGTAATGCTCATATCCATTTTTTGCGGCCTCGTCCATCAGAATTAAAAACTGTTCAGCCGATTGTTCTTCATCAACAGGTTTTACTTTTCCTTTTTTGATGTGACTTTCTAGCGGAGTTTTTTCTTCAACAGTTAATGAATAAGAAGAGAGATGCGGAATATCATAACTGAAAACCTTTGCAAGATTTTTTCTCCAGTTTTCGTCACTCAATCCGGGTGTGCCGTATATCAAATCAGCCGTTATGTTTTCAAATCCGGCTTGCTGACTTTCCTTAATACAGTTTTCGGCAAGTTGAGCAGTATGCGCACGGTTCATCAAATTTAAATCAGCCTCAAAAAAACTCTGAATGCCAATGCTCAAGCGGTTTACGGGTGATGACTTTAATTCCTGTAATTTTAGTTTACTCAAATCATCAGGGTTTGCTTCGAGAGTAATTTCAGCATTTTTTGCAATGCTGAAATTATCATAAAGAGTTTTAAAAATCTTGTCAAGTTCTTTTGCTGAAAGCAGGGAAGGAGTTCCTCCGCCAAAATAAACAGTTTCAACTTTTGCATCTTCTCCGAGGTAATTTTTTTGCAGTTCTATCTCACGAATCAAAGAAGAAAGAAAAGCATCTTTACTTTTCAAAGAAGTTGAAAAATGAAAGTCGCAATAAGAACAAGCCTGTTTACAAAAAGGAATATGAATGTAAATACCAGACATTTCAGGTCGTCAAAACTATCCTGAATGTTGTCCCTTTATCAACGACAGAATTCTTTACGAAAATTTTTCCTGAATGATAGTTTTCAATAATACGCTTGGTAAGTGAAAGCCCAAGTCCCCAGCCGCGCTGCTTGGTAGTAAAGCCCGGTTCAAAAACAGTTTTAAATTTTGATTTCGGCATTCCTTTTCCGGTGTCCGAAACATCAATAATGACCCGTCCTTCTTTCGCTTCCATTTCAACGGTGATAATTCCTGCACCGTTCATAGCATCAATTGCGTTACGGCACAAATTTTCTATCACCCACTCAAACAATGGAATATTCATTGGAACATTTACATCAATGGTATTTCCCGGATTGAAATTGTAAACCACTTTTTTTGACGAGCGTAATTTCATATAGTTGACAGATTCTTCCATCACCTGAGCAATGTTTTTTAATTCAAGTTTTGGTGTAGCTCCAATCTTTGAGAAACGTTCGGTAATTGTTTCCAGTCGTTTTAAATCCTGTCCGATTTCAGTCAGCGTTTGTTCGTCAACGCCTTTTGCACGCAGATGTTCCATCCATGCCAGCAGAGAGGAAATTGGCGTTCCCAACTGGTGTGCTGTTTCTTTTGCCATGCCTACCCAAACCTGATTTTGTTCAGCTTTGCGAGAGGTGCTGAATGCAATATAAGAGACCAAAATGAATAATGAAATTACGCCTAATTGAACGTAAGGATAATATTTCAAGCTGTAATAAAGTTTTGAATTACGGTAAAAAATCAGATTTTTTTCTCCCGCAACCAGCCCTACTTCAATCGGAATGTGTTCTTCTTTCATCAGTACTAGTTGCTCTTTCACATATGCGGTATCAAGCGATAGCAGCGAGTCAAGATTTCGCACTGAAATGACATTTTCATTCTGGTCGGTAAGAATTACGGGAACAGTTTCGTTATCGCGGATAACTTCAAAAACAAAACTGATGTCAATATTTTCGTCTGCTGAATTGGCAAGCAGTTCAGTAGCTTTTGCCCAAAGTTTTACTTTGTTTTCTTCCTCTTGGGCTAATTGTTTCACCAATCTGTCGGTATAAACAAGTGATGAAATACCTATCAGCGCTGCTGTAACAAAAAGCAGTCGTTTCCAGGTTTGTTTTTGTGAGTAGATGTTCAAAAGGACTTATATATCAGGTTTCAAAGCTATAAAATCTACAGTTATACAAAAGATGTTGTTTACATCCATACAGTTTTTGATTGTCGTCAGGATCCGGAAAAAATGAAAGACAATTAAATTCACCTTTCTGCACTATTGCTCTACGCTCCTCCGTGCCACCTCCTTCTTCCTCTGTGTAACAACCTTTGCGCCTCTTCACCACCCAAAACATTCCCTCGTTTCCATTGTTTTACTTCTTACCGAATACCTTGTTAATACGAAACAGAATTTCCTACATTTACTCGCTCATTTTAATTTCTGAATGAATATAAAACGACTTCTTGTTCTTGCAGTAATACTTTGTTTCATTGCTGCCATGTCTGTTTTCAGTCCCGGACAAAACGCAGTAAAAGCATCCTTCCACACCGAAGAAGAAATACGTGCCTTTAACGACCACAGCCGCGCACCTATAGACGAGGGCGATTACTTCCTCAACTCCTTCCGTTGCAGCGGATGCCACGGAAGAGATTCGTCAGGCAATGCCAATGTAAACGAAGCAGGCGATGATGTAAACCTCTATGATCACTGGCAACCCAGCATGATGGCAAACGCTGCACGCGACCCATTGTGGCGTGCCAAAGTAAGTCAGGAAATAACAACTAACCCTGCTCACTCAAGTGAACTGCAGGATAAATGCACATCGTGTCACGCACCCATGGGGCGCTACACCAAGTTTTATCATGGTGGAGGGCATTACACCATGGCCGAGATTGATGGCGACAGCCTTGCCTATGACGGAGTATCGTGTGCCGGCTGCCACACCATCGGACCAAACGGTTTGGGAACTATGTTCTCGGGAAACATACCGTATGATACCACCCGCAAAGCCTACGGCCCTTTTCCTTTACCTGAAACAGGACCTATGCAATTGTATGAAGGATATACACCCACCTTTAGTCTGCACATGGATGAATCACGCTTTTGCTCACCTTGTCACACACTCTACACCAATGCTGTCGACCTTAGCGGAAACCTTACCGGAACATCGTTTCCCGAGCAGGTTACGTATCACGAATACCTTAATTCATCCTTCCCTGCCAACAGCATCACCTGCCAGAAATGCCACATGCCCCGCATCGAAGATCCTATTATTATAGCTAACGGACAAACAGGATTAACACCGCGCACACCGTTTAATCAGCATACCTTTCAGGGTGCAAATTATTTTATGCTCAACCTGATGAAAGAAAACAAACAGGCGCTGGGCATTACCGTTGAAGACTGGAAATACGACACCACGCTTGCCGCCACTTCGCGCTCTTTAAAACTGCAATCAATTGACCTTAATTTATACTTAGACAGTTTAACTTCCGATACTGCATTCTTTACCGTAAAACTCAAGAACAAAGCAGGACACAAGTTTCCTTCGGGCTATCCTTCGCGCAGGGCGGTGGTGCAGTTTGTTGCGCTCAACTCGAATAACGATACTGTTTTTAAATCAGGAATATTCGGCAGCGATGCCCGTGTGAATAACGAGACACCTTCCTTTGAACCGCACTACAATGTTATAAAGCAAAGCGGAAAATCACAGATATACGAAATGGTGATGGGCGATGTAAATGGTAATTACACATCAACGCTGGAGCGCGCTGCTGTTATGCTGAAAGACAACCGCATTCCTCCTGATGGTTTTACTGCTTCCTCATCGGTTTACGATACCGTTGCCGTTGTTGGCGTTCCCGCAAGCGATACCGATTTCAATATCGAGAATTCACTGGAAGGTTCAGGCGCGGATTATGTGCATTACCATGTTCCCGTTGCAGCCTTTTCAGGAAATATCTCGGCTTATGCACGCATGTATTACCAAACAGTTCCTCCCAAGTTTCTGGACGAGATGTTTGCCCTCAGCACCGCACCCATCAATACCTTCCGCGATATGTATGACAATGCCGACAAGCAACCCTTCCTGATGCAACACGATAGTTTGCTCAACGTGCAAATCATCACCGGAATTCAGGAACAGGCAAATGAATTCAATGTATATCCATCTCTTACAGCCGATGGAAGAGTTTCTATCACTTCACCTCAAGCGATTGAGAATATAACAGTTTACAACACGGAAGGTAAGTTAGTCTTCTGTTCCCCCTCTTCTGTTTCCCCCTCCTTCCTTCAAGGAGGGGGCCAGGGGGTGGTAATACTCCCCGAGACTTCCGGCATCTATTTTATAGTAGTTCAAACCGCCAATAAATCTTTTCACCGAAAAGTGTTGCGGCAATAATATATTTAATCTACTTTGCCGCCTTATTAGCCTGATACCCAATTAAAATCTAATTAATAATTTATGAAAAACTTTACTCTTAAACGTGCAGTTATTGCTTGCTCACTTGTTGTTGCAACAAGCAGCGCAGCACTTGCACAGCTTTCATTTACCAACTCTAATGCAAGGTTGGAAACAGTTACACACAGCGGTTGTGTTGTTACTGTAACCGATGTAAACTTTGATGGTCTTGATGACTTAGTTAGAATGGATCAGGGACATCTTGTTAATGTGGATATTCAGGAGCGTGATGGTAACTTCACCAACTACTACATCCGCGACAATGGCGGAGGCAGTTCATGGGGTATGGCGGTAGCCGATATTGACCAGAATGGCTACAAAGACATTGTTGCAGACGGTTCTGGAGGTATTAACGTGATTAAACTTTTCTGGAACGGAACCACTTTTACTTCTACCAGCACCACACTTGCAAACTCAGGTTTCTTTCTCCAGAACGTTACCGTTTGCGATGCAAATAACGATGGTTGGGTTGATATTTTCGGATGTGATGATAATGATGCAAGCACCTTGTATGTAAACAACGGATCAGGATCATTAGCGCCATCAAACATCATCAACTTTGCGCTTAATCCGGGCACGAACTACAATGGCGACCCTGCTGATTCAGGTAACTACGGCAGCGTTTGGACCGACTTTGATGGTGATAACGACCTTGACCTTTTTGTAGCACACTGCCGCCAAAGCACTTCAAGTGTTACTGACCTGCGCAGAAAAGACCGCCTGTTTGAAAACAACGGCAGTAACGTATATACCGAAACAAGTACTGCTCACGGAATAGAACTTCCCGGTGCTTACCTGCAGACATGGACAGCCATGTTCGGAGATATTGATAACGATGGAGACTTTGATCTTGGTCTGGTTAACCACGATGTGGGCAGCCAGATATTGGAAAATGACGGAGCAGGTAATTTCAGTAATATCACAACAGGTTCAGGTTTTTCTTACAGTGGCAACTACATTGAATCAGTAATGGAAGATTTTGACAACGATGGATACATTGACATTCTAATCTCAGGTCCTGAGTGGAAATACTTTAAGAATGATGGCGACAACACCTTTACCGAACAAGCGAGTCTTTTTGCAAATAACGGAATGTCTTCATTTGCAATCGGTGATTTGAACCACGATGGATTTATTGATGTGTTTGCTTCTTACGGTGATATTTATGTATCACCAACATCTGTTGATGATGTGCTTTACCTCAACAATAAAAACGCAAACCACTTCATCACTTTTGATCTGGAAGGAACAAGCAGCAACAAAGGTGCTGTCGGAGCAAAAGTTACCATCCATGGCGCCTTCGGAACACAAATTCGCGAAGTACGTGCAGGTGAAAGCTACGGAACCATTAACTCATCTCAACTGCACTTTGGTCTTGGCCAAAACGAAGAAATCACTTCTGCAGATGTTTGGTTTCCTTCAGGTGAAACACAACATTTCGATAACCTTGCAGCCGATCAGTTTGTAACGGTGTTGGAAGCAACTTGCAGCATCACCGGAAACATCATCCCGGGTCCTCACATCATCTGCACAGGTCAGTCTTCAACACTTACCGCTGTTGGTGGTTATACTTCATACCTGTGGAACACAGGCGAAACCACACAATCGGTTACAGCTAATTCTACCGGTTCTTATTTTGTAAAAGTTTCTGACGGAACATGCAGCAACATTTCTCCTCTGATTGATGTTGAGGTTAGCCCTGACGAAACACCAAGTATTGCAGCAGCAGGAGATTTGCTTTTCTGTGAAGGTGGTTCAGTAACCTTAGATGGTATTTCAACTTCAGCAACTTCTTACCTGTGGTCACCGGGCGGTGCTACAACACAGTCTCTGGAAGCAACACAGGCAGGAGATTACACCTTAACCATTCAGGGAGTTTGCGGTGCGTTCACCTCTTCACCTATTACAGTTGCTGTGCTTCCTGCAGATGCGCCAACAGCAAATGATGTTACACTTAACTTCCCTGCATCAACTACATTGAATGCAACCGGTAACAATCCGCAGTGGTATGATTTACCAGTAGGTGGCACCTTGCTGGGCACAGGTAACTCGTACACAACTCCTGTTCTTAATGCTGCTACTACGTACTATGTTGAAGATATTACAACATACCCCGGTGGAACAGACTACACAGGTATTACTGCTCACTCAGGAAACACCTTCAGTGGAAACACTACCAATGGAAACCTGGTCTTTGATGTAACATCAAACTGCACATTGGTATCAGTAAAAGTTTACACCGATACACAAGGTAATCGCGAAATACAATTGAAAAATTCAGGCGGAACTGTTATCGCAAGTCTTGTTGCAAACATTCCTGTTGGCGAGTCGCGTGTAACGTTAAACTTTGTGTTAACTCCAGGTTTCAGTTATGAGATTACAACCAATGCAACATTGAACAATACCAACTTCGGTTACAATGCTCCACGTCTGCAACGTAACAGTAGCGGTGTTTCTTATCCCTACACCATTACGGATGTAGTATCTATCACCGGTTCTAATCAGGGTGCACAGTACTACTACTACTTCTACGATTGGGAAGTTGAACTGGCTTCTACAGAATGTGTGAGCGAGCGCGTTCCAGTTGTAGTTGATATTGCAACCGGAATAAACACTGTGGATGTTAATGGAATTGAACTTTATCCAAACCCTGCAAAAGACAGATTGTTTATAAGCCTTAATAATCAGGCTTACACTAACGTATTTGTAAACGTAATGGATCTGGAAGGAAGAACAGTTGCACAACAGGCATTCTATAACACTGCCTCATCACAAAAACTGGAAATCGGATTAAACAACCTTGCAGAAGGTGTTTACATGATTAAAGTAATTGCTGACGAAACAGAAAGTGTTTACAAAGTAGCGGTTAAATAGTCCTGACTTAAATAGACTGAATAAAAAAACGCTCCCCATCGGGAGCGTTTTTTTATTTAAAACATTACCCGATACATTGCAGTTGGAAAAATACCAAACTGATAACTGGTTGTTATTTCCTGCTTGCGTTGGTCATACTCTTTCCGGAAAATGTTTTGCCTGTTCAGGATATTCTGCAAATCAATAAAGCATTCGTGTGTTACCTTCTTGCCGTTTGATTTGAAAGAGATTTTGAAATCGAGGCGGAAATAATCTTTCAGTTTGTTGGTGTATGCCTGATCATAGTAATAAACGCTATTGCCACTGGCTATTGATGCATCGAGATTAATTGGGATGTAGCGTTTGCCTCCTGCAAATGTGACTTTAGCATCAAAGCCAACGGTTTTGTTCTGTTTCTTTTTACTTACGTTAAATTCTTTTCCGCCTAAAAAATTGACGGTGTAGTTTCCATTGAATGCAGTGTTGCGCAACACACCATCACTGCCTTTGTATTTTGATTCATAAAGGGAAGTGGTGAATAAGGAGTACCATCCCTTAGCATAAAACTTCTCTGCCGTAAGTTCTAATCCGTAGTTATATCCTGTTCCTTTATTAACAAGACTATCAGTATCGGGCGTGTCAAAGTTAGCGCCAATGTTTACCAATGAATAATAGGACGAATGTTGCTCAACAGGTAGTTTGCTCAGGTATTGAAAATACGTTTCAAATTTGAAACGCATGCCTTTTATTGCAGTGTTATCATAAGCCAGCACCATTTGTTTGCTCTGTGATAAACTCATGTTTTTATTGGTTTGTGCAGAAGTTCCGTCATTATAATCTGTCTTCACAAAATAAGCTTGCAGCATTTGTATCTGGCTGTGGAAGCCTGCTCCAAAACTCAATGCATTTCCTTTTCCCACGTCCCACTTTAAACCCATGCGCGGTTCAACTGCATAACTGTTGTTTAGAAAAAATTGTTGATAATGAACACCTGTTGTAAGTGAAAGATTATCTGTAAAACGATGTTGCCACTGCATGTATGCCTGCAACAAAAACGAGTTGCCGTTGAAGTCGCGCAGCGTGATGAAATGTGTTCCGTTGATTAAGGTACTGTCAGTAAAATCAAAACCGTAGCGATCAAGAATAAATCCGGTCTTCACAGTATTCTTTGCGCTGAATTTTTTGTTGACACTATAATTAACGGTAAGCTTGTGTTGCGAAGAACGATTGTGGTAAGAGGGGATAGCCGTGCCGTCAACGGTACTGAGCGAATCATCTTTAATATTATTCCGCGTTCCTGACATAGCAATAATCAGTTTTGAAAAGACCTTTTCGCTAAAGAAGAACGTATGCGACAAACCAACTGTTCCCATGTCAGAACCAAAGTAATTGTCTGAGCCACCGGAAGCATAAGTGTCATTCTTCTTTCCTTTGCTTTCCAATAATTCAATATAGCTTGTTCCGCCAACACCAAACAAAGAAAAGATCCCGGCTTTCTTAGTTGGAAAATGAAATTTAAAAGAGATATCCTGATACAATGGAAGCGCGCCACCCGAACCAAAATCAACTCCGAATAATGCAACCAACGCTAGAACTGAATAGCGGTAATTGACAAGATAACTTGCTTTGTGCTTTTTAGAAAACGGTCCTTCTAATCCAACTTCAATGCCGTTAAAACCAACCTGTGCCATGTATTCACGCTTCTCGTTGTTTCCATGTCGCATGCGTAAATCAAACACGCCCGACATTGCATTGCCGTATTCAGCAGGGAATGCTCCGGTAAAAAAATCAGAGCGGTCGAGTACATTATTATTCAGAATATTAATTGGTCCGCCCGTTGACCCCAAATTACCAAAGTGACTTGGATTTGGAATATCAACACCGTCCAAACGGTAGAGCAAACCAATGGGAGAATTTCCGCGAATGATGATGTCATTACGCGCATCATCGGCTTCTGTGACTCCTGCAAAGTTGGCAGCCATTCGTGCAGGGTCGTTGCGAGAGCCTGCATATTTACGTGTGTCTTCTACAGTGAATGAACGTGCACTTACTGTAGCCATTTCATTCAGCGTTTGCGATTTATCGCGCTCGCCACTGATGACAACTTCTTTCCCTATTACAACGCTCTCTTCTAATTCAATATCTATAATGGTTTCTTTACCTGTGTTCACAATTACAGGAATTGTTGTTTCCTTATAGCCGAGGTAAGAAATCTTCAGTTGTTTTCTTCCTACAGGTACTCCTGTGATTTTAAAAACACCTTCTTCATCTGTAGCCGAGCCAAGTAGTTTTATAGAATCTACAACTACAACACTTGCGCCAGGCAAAGCCGCTTGCGATTGCTTATCCACCACTTTTCCGCGAATAGTTTGCAGGTAGTTTTGTGCAGCAACCTGACCAAAACAAAAAATAAAAACAGATATAATAAAAATGCGCATCAGCCTGCAAATGTAATTTCTTGTGGAACTAGAAAGAAGCATTTTTAATTCATCTGCAATCCTTATGTTTGCAAGAAACAATTTTGGTTTAGTGCGCTATCCTTTTTTACACATCACTTCTTTTTTTGGCAGAATTTATTTCCTGCTTTTAATACTTGTCAATTGTCAATTATCAATTGTTAATTGCTTTTCTCAGGAAGGCAGTTCCTACATCACCAACTTCAATCTTAGCGAAACAGTTTACAGCAACCAGAACTGGTCTATTGTGCAGGATAACGATGAGGTAATGCTCTTTGCAAATCGCAGAGGTGTGCTTACTTACGATGGCGCTTACTGGAAGGAGATAAGTCTGCCCGATATTATTTTCACAATGGCTGCCGACCCTCAGAAAAGCAGAATATATGCTGGGTGCAGAAATGGTTTCGGATATCTCTCAAAGGATGAAAAAGGAATTTACAACTATACAGAACTTTCCTCTACGCTGCCAAACACATCAGAGATCTCAAAACTGGAATTGACTTCCGATGCAGTTTATTTTTATAACAATGAAAGTATCAGCCGCTGTTTAGTTAGTAATCTCAGCAATACACGCCAATGGACAACCGCTCCAGAAAATCCTTTTTCAGGAACCATAAAGTTTAAAGACAAAATTTATGTACTGATTTCAGGCAAAGGATTACACGTTGTTGAAAAAGATACGCTGCTGGAAGTAAAAGGAGTTTCTTCTCTGCCCAATGAGATTTTATTCAGTACTCCTTTTGATGAAACCCATGTATTGGTTGGAACAAACACAGATGAACTTTTTCTTTTTGATGGAAAATCATTTACCAAATTTTTATTTGAAGGGCAGAAACATGTTACCGAGAATATCCTTGCAACAGGATTAGAACTCAACGATAATGAGGTTGTAATTTCAACGGTTACAGGTGGCTGTATTATAATTAATAAGAAAACGGGCGCCACATCGCAGTCAATAAATTACCGCACCGGTTTGCCTGATGATGAATTGTATGCAATCGGTAAAGACCGCAATAATGGACTTTGGCTTTCGCATGAATATGGCTTGAGTCGTATTGATAACAATCTTCCTGTGCGCAATTACAGTTCGTATCCCGGATTGGAAGGTAATCTGAATGCAGTTGCTACAACTGGCTCCACTATATATGTTGCAACCAGTCAGGGGGTTTATTTTCTTACAAAAACGTATGACACGCAGGAGGTGAAAAAACTAATTCAACTTCAGGACAGAGAAAAATTAGAGCGTACAAAAACTGAAGAAAAAAAACAAACCGGCCAGGCCGATTTCCAAAAGTTGTTTGATGCACCAATTGAAAGTTCGCAGTCAGACAAACCTGAAAAAGAAGTGAAGAAAGAGCAGCGCGAAGAAAAGAAGAAAAAGAATAAGGATAAATGGAATGCTTTGTTTGGCTCTAAAAAGAAAAAACAATTACAGAAAGGAAATGAAGAAGAGAATGTTGAACCGGAAGAGCAGGAGGAAGCAATTCAACCAGAACCCGAGAAGCAGACAGAGCCTCTTGCACAAGTTGAAAAGCAAGAGCCTGTAAAAACTTTTGAGAAGAAAACAGCAACCGTAAAAGCCGAACAACCATCAGCACCGCAAACATCATTTGGAACGTATATTTTTAAAAAAATAAGTGGACTGAATGAAAAATGCAAGCAGATGGCTGCATTCAAAGAACAGATACTTGTTGCAACAAACATGGGTTTGTATGTTGTTAAAAATAATGTTGCGAAGGTTTTAGTTCCCAATCGTTATATCAATTGCATTTCTGCTTCTGCAAATAATAACCGATTTTACATAGGAACAAACAACGGATTTTTTTCAGTGAGATGGGATGGAAGTGATTGGTTGGTTGAAAATGGTTTTGAAGATTTCATCAGCCCTGTTTATTCAATTACTGAAGATCGAGGAAACAGCCTGTGGCTGGGCAGTGATGGTGTTGTTTACAATACTGTTCTTAGTGAGAATGCAGGAGTTGCAGCAACAAAAGTGTACTCGTTTGAAAAAGATTATGCCGAGAAAGTAATTACAGGAAGAGTAGATGGCAAAGTCAACTTTTTCCTTTCATCAGGAATTTATGCATACGATGCAGCAAAAGATTCTTTAGTGAATGCTGATAAAAATTCTGATGGAATAGTTAAAAATTTTAACAGGCGCTATGTGTCTTCCCAGGAAGATATTACCTGGGCATATAACAACACTGAAAAAAAATGGAAAAGTTATAAAAACAACACATCCCAGAATTTAATTTACTCGGCATATCTTGATTTGTTTGATGGTATTCAGAATATTTTCGTTGATGCACAGGGAATTTTCTGGGTGATTGACGGAGAAAATGCGCTCTACAAAATTTTACCTTCCGAGAAATTTATGGAGATGCACAATTTCAATGTGTATATCCGTGGTGTTTCAGATAATCAGGAAAATAATTTTTCGTTGGAACAATTAGTGGTGGATGCAGCCAACAATATGTTGTCGTTTAAAATTGCTGCGCCTTATTATTTGAAAACAGATGCAACAGAATACCAATATATTATTGACGGTTTAATGACTGACTGGAGTAAGTGGGATTCTAAATCAGAGATTGGCCCATTCCCTTTGCCACCCGGAAGTTATACGCTTAGAGTGCGCGCCCGTAATATTCTTGGAACAATAAGCGCGGAAAAAACATTATCGTTTTCAATTAATCCTCCTTTTTATAAAACCTGGTATTTCTATTTGTTATACGCGTTGGTTGCTGTTGGATTGGTATGGCTTTTTATCCGTTTCCGTGAAGCAAGTTTAAAACGTGAGCAAGCTATACTTGAAGAAAAAGTAAGATTGCGTACAGCACAACTTGCCGAACAAAAAGAAAAAACAGAAGAATTATTATTGAATATTTTACCTCATGAAACTGCAGAAGAATTGAAATTAAAAGGTTTTGCAACTACGCGTTTCTATAATATGGCTTCAGTAATGTTTACGGATTTCAAAGATTTCACAAAAATTTCGGAGACCATGAAACCAACTGAACTTATTGGTGAACTCGACAGTTGTTTCAGAAAGTTTGATGACATTATAGAAAAATACGGTTTGGAAAAAATTAAAACCATTGGTGATTCATACATGTGTGCAGGTGGCATTCCTAAAGCAGATGACTTTAATCCGATACGTATAACACTTGCTGCACTTGAAATTTGTGAGTTTATGGACGAAAGGAGAAAGGAGAAAAATGTACTTGCTCCGTTTGAAATCCGAATCGGTATTCACACCGGACCAATCACTGCGGGAGTAGTAGGTAAAAAGAAATTTGCTTACGATATCTGGAGTGATACCGTGAATACCGCCAGCCGCATGGAATCAAGCGGAAAAGTTGGCAAAGTGAATGTTTCAGGCACAACACATGAGTTTATTAAAACGTATTTTGATTGCGAACATCGTGGTAAAGTAGAGGCAAAAAACAAAGGAGAAATTGACATGTACTTTGTAACAGGAATAAAAGAAAGATATTCTGAGAATGGAAAAGGAAAAATTCCGAACGAATTATTTCTTGAACTTCTTGCTTCAGAAGAATCATTACAAAAAGCCTGACCATTGAGGTATCTTACCGCTGATTATATTTTTCCAATTTCGCAACCGCCAATTAAAAATGGAATTGTTGCAGTAGATGATGAAGAAAAAATTGTGTCTGTCACTTCGAGCGTAGTCGAGAAGTTAAAGGATAACCAATTAGAAATTTATAAAGGAATCCTCTGCCCTGGTTTTGTAAACACTCATTGCCATCTCGAACTGTCGCATATGAAAGGTGTAATTCCTGAAATGACAGGATTGGCAGGCTTTATCAAAAATTTTATCTCAGCACGAAGAACATTTTCATCCGAACAAGTTGAAAATGGAATCGCAGCAGGTGAAAATGAAATGCTGGAAAACGGAATTGTTGCAGTAGGCGATATCTGCAATGGTTCAGATACATTCAAGCAAAAAGCAAAGAAGAATTTAAAGTATTACAATTTTATTGAAGGCTTTGATTTTTTCCCCGAGAATACAGAAACTGAATTAAAAAGAGTGAACAATGTTATTGAAGAGTTAATGCAAATAGATGCACGCGCTGATTACTCGTCTGTTCCTCATGCACCTTATTCAGTTTCAGAAAAGTATTTTCAGACGTTTTCTAAAACATTACCTGACAAAATTATTTCCATTCACAATCAGGAAAGCGCGGATGAGAATCTGATGTTCCGTGAAAAAAACGGAAAGATTATTGAGTTTTTTATTTCGCTGGGAATGAACTTTTCAAATTGGAAAGCAAGTGGAAAACATTCGTTGGAGAGTTATTTAACTTTTTTACCAAAGGCAAATAATTTGCTTCTGGTTCACAATACATTCACCAATTCAGAGGACATAAAATTTGCAGAAGCTTACAGTAATAACATTTATTGGGCAACCTGCCCGAATGCAAATCTTTACATTGAAAATAAACTACCGGATTATAACTTATTTATTGCTGCAGGGGCAAAAATGACTATCGGAACCGACAGTCTTGCTTCCAACTATTCACTTTCAATTCTGGATGAACTGAAAACTATTTCTAATCATTTTCCTGAACTGAAATTGGAAATGCTTTTGCAATGGGCAACGCTGAATGGGGCTAAAGCATTAGGCTTTCAGAACGAACTCGGTTCGTTTGAAGTTGGTAAAAAACCAGGAGTTCTTTTGATAGAGAATACTAACCTCGATAAGGTTTCTCTTTCATCTGAATCTAAAGTGAGGCGCTTGGTTTAACTACCAATCTTCCTTTGCAGGCAACCCTTTATCTTCCATGCCTGTAATCATTGCATCAATATCCTCTTTAATTTCTTTGTCAATAATTGTAAGCCATAGCGCATGCTTTTCGGCATCAGCAGGTACAGCATCTTTTCCTGCAGGTAGTGTGGGTATCCAGTGCTCTATCCCGAGGTCAGACACAGATTTTTCATTTATATTATTGATGGTGTATTTATAGCGGCCGTCTTTAAAATTCAGAAACAAACTATATTGTATAGTGGTGACACCACTTTCCACACCTTTTTTATCAGGCACCATTAATTTAAAACGGATAAAACCTTCTATTTCATTTTTCAGTGAATCATCGGTTCTTATTTTTTCTGTGGGATTTTTAAAATAAGAGAAGAACCATTTTTTTCCACGTTTATATAATTCAGGAGCAGTGGTTCCCTGTATATTCATTACAGCAGTGTAGGTAATAAACTCGTTCTTATCATCCATAGGTAGTTTTGGAAAAACTACAGGTTGTGATTTTTGTGCGAATAGTGCTGTTGCAGCAAAAATTGAAATGAAAAGAAAAAGAAGTTTTTTGTTCATGATTTTAAATTAAATTTTGTGAGCAGCAAAAATAGAAATTAGATTGCTTCGCTGCATTTGCAACGCGATGAAATCAAAAATAGAGCCAGAGAAATTAGTTTGAGCCGTTTTCGGTTGTTTCTTCTGTGCACTCATCATCAACAACAGGTTCAAGTTCCTGACCTAAAACACCAAGACCGATGCTTTTATAATAATTGTTGAACATATTTACAGCAATATCATTACGGGTGGTAGAACTTTCAACTCCCAATACAATGGAGATTACACGATGGTCGCAACGTTTTGAAGTGGCAACTATACAGGTTTTTGCATTTTTTGTGTAGCCTGTTTTCAATCCGTCAATTTCGTTCTTATAATATTTAACCAGTTTGTTACGGTTCTCATATTCCAGTTGATTGTATCCGTTGTGAATGGTTTCTTTTTCACGACTCGATATCTCAATGTATTCAGGATGTTTGAGTGCTTCGCGGGCAAGTATCAGCAAATCCTCGGCTGTTGAATAATTGTCTTTATTACCTTTCTGTATTCCCGGCAAACCATTTGAATTCCAGAAGCGAGTATTCTTCATGCCCAGTTCCTGCGCTTTTTCGTTCATGCGTTGAACAAAATAATCTTCCGTTCCGCAGCCCCATTGTGCAAGCAGAAAAGCAGCATCATTGCCCGAGCGTATCATTGCGGCTTCAAAAAGATCTTCAACGGTTACAATAGCTCCTTCTTTCAGAAAAACCCGTGAGTCCATAACAAGACTTGCTTCTTTGGTAACTTTTACCGGAGTTTTCCAGTCAATAACACCCGCCTTTATGTCTTCAATGGTAATCAAAGCCACCATCATTTTTGTAAGCGAAGCAATAGGAACCTGTGTTTTCATCTGCTTTTGCCAGACAATGGTATTGGTATTCACATCATAAATAAGGCCGGCACGCATATATTTTTCGCTGTAACCCAATGTTGAATCAATTGCTATTGAAAACTCATTGCTTTTTTTGGTACGCAGAACTCCGGTTGTGTCGTTAGATAGAATGCCGTTGCCATAGCCCATACCGGGCATTCTTCCTGGTAGCAGAAGAATAAGTAAAACAACAATTATGGGAGCTATGAAGTTGCGCATGGCTTTTAATAGACTAACGTTGTTTTTCTTTAAATATTGCATTTGAAGGATGCAAGTATAAAACAACATACCTTAAAACGCAATTAAACTTAAAAGGTTCTTTTAACAGTGTAATGTTTAAAACACTTTAGATTTGGCTGAATTGACAAGGGTTTCAGCTACAAGAAAGTCGGAAGGGGTAGTGATCTTGATGTTTTCAGCGTTTCCTTCTACTAAATGCACTGTAAAACCTGACGACTCCACCACGCTGGCATCATCAGTAAAGAAAGCTTGGTACTCAGTCTGATAAGCTGAAATCAACACATCAGAACGGAAACATTGGGGTGTTTGCACCAAAACGTGCTTGTTGCGGTCTAACGA
This sequence comes from Bacteroidota bacterium, assembly GCA_947479755.1. Lineage (GTDB taxonomy): Bacteria > Bacteroidota > Bacteroidia > SXHM01 > SXHM01 > SXHM01. The sequence goes on from CANKAM010000030.1 coordinate 32,022, forward strand.
GCGGCTTTCGTGCCCGTTATAGAAGCGTATGGAGTCATTCAACGGAACAAAGGGAACAGCAGCACCAAACTTCTCAGCAGCTTCATAGCTGCGTGAGATGGTTTCGGTTGAAACCAAAGGCCGGGCAGCATCATGCACGCCAACAATTCCTTTTTCGGTTATTATTTGTAGTCCGTTTTGAACCGAATGAAAGCGGGTTTCTCCACCTGTAACCAATTTGTGAGGAATACTAAAGTTGTATTCGGTACACAGTTCTTCCCACTCAGAAAAAAAATCGGCAGGCAGGGCAATAATGATTTCGGTTGTAGTATCAAAATTGTAAAAAGCTTCTAAAGAATAAAAGAGAACAGGTTTTCCGGCAAGCGGTAAAAACTGTTTGGGTGTAGATGAATGCATCCGCGTTCCCGAACCACCTGCTACTATAATTGCGTATCGTTTCATGTTGGATTTGCTGTGATAGAACGCTTATTTTTATGATGATTAAGATACACTATGATTTTAAAATCTGCGAAAATCCGCCCAATCCGCGTCATCTGAGTTCTATTACCCGTTTATACTCTTCCAGATTGCATCTTTCAACTTCATAATTCCCTTTTCAGTATGCGATGATATAAAAAGTATCTCAATTCCTTTCACTGTTTTCTTCACTTCCTTTTTCAGTGCAGTTTCTAATTCATCGTCTAGCAAATCACATTTTGAAATAGCCAGTAGGCGTTTTTTATGCAGCAATTCAGGATTGTATTCTTTCAATTCATTCAGCAGAATTTTATACTCTTTTGCTATGTCATTGGTATCGGCAGGAGCCATAAATAATAAAATAGAATTCCGCTCAATATGTCGTAGAAAGCGCATTCCAAGTCCTTTGCCTTCATGCGCGCCCTCAATAATGCCGGGAATATCTGCCATTACAAAACTCTTGTAATCGCGGTATTTTACAATGCCCAGATTTGGAACCAATGTGGTAAACGGATAATTGGCAATCTCCGGTTTTGCTGCAGAAACTACCGATAGTAAAGTTGATTTTCCCGCATTAGGGAAGCCAACCAAACCAACATCGGCCAATATTTTAAGCTCCAGAATTTTCCAGACTTCTTGTCCTTCTTCCCCTGGCTGTGCATATTTAGGAGCCTGGTTGGTGGAAGTTTTAAAATGGTCGTTACCCAAGCCGCCACGGCCACCCGGAAGTAGTATGTGCTCTTCACCGTTTTGTGTTATCTCAAATTCTATTTGCCCGGTTTCGGCATCTTTTACAATGGTTCCCAGCGGAACTTCCAATATCTCATCCTTACCTTCAGCTCCTGTTTTGCGTGAGCTTCCGCCACCTTCTCCCGGACCGGCAATAACGTGTTTACGGAATTTCAGGTGAATTAATGTCCAGACCTGATTGCTACCTTTAAGAACAATGTGTCCGCCACGTCCGCCATCACCTCCATCGGGACCGCCTTTAGAGTTTTGCTTGTCGCGGTGAAAATGTTTTGAACCCGGCCCGCCTGCGCCCGAACGGCAACAGATTTTCACATAATCAACAAAATTGGATTCTGACATTTATAGTAGGTTTATCTGTGTGGAAACTTCGTCATGCTGAACTTGTTTCAGCATCTGTTTATAATTAATGAGATTCCGAAACAAGTTCGGAATGACGTTAGCTACTTATCAATCAAACTGCACAACGCAGCAAAAATATCATCAATGCTGCCTATGCCATTTACTCCGTGAAATTTTCCCTGAGCCGTGTAGTAGTTTTTAAGCGGTGCTGTTTTATTATTGTATTCATTAATCCGGTTGCGGATAATGCTTTCATTGCTGTCATCAGCGCGCCCAGAATCTTTACCGCGAAGCAAAAGACGTTTTGTCAATTCTTCGTTATCCACTTCCAGTGCCAGCATCATGTTAACGGATGTGTTTTTTCCTGCCAGCAGTTTGTCCAATGCTTCAGCCTGTGCTGTGGTTCGGGGAAAACCATCAAAAATAAAGCCTTTAGCATTTTTATTTTCTTCCAGCTTGTTGCCAATCATTCCTATTACCACTTCATCGGGAACAAGAACTCCGGCATCCATCAGTTTTTTGGCTTCCAGTCCAAGAGTAGTCTGGTTTTTAATTTCTCCGCGTAGAATATCACCCGTTGAAAGATGAACTAATTGGTATTTAGCAATCAGTTTTTCACTTTGGGTTCCTTTTCCTGCACCCGGAGGACCAAATAAAACAAGGTTAAGCATGATGTTTAATTTTTAAAAATATTGAATACTGAATAAGGAATATCGAATATCGAAATGCAGACAATACTTCATTATTCATCATTCCTTGTTCGATATTCATTATTCGTTGAGTTTATAAATCTCGGGCAGGTTGCGTCCCAGTCCATTGTAGTCTAATCCGTAGCCCACTACAAAGTCATTCGGAATTTCCATGCCTGTGTAATCAATCTTAAAATCTCTTTTAAAAGCCGATGGTTTAAAAAGCAGTGTTGCAATTTTTATCTCGGCAGGTTCTTGGCTTTCCAAGATCGGCAGCAGTTTGGCAATGGTGTTGCCGCTGTCAATAATATCTTCAACCAACACAATGGTGCGTCCTTTTATATCTTCTTTCAAACCAATTTGTGTTTTTACTTCGCCTGAAGATGCAGTGCCCTCGTAAGACGATACTTTAATAAAACTTACCTCGCAGGGAGTTTCAATTTTGCGCAGCAAATCAGCTGCAAATAGGAAAACACCATTGAGCACACATATAAAAAGGGGATTTTTCCCCGCAAGGTCGGTATTGATTGCTGAAGCTATTTTGGCTACAGCATTTTCAATTTCTGCCGCACTGATGTGTGACGCAAATTTCTTGTCGTGAAGCTGAACCGTTTTTGTAATTGTTTCCTGCATTTTTGCTAAAGGGCAGCAAAGGTAAAAATACAGGCTGATTTACCAATTAAAATCCCATTGCACCGGGCTCATAATCTTTCTTGGCATACCCTTTTGGAATTGTAAAGTATTTTTTATCCTGTTTCCCGGTTTTAAATTCGGTAGCTGAAAGCACTAAGGTCATAGGGCCTGTGCTTGTCATAGTTTTCAGTGCAATACCCGGAACCCCCGGAACCCCTGTAGCCATCAAGCCATCATTACCTTTACCTTTCATTACAGGAAGAGTGTAATCTGAATTAAGCCAGACATAAGAGGTTTGTTCACCCTGTGCAGTTGTTGTGGTTACTTTATATTTCTGGCAACTCAAACCGTTGATGGTTAAAACTTCATCTTCTTTTACCACAACCGGACTATCGTCCTTTTCAGCAGCATCGGATTTATAGATGTAAGCGGTCTGCTCGCTGTGTTTTATCATGTATGATTCTTTAGGTGTAGATAGCACCTCTCCCATCATAGCTTCCATCATCCCCCCGTTGATTTTAATCATCGTGCCTTTTTTGCTTGAATATAAATCCATGGAGGTCGGCATCATAGATGCATAGGCATCCATACCCTCGCCCATTATTTTAAACGAATAATTGATATGCCCTTCAAATACTTTTTGGGCAAAAAGGTTGGTGGTGGCTATAATGCAGATAAGGAGAAGGGATAGTTGTTTCATGATTTTATATGGTTTGGCGCCAAAGGTAAAAGATTATGTTTTCCCAACCTCTCCTAATTTTATAACATATTTTCAAAATTCTATAACGGTTTTACAACTTGATGAAGCGACATTTGTGTCGTTAATTCAATGCTAACCCTCTCCCGTCTCAGGCGAGACCAAAAAATAGAAACCATGAAAATCAAAAAAAATATAGCAATCAGCGATTCAGGCTTCATCTTCAACCCATCAACCGGTGATAGTTTTTCTGTAAACCCCATCGGTTTGGAAATCATAAAACTGCTGAAAGACGAAAAACCGGCTGCCGAAATAAAAAAGCACATTCTTAACCTCTATGCAATTGATGAAGCAACCGTTGAAAAAGACTTCTATGATTTTTTAAAAATGCTGGAAGCAAATAAGCTGAGCGCAGAAACAGAAAAAGCTAACTAACATGGAACCGACAACTTTAATAGCGCAGCCCCCCGTGAAAAACAAAAAGGGTAAACGCAGAAAAATAACAGTGGCGGTTACCGGGTTAAACGCCATTGACAGTCCCGGTCCGGGGGTTGCGGTTATCCGTGCCCTGCTCGAAAGTGCGGACTATGATGTGCGCATCATCGGTCTCAGCTACGAAACCCTGGAGCCGGGTATATATATGCACGAGATAGTGGATAAAACCTACCAGATACCATTTCCCTCTGCGGGAATTGATAATATTTACGAGCGGCTGGAATACATTACTTCGGTAGAAAAGATAGATGTGCTGTTCCCTAACTTTGATGCAGAGCTTTATAACTTCATCAAAATGGCCGATAAGCTGAAAAGCGAACTGAATATCCACACCTTTCTTCCCACCATGGATCAGTTTGAGGCGCGACACAAATCAAACCTTAACGAATACGGAATAAAGAATGGCATCAGTGTTCCCATGAGCAAAATGATTTTCAGCACTGCCGAAATTCCCTCGCTCAACAAAGAGTTCACCTACCCCATGGTAGTGAAAGGTAAATTTTACGAAGCAGCCATTGCCTACAATCCCGATCAGGTGGCAACGCACTTCAATAAAATAAGCGCGAAGTGGGGACTGCCCATCATCATCCAGCAATTTGTGCATGGCGCGGAAGTGAATGTATGCGCCATCGGTGACGGAGAAGGAAATACCATTGGTGCCGTTCCCATGCGCAAGCAATACATCACCGACAAAGGAAAAGCATGGGCAGGAATTGCCCTTGACGATGAAAAATTATTAGAAGAAACCAAAAAACTTTTAGCAGCTACCAAATGGCGCGGAGGTTTAGAACTGGAATACATAAAAACCAGTGATGACGAATATTACCTGCTCGAAATCAATCCCCGTTTTCCGGCTTGGGTTTATCTAACTGTTGGTTGCGGACAAAATCAACCAGAGGCATACGTTAAACTTGCGCTCGGTGACACAGTCAAACCCATGACGAAATACGAAGTAGGCAAAATGTTTATCCGCTACTCATGGGATATGATAGTAGGACTGGATGAATTTGAAAAAATATCAACTTTAGGAGAATTATAACTTTTATATAAAAGACAATATATGGCTAAGCTGCAATACGAACGTCCGCTGATTCAGAAACTGAACACCGGCACAATGAATAAATTCGGAACACGCACCGAATACCGCCCTCACACCGAAATTGATGGAGCAAAAGTGGAAGCCCTTATGAAAGAATTTGGCTCTCCGCTCTTTGTTATTTCAGAAAAAACTATCCGTGATAAATTCAACGATGCCAACCGCGCTTTCAAAACCCGTTACCCGAAAGTGCAGTTTGCATGGAGCTACAAAACCAATTACATCGCTGCTGTATGCAACGTTTATCACCAACTGGGCTCATGGTCAGAAGTGGTTTCAGGATTTGAATACAACAAAGCACTGAAAAGTGGTGTTCCCGGTAACAAAATCATTTTCAATGGTCCCGACAAAACTGTGGAGGAATTAAAACTGGCCATTGAAAACAGTTCACTCATTCACATCGACCACCTTGATGAACTCTACACCATCATTGAATTAACCAATGAAATAAAAAAACGTCCGAAAGTTGCCATTCGTGTAAACATGGATACCGGCATTTACCCGATGTGGGACCGTTTTGGTTTCAACTACGAGAACGGACAGGCATGGGATGCCATCAACAAAATTGTCCTCACCGATAAAATGGATTTGGTTGGGCTGCACTGTCACATCGGAACATTTATGCTTGCGCCAAGTGCCTACGGAGTGGCAGCAGCAAAACTTTCTGAACTGGCTTTAGCTATCCGCAAGAAATACGGAAAGACCATTCAGTATTTAGACATGGGTGGAGGTTTTGCTTCTAAAAATACATTGAAAGGTTCATTCCTTCCCGGAACTGATACCACACCACCGATTGATGATTATGCAGAAGCAATCACCACTTCTATTTTAAATGCGGGTTTTCTGGAAGAAGAATTACCAACACTGTATTTGGAAACAGGAAGAGCCTTGATTGATGAAGCAGGATATTTGCTGGGAACCGTTATTTCAAACAAACGTTTGTCGGATGGGCGCAAAGCAACCATCATGGATTTTGGCGTGAATATTTTGTTCACTGCTTTCTGGTACGACCATAAAATAACACCTGCGCAGGAGTTCAGTCACTACACCGAAAACTCGGTGATGTATGGACCGCTGTGCATGAACATTGATGTCGTGCGCGAAAATGTAACACTGCCGCCAATGAAAAAAGGTGACCATGTGGTAGTGCATACAGTAGGGGCTTACAACATGACACAATGGATGCAGTTTATTTCGCTGCGACCTGCGGTAGTAATGGTTGACCTGCAAGGTAAAGCGCATCTTATCCGCAAACGTGAAACACTTTCAAACATTGATGCCAGTGAAGAAATGCCTGGATATCTGAAAGAGTTTAAGTTGTAATTGCTACGTTTGCGTTTACTTGTTTTGTCACCCTGAGCGTAGTCGAAGGGCTTATTAACTTATATGAACTTCCGCAAATCCTTAGAGCTTTTTTTCTCCGGAGTAATCAACAGTTATTCGCAGATATTTTTCAGCAATAACAAGTGGTTTGCGCTGCTGTTAATTCTCACTTCTTTCATTGACCCGTATGCAGGTCTGGGTGGAATTGTCGCGGTGGTAGTCAGCAACTTGTTTGCCTATTACATCGGCTTAAGTCCTGATAATATCCGCAACGGAGTGTATGGTTTTAACTCTGCCATGATAGGAATGGTGTTAGGAGTTTATTTCAAACTCAGCGCTGAATCAATTTTGATTTTATGCATGGCTTCGTTGTTCACTTTGTTGTTGACAGTAGCTTTTCTTGCTTGGGCTTCAAAGTATGGAGTGCCGTTTATGAGCTTTCCTTTTCTCATTTGCATCTGGACGGTGTTACTCACCACACGAACTTACTCTTCACTTGAATTAAGCGAGCGCGGAATTTATACCATTAATGAACTCTGGTTTCTTGGGGGTGAAAATCTTGTGGGGTTTTACAACTTCCTGAATGACCCGCCAATTCCGCAATATATGGATGTATACCTGAAATCATTGGGAGCAATTTTCTTTCAATACAACCTGATTGCAGGAGTTTTAATTTTTGTCGGCATGTTGATTTTCTCACGCATCTCATTGGTGCTTTCCATTGTTGGTTTTGCAACAGGCTATGCATATTACAAAATTACCGGAGCAGATCTTACACAGCTGCAATACAGTTATATCGGCTTTAATTTTATTCTTTCTGCTATTGCACTGGGTGGTTTTTTTCTCATCCCTTCACCGCGTTCTTTTCTGGCGGTATTACTTTCCATTCCATTGATTGCATTGTTGATTGGCGCTTGTGCATATGTTTTAGGAATGTATCAGTTGCCAACGTATTCATTGCCCTTTAACATAATTGTGATGTTAGTTTTGTATGTGTTGCAATTGCGTTATGTAAACTACGGACCATACCTTGTGCAGGAACAATTTTTTTCTCCGGAAAAAAATCTTTACAGTTTTTTATATCGCAAAGAGCGCTACTATAATCAAACCTATTATCACATTCATCTTCCGTTTTTTGGTGAATGGAAAGTTTCACAGGGACACAGCGGAAACATAACACACAAAGGCGATTGGAAAGAAGCATGGGATTTTGTGGTGACTGATGAACAGGATAAAACATGGCGTTCTCCTGGAACAAATGTCACCGATTTTTATTGTTATAATCTACCTGTTTTATCACCACAGGCAGGTTATGTAATCAAGATTGAAGATACTATTGATGACAATACTATCGGTGGAGTTGACCTTGAGCATAATTGGGGAAACACTATTATTATTAAACATGGTGAAGATCTTTACAGCAAACTGAATCACATAAAAAAAGGAAGTTTTAAAGTAAAGGAGGGCGATTATGTGTATAAAGGTGATGTGCTTGCAACCTGCGGAAACAGTGGTCGTTCACCCGAACCGCATATTCATTTTCAATTGCAGGTTACACCTTTCGTTGCTTCAAAAACCATTAAATATCCAATCAGCTATTACGTTAGTAAAAAGAATGATGGTTATGATTTTCACTCTTTTGATTATCCTAAGGAAGGAGAAACAATTTCGCGTGTTGCCGGAACAAAGCTGCTGAAAGATGCATTTTATTTTATCCCCGGAAAAAGTATTGCATGGAATTTTGAAGGTAAAAATTTTGAGTGGGAAATTTTTACCAGTGCGTATAATCAAGCCTATATTTATTGCCGGAAAACCAACTCAGCAGCCTATTTCGTCAATAATGACACACTGCATTACTTCACCGAATTTTATGGCGATAAAAAATCATTGCTCTATTATTTTTATCTCGGTGCACATAAAATTCTACTCGGTTATTACCAGAATTTAGAAGTGAATGATTTGCTTCCTGTGGAAGGTTTTTATTCCGGCCCGGCAAAATTCTTTCAGGATTTTATTGCACCGTTTTACATTTTTCTTAAGACGAAATATGTTTCACGTTTTGTTTCGGTTGATGATTTAAATCATCCGCAGCAGATTAAACTAAGTTCAGTTGCCGAAGTCTCAGCATACGGAATGGAGAATAGGAAAATTAAGTTTGAATTGATGTTGGGCATAAATAAAATTTCATCATTCACCATTACCGAGAAAGGAAAGAAAAGGGAAGCGGTATGCGTTTAATTTTGGTTGTCGTATTTTTTTTGCAAATAATAAATTCCGCAAAAGCACAGTCGCAACTCACGTTCAGTGAAGTTGAAAGCCGCAGCTATAAACTTTATTCAGAACAAAAATGGGATTCACTCATTGATTATTTACGCGCAGCAAACAAAGCCGGAATAAATTATTATTACTTGCAGGCGCGACTTGGTGCAGCTTTGTATGAAAAGAAAAAATACCGTAGCGCAGCCTTCACTTTTCAAAAAGCATTGAACTATAATTCAGCCGATAGCTACGCAAAAAACAGTTTGTATTACAGTTTGCTGAATTCAACAAATACAACGGCATCGCGCTACCTCAGCGGGAAATCAGAAAGCATAAGAAAAGAAACAGACACACTCGGCTATAATAAAATGGGTTTTATTTATGCCGAAGGCGGAGTGAAATTCTGTAACAAAAAAGAACCACTTGGCAATATCAATTATTTCAATCTTGGTTTGCGTCACAGCCTTGGAAGAAGTATTACTTTGTATCATGCGTTTTCATTTCTTGGTCAATACAAACACTACCAGCAAATAAAACAGTCAAACTACTATTTGGGCGCATGGATTCAGTTGGGTGTAAACTGGAAACTATGCCCTTCGGTTCATTTGTTTTGGATTAATAAAAGTCAACAAACTGAAATTCCCATTAGTCCGCCACGTCCGCTGGCAAGAGCAAGCAAATCAAATGAACAGGCTTTTTCATTAGTATTACAGCGGAGTTTCAGAGTTTTTGATTTGGGCGCAATGGCAAGCTACAATAATTTTGATGGGATAAAAGCAGGACAATTTGGAGGTTATCTGACGCTGTATCCATTCGGAAGTAATGTGTTCAGCGCTACAACTACTGCAGTTTACCACACACGAAAAATGTCAGCATATCAAACTGTTTTTAAAGAAACAATCAATTTTAAATTGCTTAAATATTTATGGCTTACTGGCGAATATGCATATGGTAATGAGCAAGTGCAATTGCAATCTGAAGCGACTTTCCCTGCCAACAATAGTCTTGACCCCAATAACTACCGATATTCAATATTATTAACTTCGCCCATCTCAAAATCAGTTTCGCTTTATGGATTTTATCAACATGAAGACAAAGATGAAAACGCCACGAATGTTTCCTATACTTTTAACTCAATTATTTTCGGACTAAAAATCAAATTATGAAAAAGCTATTATTCTTACTTCTTACTTCTAACATCTTACTTCTAACATCTAAAGCACAGGACAACGACAAAATTGCTTTAGCGTTTAAAAACAGTTACACGAATGAAACGGCTGCTGAATACACCAAAGCAATTCAGAACATAAAAGAGGTTTATGCAGCCGATAATTATGAAATTAATCTGCGCCTCGGTTGGTTGCATTACATGGGCGGTTTGTTCACCGAATCACAAACGTATTACCAAACTGCAATGAACTTGAAACCGTATTCCGTTGAAGCGAAATTCGGTTACATATATCCTGCTGCTGCACTTGGAAACTGGGAACAGGTGAAAAAGCAATACGTAGATATTCTAAAAATTGATGCGAACAATACCACTGCATTATACCGCCTCGGCTTGATTTATTATGGTGCAGAAGATTACATGAAAGCTTTTACCAATTTTGAAAAAGTAGTGAACCTTTATCCGTTTGATTATAATTCTTTGCTGATGCTTGCCTGGTCAAATTTCAAATTGGGTAAAACCCGTGAGGCAAAAATTTTATTTCAGAAAGTGTTGTGGGCCTCACCTTCAGATGCAAGTGCGTTGGAAGGGTTGGGCTATATTAAATAGAAGAAAACTTACTTCTTCTTATTTTTCAAGTTCAGTTTCTCCCCAACCTTTGGTTGTGTGCCAACAACCATGTTGTTCTTTTTGTAAAGTGTTTTCAAACGTATGCCATGCTGCTGAGAAATATCACGCATGGTTTCACCTTCTTTAACAATATGAAACCCTTCATCTCCATTGTAACGCTTTGGTTGCAGGTAAATTTTTTGTCCCGGGTTTAAGCCTTCATCTTTATTTATATCGTTGTATTTATAAATCTGCCACAGCATCATTTCGTATTTTTTGCAGATTGAAAAGTAAGTATCACCCGGCTGTACCGTAATATATTTTATACGGTTATGGAGTAATATTTTTCCGGCAGATGCAAGTGTTGTTGCATCTGCTTTTACAGTGTTTTCTTTTACAATCGTTTTGTTAAAATCTTTTGGCACTTCCGTCAACAGGTCATATTGATGCAATTGATTTTCTTCAATTATTTTAATCAGCAGCTCAGGATATTTTGGATTAGTGGCATAACCCGCATCTTTCAAACCCTGCGCCCAGCCTTTGTAATCAGTTCTTTCTAACTTGAAAAGATTTTCATAGCGACTGCGTGTTTTTAAAAATTGAGAATGGTCGTCATAGGAATCAAAGACAGATTTGTAAACACGGAAACATTCACCTTTCGCATCATCATCCATGTAAAACTTTTCTCCTTCCCATTC
>CANKAM010000031.1 GCA_947479755.1 Bacteroidota bacterium
TGCCTTGCCATTGAGCTGTTGTTTTTCCCAATTAAAATTTACTTCCAGTCTGGTATGCAGCAAATCATTGATGCGTTTATTTGAAGCGCGGTAAGCACTCTTGTCCATTACATCTTCATAGTTTTTCAACCACTCTTCCATGTCAATAGCTGTGGTATCGCTTTCAGAATTTGAATCTGAAAGTTTTTCTTTGGGTTTGCAGGCGCTGAAAAACAGAACTGCAATTAAGATAATAAGAGATAGGATTTTATTCATGTCCTTTTTTGATTTAGCGGGCGAAGGTAGGAAAAGAGTCCGTAGTTATTTAGTCCATAGTTCATAGAAAACAATAGCCATCTGACTATGGTTTATTGACTCTTTTCCTATATTCGTGCCTCTTAACTAAAAACACTATGGACGAAGAATTAGAATTGGCGATTGCCACAGCCGAAGAAGAAATGCAAAATGCGATTAACCACTTTGAATCTGAATTAACAAAAATCAGAGCAGGTAAAGCAAATCCGTTTATGCTGGATGGTATTCAAGTGCCGTATTACGGAACCATGTCACCCTTGAAAAATGTGTCGGGTATCAATACTCCTGACCCTAAGACGTTAGTTATTCAGCCGTTTGAAAAATCATTGCTGAAAGATATTGAGAAAGCTATTCTGGATGCTAATCTTGGATTTACTCCTTCTAACGATGGTGCTGTTATCCGCATCAATATTCCGCCACTGACCGAAGAACGCAGAAGAGGTTTGGTGAAAGTGGCAAGAACGGAGATGGAACATTGCAAAGTAAGTATCCGCAGCGCACGTAAAGATGCGAATGAATATATCAAAGGCTTAGTAAAACAAGGCATGCCCGAAGATATGGGTAAAGGCGCTGAAGAAAAAGTTCAGAACCTTACCAACTCGTATACGGCTAAAACGGATGCGCATCTTGAGTCGAAAGAAAAGGAAATTATGACCGTTTAATTTGTTGCCAAAGGCTTCGACAGGCTCAGCCTGACAGTCACACTGAGCTTGTCGAAGTGTTTTCGAAGTGTTTTTCAATTCAATAAGATTATTCTAGTGGAAAAGCGCTGGCTCACAAAACCAAAACCTGATTCTAAAATTGTCAGTTCGCTTGCAACATCATTAAATGTTGACAGCAAACTTGCCTCTCTGCTTGTACAGCGCGGTGTAAGAACGTTTGACGAAGCCAGACATTTCTTTCGTCCTGAGTTTAGTGACCTGCACAATCCTTTTCTGATGAAGGATATGGATAAGGCAGTAGCACGATTGGAACAAGCCATTGCTTCGGGAGAAAACATTTTAGTGTATGGCGATTACGATGTGGATGGAACAACTGCTGTTGCATTCTTCTACACCTTTCTTTCCACATTTTATACCCATACCGATTACTATATTCCCGACCGCTACAAAGAAGGTTACGGTATTTCGTTTGCAGGAATTGACTTTGCAGAGGCAAATAATTTTTCGCTCATCGTTGCTCTTGATTGTGGAATACGCTCTAATGATAAAGTGAAATACGCGACCGAGAAGGGAATTGACTTTATCATTTGCGACCATCACTTACCCGGAGAAGAAACTCCTGGTGCTGCTGCTGTGCTTGACCCCAAGCAACCTGACTGCAATTATCCTTTTAAAGAATTAAGTGGTTGCGGAATTGGTTTTAAGTTGGCACAGGCATATGCACAGAAAAATAACATTGCGTTCACGGAAATTGAAAAATACATTGATTTAGTTGCGGTTAGTATTGCTGCCGACATTGTAAGCATTACCGATGAAAACCGTGTGCTTACTTATTACGGTTTAAAAAAACTGAACGAAAATCCCAGCAACGGATTGAAGTCCATTATTGAACTCAACAACCTGAAACGTGAACTTACGATTAGCGATGTTGTGTTTATCATTGCTCCACGCATAAATGCCGCAGGGCGTATTGCCAGCGGAAAGCAGGCTGTTGAGTTATTGATTTCTTCTGCAAAAGATAATCATGGTGCCATGGCGCTGGGCATTAATCAAACGAATACGGAACGGCAGGTTTTAGATAAAGACATTACCGAACATGCGCTGAGGATGGTAGCTGAGAGCAAGGTGTTACAAAAACGCAAATCAACGGTTTTGTTTCACGAAACTTGGCACAAAGGCGTTGTAGGTATTGTTGCTTCGCGCCTGATTGAGACGTATTACAAGCCTACTATTATTCTGGCAGTGGAAGATGGTTATGCAACAGGCTCGGCACGCTCGGTACGCGATTACAATGTGTATGAAGCCATAGAAGCATGCAGCGATTTATTAGAACAATTTGGCGGGCATAAATATGCAGCAGGATTGAAAATGAAAGTGGAGAATGTGGCTGCTTTTTCGGAACGCTTTGAACAGGTTGTTTCAAAAACCATCACCGAAGATATGCTTTTGCCCTGCATTGAAATTGATGATGAACTTAAGTTAGATACCATCAACGAAAAGTTTTTGCGCATACTGAAACAGTTTGCACCCTTTGGTCCGGGAAACATGAACCCGGTGTTTATGACCAAAAATCTTTCGTGCAAAAAGGCTCCGTTTGTAATGAAAGAAAAACATCTAAAACTGAGTATTTGTGAAAGCAATAATGATAATCACACTATTGAAGCTGTTGCCTTTAATATGGTAAACCATTTTGAAAACCTGAGCAGCAAAATGCCGTTTACTATTTGCTACACCATTGAAGAAAATAACTGGAACGGGAAAACGAGTGTACAGCTGAATGTGAAGGATATCAGGTTTTAAATTTAAATTAGAATAAAATGAAAAATACACTACTTGCATTGCTGTTATTTTCCTTAAACACGTTTGCTCAACCCGGTTGGCAGACATTAAAAGAAAAAGATTATTCCATAAAATATCCTGCTGATTGGACTGCAGATAAAACAGGACAAATGGGTGCTTCTTTCTTTTTGTTTTCACCTTTAGATTCTGAAAGTGATGCTTTCAGAGAAAATATAAATCTGATAGTACAGGATTTATCGGCCTACAATCTTGACCTGAATGGTTTTACAACTTTGTCTGAAACACAAGTAAAAACAATGGTAAAAAACTCAAGTGTTATTGAAAGCCTGCGAGTGAAGACTAATGGTAATGAGTTTCACAAAATAATTTATTCAGGCGAACAGAATGATTTGCTTTTAACCTTTGAACAGTATTATTGGGTTAAAAAAAACAAGGCATATATACTTACCCTAACCTGCAGCGAAGAAAGTTTTGAACGTTTTAAGAAAACAGGTGAAGAAATTCTGGCATCGTTTGTTTTAAAAAAGTGAATTGAAATGAGGTGGTGCTAGAATTTCCCCAACTCCTCATACAACTCCTTCAACGGCAAACCCATCACATTGAAATAAGAGCCTTCGATTTTTTCAATGCCGATATAGCCGAGCCACTCCTGAATACCGTAAGAACCTGCTTTGTCAAAAGGTTTGAAGTTGTCTAAATAGTATGTGATTTCGTTTTCGGTAAGCGGTTTAAAAAACACTTTTGTGGTAACAAAAAACGAGTGTGATTTATTTTTTGAAGTGAGTGTAACTCCCGTAAACACCTCGTGCATATTTCCCGAAAGTGTTTTCAGCATATTCACCGCATCTGCATAATCTTTGGGTTTGCCAATTTCTTTTTCATTAATCCACACGATGGTATCGGCAGTGATGACAACAGTATTATCATCAATTGTATTTTTAAACTCTGCGGCTTTCAGTTGCGAGAGGTAAAGTGGAATTTGCTGTGCTTTCAGCTCTTTGGGAGCAGTTTCATCTACGGGTTTTACTTCTACGGTAAAATCAATACCCAGTTCTTTCAGCAATTGCTGTCTGCGGGGAGAAGCGGATGCAAGGATGATTTTCTTATTTATCTGAAGCATCTTTTTCTTCTTTCGGTAATTCTGTTCCAATAATTTGTGGAACGGTTTCATCAACCCTCTCCTTTGGAGAGGGAAGGGTGAGGCGAAAAACCAGCATCGACAAAATACCTCCTACCATCACCACTTTTGAAAGTGTGCTTGCAAAATGAAAATCACTTTTCTCTTTTGCTCGGGCTGTTTTAATCACTAACCATACTGATGGCAACTGCACCGCAATTAAAAAATAAATCATGGAAATATAATCCTGTGCTTCGTATTGGTAATATTGAATGTAGCCAACAGCAGCCATAACCGTTAATGTAAAAACAATAGCCAGTAACTTTGCGGGAACAATACCTGCAACAATCGGAAAGGTCTTACAACCTGCACTTTTATCACCTTCCAGATCTTCCATGTCTTTAATCAGCTCACGCGAAAAAGTGGTGAGAAAAGCAAAAGCAAAATAAGCTTTCACAAAAAACAAATTGACAGAAATGGTGTGGTACACTTTTTCTTCTGCCATTGCTTCGTAATAAACCGGAAGCAAAACAACAATAGCTGAAAGGCCTGATACAACAAGATTTCCAATCAGTATTTGTCGTTTGTAGGAATACGAATAAAACCACAACAAGCCGCCCGAAATAACCTGTATCAATACATAATTTACATTCCCTATTTCCCAGGCAGGTAATGCAGCAGCAAGCAATCCTGTAATACTTAAAGCAACATAACTGTTCCACGCAGCATTTTTTGAAATCGTATTTCCTACAATGATTTTATCCGATTTATTGACAGCATCAATATCAGTATCCAAATAATCATTCACTACATAACCGCCTGCTGCAACAAGTAATGTAGAGAGCACCAACAGCGCAAAACCAAGGTTGGAAAATGCAGGAACAATATTTTCAAAACCAAGAAGTGTATCAATAAGGCACCACTTCACCAGAAGCATAGTGAGCGCCATTATTACCAGATTTTGGAAACGGATGAGGCGGAGAAAAGATAGTATTGCCACTGATTACCGTTTACAGATTACCGATTACTTTTTCTCCTGAACCTTTTTCTCTTCGTATTCTTTGTTCAGTCCGGCAAGAATTTCGGAAGTGATATCAAGAGCATCGTTTGCCAGTAACACCCCGGCTCCTGTTCCTTTAGCAAGAACAAACGTGTAGTTATGGTCTTTGTTATATTTTTCAAGATACTCGGTAATTAACTGCTGCACATCTTCGTTAAGATTTGCTTCTTCCTGCATCAGCTGCGCACCTAATTCCTCTTTTAGTTGCCCGATGGATTGTTGCGCTTCCATGCTTTGTTGCTGCAACGCCTGATCTTCTTCCTGCAACTGTTGCATTTTTATTTGTTGTATTGCCTGACTCATCCCTTCTGCTTTTGCTTCAAACTCCTGTGCTTTACGTTGCAATGCTTCTGCTTTACTGCCCAATGTGCTTTCAAGCTGACTTGATTTCGAGCTGATTTGCGAGAGCATAGTATTTCGCTTTGCTTCCAGTTGTTTTTCTACATCATCAACATATTCATAATTGGTTAGCAGGCTATCGATATTTACATACACCATAGTAAGGTTGCGCGAAATGCTGTCGCGGTTGGCAAGTAAATCAGCATCGGTAACCACCTCATCCTTTTCGCCTGAGAAATGGAAATAATAAAGTACACCAACTGCTACCACCAGAACTGCATTAATTGCAAGGGAGATTTTATTCATCATTTTTATCTTTTTAAAAAATCATGCAAATATGGTTAAATCCATTTTACCTGAAATCATTTTGTAATTTTAGACTTAAATAATCCAACCATGAAGAACACTTTTACACTTATTCTTGCGCTTGTTTCATCTCAATTTGTTTCTGCACAAAACATAAACGGCAGTTTTACTTTTGGCGGTGTTCTGCGTGATTACATTCTGCACGTACCTCCCGGATACAATGCATCAGAGCCAACTCCTTTGATTTTAAATCTACACGGATATACTTCTAATGCATCACAACAAATGCTTTACACAGGCTTTAATTCCGATGCTGATACTGCAGGCTACATTGTGGTTTATCCCAACGGAATTGCCAACGCATGGAATAGTGGTTGGAATAATCCTTACTATTCAGGCGTTGATGATGTCGGATTTTTATCTGCGTTGATCGACACCATTTCGGAAGGCTATAACATTGATGCCTGTCGTGTATTTTCAACCGGAATGAGTAACGGTGGTTTTATGAGTTACCGCCTTGCCTGCGAGCTGGAGAATAAAATTGCTGCTGTTGCTTCCGTAACCGGAAGCATGACCGACAGCATGATGTTTTATTGCCAGAATACCCGTGCAGTGGCAGTAATGGAACTTCACGGGACAGCAGACAATACAGTTCCCTACAACGGAACAACGGCTTTTACTTCCGTTGATGAAAATTTCAATTTCTGGGCAGCTCGCAATTCGTGTTTGGGTGCTGCAATTACGCAAGACTTACCCGACACCGATCCGCTTGACGGTGCAACGGTTACCAAAATCCATCATACCACCTGCGATGCTTCAACCGAACTGATAACGTTTAAAATCAATGGTGGCGCACATACCTGGCCCGGAGCTTCACTAATTATTGGCGTTACCACACAAGACATCAGCGCCAATTCAGAAATCCTTCAGTTTTTTAATAATAATCCTAAATGCATTACCTCAACTTCTGTGGAAGAAAATACAGCAGCAACTGGTTTAGTTTTTCCAAATCCTGTTGAAAATACACTTACACTGAAAACTGATTTAACAGGAAAGGTAGAACTGTTTATTTTTGACCTGACAAGTAAAATTGTTTATCAGAATACAGATTATAAAAATGCTTCCTCCATTTCAGTTGATACTTTTTCACCGGGAATTTATTACGTGAAAATGAGTAACAATCACAAAAATGTGATTTCTAAATTCGTGAAAAAATAGAGGTCAGAACTACCTGCCGTCTCTGATAACGTTAACTCTTCCTACAAGAGTTTTTCCTTTGAAGTCGGCATCGTCTAAATCAATTTCATAGACATACACTCCGTTAGGCACCACATCGCCAACATTGAATATAGCACCATTCCAGGGCACTGAATTATCCGTAAAATAAATTTCGTTGCCAAGGCGATTGTAAATGCGCATCACATAAGCATGATCCATTGTGCCGTTCATAAAAAAGGTGTCGTTCAGTCCGTCACCGTTTGGAGTAAACGCACTCGGCACCCAAAAAGCCATTACATCTTCAACCGTTATAATATACGTTGTAGTCTCAACACAGTCACCCGAAGAAGTAACCGTTAGCGTAACAGTATAATCACCGGGCGAACCAAAATTGTGTACTGGATTCATATCCGTACTGGTTGTTCCGTCACCAAAATCCCAGAAATAATCCACACCTCCCTGCGACTGGTTTTCAAAACGCACTTCCGAGTCATTCATATCGGGTAACTCGGGAGTAAATCCAAAACTTGCTACCGGCTGATTTACTGTAACCGTAACATCATCGCTTGCAGGAGTTGAACCACATTGATCACTTACCGTTACCGAATAGGTTGTTGTTTGCGGAGGATTAACATTTACTGTACTTCCGTTTCCTGCACCATTATCCCATGTATAACTGTAAATTCCATCACCACCTGTAGCCTGTGCATCTAAAGAAATAGGTGTGCTTGAACAAACCGTTGTATCATTTGAAGCAACCACCAATATAGGTTGTGCAAGTGTCATAACAATCTGGTTGGATGTAGCAGGATTTCCGTTGGTGCAAGGCTCGCTGGAAGTAAGTACTACAAAAACAACATCGCCTTCATTAAATGAACTGGAAGAAAAAGTTGTTCCGGTTCCTACGTTAACTCCGTTTATCTGCCACTGATAAGCAGCTGCACTACCGCCATTAGTTCCGTTTGCAGTAAAGGTAACCGTTGCTCCTATGCAAACCGGCCCTGAAGGCGATGCAACAATGGTTACACTTGGTGTAACGTATGTATTTACATCCGCTGAAATCGGTGTTGACGCTGCTGTAGTCGGATTGGCGCAAGGCGAAGATGAAGTAAGAGTAACCACCACCACATCACCATCATTTAATGAAGACGATGAAAAGGTAGCACCCGTTCCTGCGTTGGCTCCGTTCACGGTCCATTGATATGTTGGATTTGCTCCCGCACTGCTGGGTGTTGCTGTAAATGTTACCTGCTCTCCGAAACAGATTGTTCCGGCAGGAACAGCAGCAACAGTAACGCTTGGATTAATAACCTGATCAATGGCGATGGTAATTGAGTTGGATGCAGCGGTAGTTGGTGTTGCACAAACAGCATCAGAAGTCAGAATAACCGAAATCACATCGCCATCACTGAATGAAGAAGATGTGAGTAATGCAGTGTTTCCTGAACTTACACCATTTATAAACCATTCATAAACCGGGTTGTTACCTTCATTAACAGGAGTTGGCGTAATGGTAATGCTTGTTCCTGCACACTGCGCTCCGCTTGGAAAATCTGCAATCGTAACAGAGGGAGTAACCACTTGGTCAACCGTCATCACCACCTGATTGGATGTAGCCGTTTGCGGACTTGCACACGTGCTGGCAGAAGTCATCACTACTTCAATAACATCGTTGTCGTTGAATGTTGATGATGAAAAAGTTGGATTGGTTCCGGCATTAACTCCGTTCAGTGTCCATTGGTAGGTTGGGCCATTACCCCCTCCGCTTGTGGTTGGTGTAAACGTAACGTTGGTTCCGCTGCAAATAATATTGGATGGTGCGGCTGCAATAGAAATAGAAGGAACTACTGTTGTGCTTACATCCATTGTAATAGCGGTTGAACCAGCTGTTGGCGGTGAAGCACACGTTGCATTGGAAGTCATTGTAACGGTAACAACATCGTTATCATTCAGTGTAGCAGATGTAAACGTTGCACCTGTTCCTGAATTGGTTCCGTTAACCTGCCATTGATAGGTTGGCGCTCCACCTCCGTTAGTTGGTGTTGCCGTAAATGTTACGCTGGTTCCTGTGCAGATTTGTCCTGTTGGAACTACTGCAACTGTTACAGATGGCGTAACCGTTGGCGTAACCGACATGGTGATTGCAGCTGATGTTGCTGTGGTAGGCGAAACACAGGCTGCAGTTGAAGTCATTATAACGGTTACGTTATCTCCGTTATTTAATGTGGTTGAAGTGAATGTTGAACCTGTTCCTGCATTAGCTCCATTTACCTGCCATTGATAAGTCGGCACACCACCATTTGTTGGAGTTGCAGTAAACGTAACACTTGCTCCTGCACAGATTGCTCCTGCAGGATTTGCTGCAATAGTAACCGTTGGAGCAACAATCGGCAACACCAACATATTAATGTTATTTGAGTTTGCTGTGGGTGTAGAAACGCAGGTTGCATTTGAAGTCATTGTCACCGCAACAACATCTGTATTATTTAAGGAAGCAGAAGTGAATGTTGACCCTGTTCCTGAATTAGTTCCATTCACCGTCCATTGATACGTTGGTGCATTACCTCCATTAGTAGGTGTTGCTGTAAATGTTACGCTTGTTCCGGCACATATAATCCCTGATGGATTTGCTGCAATACTTACTGCCGGAACTAAATTGGTTGTAACTACTATTGTTATTGTGTTTGAAGTTGCAGTTGGTGGCGCAGCACAGGTTGCGTTGGAAGTCATAATCACCGTTACCGCATCATTATTGTTTAATGTTGTTGAAGTAAACGTAGCGCCTGTTCCTGCATTGGTTCCGTTTACCTGCCATTGATAAGTTGGCGCACCACCTCCATTGGTAGGTGTTGCTGTAAATGTTACGCTTGTTCCTGCACAAATTGGTCCTGCAGGATTTGCTGAAATACTTACAGACGGAACAGATGCCGGCAAAATGGAAACGGTTATAGTATTGGAGGTGGCTGTTGTCGGTGAAACACAGGTTGCATTAGATGTCATTATTACACGAACCACATCACCATCAGTTAAAGTATTGGTAGTAAACGTTGCACCTCCGCTTCCCGCATTCACACCATTCACCTGCCATTGATATGTTGGTGCTCCTCCTCCGTTGGTTGGTGTTGCAGTAAACGTAATACTTGTACCAGGACAAACAGGAGTGTTAGGATTTGCAGTGATAGAAACCGATGGAACTACTGGCGGATTTACCGTAATTGTAATCGTATTGGATGTTGCTGTAGTTGGCGAAACACAGTTTGCGTTGGAAGTCATGATTACACGCACCACATCACCATTGTTTAAACTGTTGGATGTAAAGGTTGCACCTCCACCTCCGGCATTCACACCGTTCACCTGCCATTGATAGGTTGGTGCTCCGCCTCCGTTGGTTGGTGTAGCTGTAAATGTAACACTGGCACCTGCACAAATTGCTCCTGCCGGATTTGCTGCAATTGTTACCGAAGGAACAACCGCTGGATTTACTATCATCACAATAGCTGTTGAAGTTCCCGTAGATGGCGACACGCAGGTCGAACTGGAAGTCATAATTACGGTTACAGCGTCTCCGTTAGTTAATGTTGATGTTGTAAATGTTGCTCCGCCTGCTCCTGCATTTACACCGTTCACCTGCCATTGATAGGTTGGTGCTCCTCCTCCATTGGTTGGTGTGGCCGTAAACGTTACACTGGTGCCGGCACAAATTGCTCCCGCAGGATTTGCTGCAACTGTTACAGAAGGTGCACCTCCATTAGGAGTAACATCAATTGTTTGAACCAACGGAAAAATACAAGCACCTTGTGCATAGTTCAGCGTAATATTATAAGTACCTGCAGTATTGTAGGTAACAGAAGGGACTTTATTGTTATTTACCGTAGGTGTTGTTGAACTTGGAAACAACCAATCATAAGCACTGGAAGGACCAGCCCCTAAGCCTGCTATCGCAACAGGTAGCCCGGCACAAACAGGATTAGGAGTAATGGTGAAACCGGGATTAACATTTTGTGTAACCGTTACTGTAGAAGAAGCAGTAGCAGTTTGACTACATGCATCGGTAATAGTTGCTGTATAAGTTGTTGTAGTTGCAGGAGTAACGGAAATTGATGTTCCTGTAGCTCCGTTGCTCCAAGCATAAGTATAAGGAGGAACCCCAAAATTTCCGCTGGCGGTTACAGTTGCGCTGTTGCCAACACAAATAGTCTGATTACCTGTTATTGTAGGAATTTCAACAGTTTTTCCCTGAATGGTTACCGTCCACGGGCTTCCCGAAGCTATACAGAGATTATTACAAGTATTTCCTCCCGATGGATTATTCCTGTAAAAATTCATCGACAACGAAAGGTTGTAAGAAGCACATTGAGGATTGGGTATGCAAGGATCAACATCTGTAAAGATTGAAATATTGTTTCCATTGCATGCTCCGCCTGTTGGGTTGTTACAATACCAGTAAAATCCTGACTGGTCGGGACTGCGACAAGCTCCAAGCTGAAAGTCTACTGCACCCTGATTTCTTAAACAGGCTCCTATTGCATTATAATTAAAAGTCCAAAGAACATCAGTAACTGTGCAATTTGCCGGAACCGGAACTGTAATTGGATAAGGACATCCATTTGTCCAACCTAATCCATCACCGGAGCCTGTAATCGAAGCTTGCGGAAGCGTATTGGACGCAGAAACCAACGGGTCAATTGTTACAGGGTAAACTCTGTTTTCTGCATTGAGCCAATCAACCGGAACAAAAATTGAAAACTCTTTTTCGTCAGTTAGTTGATAGCTTAGGAAGAAAGGTTCATCGGCATCAGAAGCATCGCGCACGAAAGCTCTGCCAATAGTATAGTATTCCTGACCTTGAGTATCATAAAATGAAGCGATGCCATCATAAAGATTTTCACCCGTTTGGGTTGCAAGAGTCCAATTTACATTCAGATTACCGGCATAATCCAGTTTATCTTTTACAATCAGCGAACCGCCTGTAAAGGGAAGTCTTGCTTTTACAATAAAATTGGTTTTCACCTGTCCTTGCATAGCCTGAATGGTCATGTCAATTCCCGGCCAAACATCAAATACTTTTATACCATCGTCCCCTGATGAATAGTTGGCCCAGTTGGCATTACCAAGCGAGGTGAGGTTTCCATCCGTCTCTTTGTGTAAAAGCTCAAGACCCGTATTGAATTTAAACTCATGTCCTGGAGTTTTAATGGAGGCAAAATGATTTACAGCATCAATTTTTACCGGAAAGTGTTGGTTTTCTGCTGTAAAAATTCCGGGAGTAACACTGGTTAAACGTGCATCAAGACTTACCAGATTGCCTAAATTATCTGGAACGTGCAGCGGTCCGTACGATTTCTGAAGATAGAACGTCTGGCCGTTTGTTCCATTTTCCACAAAATAACGTTCGTCAATTTTTCTACGGTCAATCAGTTCTGTACAGTTTTCGCAAGGGGAGTTGTAAGGATTTTTAGCGTATTCCGGGTGATTGCGGTATTCAGGTGCAATCAATTTAGTGGCTTCCTCTGTAAGCCGTTGTTCAGCCTGTTTAGAGAAGGAATAGAAATCAGGCTGCTTCGCTTCCATCATGTATTGAGCGGAAGCCGAAAGCGATGTTAAGGCAAGAAGTAAAACTGAAAATAATATTCTAAACATTAAAAACCTGATTTTCACTACAAAATTAAGCAATTAGCGTTAAAAACACCTGCATTATTTGAGTAAATTTCAATACCCGTTTTTAAAAGCCGAAACTGATACGATTAAGAAGCAGAAAAGTTATGAATTATTTTAGCTGAGTTTGGCTTCTACCAGACTACAGATTTTACCCAACCAGAACTCATCCGTTTGATTGAATGAAGCAAGCTGGAAACTGTCTACATCCAACACCATTTTCACTTCTCCGTTTATTAAAACAGGAACCACAATTTCAGATTTAGAATCACTGCTGCAGGCAATATGTCCGGGGAATTTATCCACATCTTCCACCACAATGGTTTTCTTTTCTTTCCATGCAGTTCCGCAAACTCCTTTGCCGAAGGCAATTCGTGTGCAGGCAATCGGCCCTTGAAATGGACCTAAAACCAACTCATTTTCTTTAACCAGATAAAACCCTACCCACAAAAAATCAAAACATTGTTTTAGTGTGGCAGAAATATTGGCAAGATTGGCAACCAAATCCTGTTCACCTGAAATCAATGCTTCAATTTGAGGCAACAGATTTTTGTATTTTTCTTCTTTTGTTGATGAAATATCAAGTGTTGTTAATTGTTCTGACATGGTTTAATTCTTTAATTTTCGCCTTTCAAACTACAAAGCTAACAATGAGCGACAATCTTTATAAAGCATATTTCAAAACTATTATCGGCAGTAAACCACCCGAAATTGCGCCTCCGCTTTCAAAATGGCTTGGAGGAATTGTGCGCGAGGTAAATGATGATTCAATGACCGTTGAATTTGAAGTTACGGAGCAAATGACCAACCCGGGTGGCTATTTGCACGGTGGAATGCATGCTGCTATTATGGACGAAGTAATCGGAATGACAGTTGCAGCTTTGGATAAAGAATTTCATTTTGTATCGGTGAATTTATCGGTTGATTTTCTGGGAAATGTAAAACTAGGAAGCAAGGTGGTTGCAAAATCACAGGTAATTCGCCAAGGCAGAAGGATCATAAATATGGCTTGTGAAATTCGCGACATCAATGGAAAATTGCTTTCCCGTTCTACTTCCAACATGGGCATGACTGAACAGCGAATGGATTTCAAACCACGCTATTAACAATGCACAAACTTTCGGCAGTAATCATCACTTACAACGAGGAGCGCAACATTGCACGTTGTTTAGATTCGCTTGCCGGAATTGCAGATGATATTGTTGTGCTGGATTCTTTTTCAACTGACAAAACGGAAGAAATCTGCAAACAAAAAGGTGCGCGATTTTTTCAGCACACATTTGACGGACACATTCAACAGAAAAACCGTGCAATTACATTTGCTCAATTCCCGCACATTTTATCGCTTGACGCAGACGAAGCGCTTTCAGAAGAATTAAAAAAATCAATTCTGCAAGTGAAAAATAACTGGACACATAATGGTTATTACATCAATCGCATAACCAATTATTGCGGACAGTGGATAAAGCACAGCGGCTGGTATCCCGATAAAAAACTACGTTTGTGGGACAGTCGAAAAGGAGAATGGCGCGGCACCAACCCGCACGATAAATATGAATTGTTTGAAGGTGACAAGGGTACTTCACGTTTGAAAGGCGATATTCTGCATTATAGTTTTTATACGATTGATGAGCACGTAAGACAGGTAGATTATTTTTCTACCATTGGTGCAAAAGCACGTTTTGAAAAAGGTGAGAAAGTAAATTTTCTTGTACTAAGCAATGCCTTACAGGTAAAGTTTACAAAACATTATTTTCTCAAACTCGGTTTCTTAGATGGATTTTACGGCTTTGTGATTGCAATGATTTCGGGTTACGCAGTATTTTTAAAATATGCCAAGCTTAGGGAACTTTGGAAAAATAAAAAGTAGATATGGATTCACTAACACAATTTATTCTTGGCGCTGCAGTAGGTGAAGCCGTACTAGGAAAAAAGGCAGGCAACAAAGCAATTCTTTGGGGCGGCATTGCAGGAACTATTCCCGACTTGGATGTTTTCTTTACCATGGGTAGTGCGTTGAAAGAAATAACATTGCATCGCGGTATTTCACATTCTCTCATTTTTGCAGTTGTGATGGCGCCTGTCTTGGGGTGGCTGATTAATAAACTATACAAAGACAAAATCGGATTCAAAGGTTGGACATTGCTTTTTTTCTGGAGCATTGTTACACATCCAATCCTAGACACATTCACAACTTACGGAACGCAATTATTTCTTCCTTTCAGCGATTACAGAGCAGGCATTAACAATATTTTCATTATTGATTTTTTTTACACCGTTCCGCTGATGATCTGCACTATTGCTTGTCTTTTCATTAATCGTGAAAATCCGAAACGCAGAAAGTGTAATAATTTCGGTTTAATTTTCAGCAGCGCTTATATGTTGCTTTCATTGGTGAATAAAGGCTATGCAAGTCATGTGTTTTCGAATTCATTAGAAGAAAAAGGGATTAAAACGGAACACTGTATGACGGGCGTAACTCCGTTGAATATTCTGCTCTGGTATAATGTTGCCGAAGTTGATTCGGGCTATTACGTTGGTTATTATTCGCTGCTGGATGAAGATAAAAAAATTGACTATGCTTTTTATTACCGACACGAAGAATTACTGGAAGAAATAAAAGACACGTATGAAGTTGACCGTCTGAAATGGTTCAGTAATAACTTTTATGCTATTGAAAAAGTGGGTGATGAATTGCGCTTTGTTAATTTAAAATTCGGCACTACCGGAAATGAAGATGAAACGTCCATTTCAAATGCTGTTCCGTTTTATATAATTATCAAAAAGCAGACTGACGGAAGTTTGTTATTGGAAAATAATCGCGGAGAAAAAGACCTTGAACTAAAGAAAGCATTGAAGCAACTCTTCAGCCGTGTCATGGGAAATAAGGCAGCGTTTAAAATGCATTGACCTGCACTACTTCTTCACCACTTCAAAACTTTTGTAAATCGTTTCTCCGTTTTCATCAACCAGCGTGAGCAGGTGTTTTCCCTCTTCGGGATTCAAACCGATTTGGTGAATGTTTTTTGTTTGCACAATAAACGTGTTATCCAGATGCCAGAAAATTGTTGCCGAACTTCTGCGATGAGCAGCTTCAAAGACGACTTCACTCCTGCTTCCGTCAAGTTTTACAGGCACGTAAACAATAATATTCTCGTGCGGATAAATGAGTTCCATATTTTTCACTGGGTTTTCGTCTGTGCAATTTGCACGCATGGGAGGCAAGGTTTTATAAGACGGATTTTTTGATTTGTAATACCATTCCATTGCAGGCGGCAACACAAACCAATTTGCATGAATCATATCGTTGGTTGCATAACAACTGCTGTTTACACGCTCTCGCTTATTCTTATCCAGATGCACCAGACGATGGTACGGACAAGCTTCTGTTTTCAATCCGGATAAAGTAATTCTCACCGAATCAATTTCCTCGCAGTATGAACCCGCGCGATGTCCGCTTTGGTGGCAGACAGCAACTTTTTCCAGATCATCATAAGGCGGAAGAAAATTCTGTCCTGCGGGTAACAAGCTAAAAACATCAAACATCAAAGGAGCTGCTGCTCCTATCCCTGTCAAACCCGGACGACCTTCTCCATCTGCATTTCCAACCCAAACTCCAACAACATATTCCGGAGTTGTTCCTATTGCCCAACCATCACGAAACCCAAAACTGGTTCCTGTCTTCCAAGCAATAAAACCGGAAGAAGCAAATGTTTTCCACCCTGCTTCAATATCCGGACGATTAACTTCTGCCATTGCTTCATAGGTCTGGTAAATTGCTCCTGCGCTTACAGGGGAATGCTCACTCCCCTCTCCTTTTGGAGAGGGGTTGGGGGTGAGGCTCAACTTCCTGAACTCATCACCGCGAAAAACCGGATAATGATTTAAGGTGCGCGAAAGCGAAGCATAAATTCCGGTGAGTTCCCACAGTGTTGCTTCAGCTCCTCCCAGAATAATGGAGAGCCCGTAATGCCGTGCATCCTTTGTTAATGTTGTCATTCCTAGTTTCTTCAACTGGTAATGAAATTTTTCAACACCGTGTTCACGTAACATGCGAACTGCAGGAATATTAAGTGATTTAGCAAGTGCCTGTTTTGCAGGAACAGCTCCCTCATAAGTAAGACTAAAATTCTTTGGCGAATAACCTGCTATTTGAGTAGGAATGTCGGCTATCAAAGTGCCGGGAAGTAGTTCTCCGTCATTCAGCATGGAGGCAAACAGCAAGGGTTTCATCACGCTGCCTGTACTGCGTGCAGCGGAGACCACATCAACCTGGTTGTTATGCTCTGCATCACAATCCGTATTTCCGATATAGGCTAACACATTCCCTGTTTCCACTTCAATAACCAACACAGCAGCATTGTAGATCTCGTTGTGTTTTAATTGCAAATAATGATTATTTACTTTTTCGGAAACACGTTGTTGAAGATTACCATCAATGGTTGTGTTACTTTTCTTCCCTTTGCTCTGCTTAAAAAATCGTGTGAGCAGATGAGGTGCTCGTTGCGGAATATCCAACGGCTTTTCGGGCAAGGGCTCTTCGCAGGAAAGCTCATAAGTTGTTTTATCAATCACACCTTTCTCGTGCAAGCGTTTCAGTAAACGATTTCTTTTCTGCAACAACTTGTCGTGATTCTTTCCGGGATAAATCAATGAAGGCGCATTGGGCAAAACGGCAAGCGTAGCAGCTTCAGCCCACGAAAGTTCCGTTGCATTTCTTCCGAAATACCTCCACGAAGCGGCATCGAGTCCAACCACATTTCCACCGAATGGCGCATTGGAAGCATAGAACGAAAGTATCTCCTCTTTAGAATAAGCCAGTTCAATCCGTGTTGCCAGAATCATTTCAATCACCTTGCGAAAAATATTCCGTGAGCCTGCCGGGCGCGAGATCCGTATTACCTGCATGGTAAGTGTACTGCCACCACTCACCCTGTGCAGAGTGGTAATATTCTGCCATGCAGCACGCAACATGGAAAAAGGGTTGATGCCCGGATGCTTGTAAAAATGCTTGTCCTCAAACTCAACAAGACAAACACCGAACTTTTCAGGAACGGAATCATTATGAGGAAAACGCCACTGACCATCATCTGCAATTTTTGCACCGAGCAGGTTTCCTTCCCGATCATTAATAACCGTGCAGGTTGGAGTCTCAAATAGCTTTTCGGGTAGTGAAAACCAATACCAAATTCCGAGCAGCAGGATTAGCGCAAGAAAATACCAACGATATTTTTTGAGGCATCTCACAACGGCTCACCCGCCCTCACAACTTTCACCCATTTACCCGCCTTACGCGCATTGATATGACCATCATACATGGCCTCACAGCTTTGTGCAGGAAGATAGAACTCACCAAGGTAGGCAGCATTCAATAACACACGATACGTTACCACTGTTTCCCTGTTCACATTGAAATAAGTGTAAACCCTGTCGTCACGTATGTCCTGATAAGTAGGAGTGTTCGTGCCTTTGAGATTTACATTTTCAGCTTCATCCATTCTGGTATTGTGTATTTCCCAACCCGAAGGAAATACCTGCGACAATGCCATGTTTTGGTAATACGATGTTATGGACGGATTAGTAATGCTCACCTCTGCCATGAAATCTATTCCCTGTTCAAGGCGGCTGATGTCAAGCACGTCACCATTAATTTTCTTATAGGTAATGTTCATCTTCAGATTGTTCTCTGCTGATGTCTCGTTACCCGCAGCCGGAATTCCTTCCAGTGTCATGCGCACATACAAGATACCTTCACCCTGGTTAACGACTTTCAGTTTTCCACCGCCATCACCTTTTACCTTCATATCAACCTGCGAAACAGGAAGCTTGGTAGTGATGGTCTCAGAAGAAGTTCCGTTCAACACATATTGGTATTTCATCTGCGAAGAGGTTCCGTTTGTTCCTGCGAACTTGCTCATCGCGATCAGGCAGTAAGAGGTTTCCTGAGTTGACATCCAGCGCTGTGCCGACAATGCCGCAGAGATTTTTTTCATCAACGGAATAGCTTCGATCCTGCGGTTTAGTAATACCATCGTTTCTAAGATCATTGCTTCATCACGTGTTCCGCTTCCATACGAGTAGGACATCTCGTTATAGTCAGGAACATAGATGTTCAGGTCTTTCACCAGCTGTCTCGCCACTTCGGGTTGACCTGCAAGAATGTATGCAGCAGCCAGTCTCCAACGTGCCTGTTGCGAAAGCGCAGGTCGTTCGCGCAAACGGTTCATGGCCGAAAGTTCAGGAGCTTTGGCAAGCGCCAATGTATAGAGACGGTAAGCCTGCACATTGTCATCATAGCGGTAATAATAAGCAGAACGCGAATCAGTAACAGGCGACCAGTTCCGCGCAATTTTGCTCTGGTAACTCTTCCATTTAGCTTTCATTCCTTCGGGCCATGAATAACCTTTTGCTTCGGCTTCCAATAAAAAGTGTCCGGCATACGAAGTTCCCCAGTCGCTTGACTCAGTTCCGTTTGGCCAGTAGCTCAAACCTCCATCGGAATACTGGAAACTTCTCAAACGGTGAATTGCCGCTTTGATGTTTTCTTCGATCTTGGGTTTTACTCTGTTATCCAGTTCCATTACATCCGAAAGAAATAACTGAGGGAACGCAGCAGAAGTGGTTTGCTCCACGCAACCGTGCGGGTATCCGATCAAATCCTGCAGCCTTCTGCCAAGGTCAAGCGGGGGCATGTTCGAGAATTCAATGGCGCCTTTGTTGGTGCCATCCACACCGGGAAGCGCATACGCGCTTTCCCATTTTTTACCGGCTTCAACAGCGGCTTCCACATAGTCCACCTGTTTCGGATTCGGGTTGCGCACTTCTATCTCAATGTTGTATTCGGCACGTTCGTTTCCACTGGTAGCAACTACTTTTACTTTGCCCACACCCACCGTTTTAACAACGTCCAGGTCAAACATAATTACCTCATCACCGGGTTCAGCAAAGGTTACTGTTTGCGTCTTACTTCCGTTGACAATGAACTTCCCGTTCACGGTAACTTCCACCTTCACATTCTTAATGTTTTTCTCCATAGCGAAAACAGTAACCGGAAGTTTTACCGACTCACCCGGACCGACAACACGCGGCAAGGTGGCCAGCACCATCAAGGGTTTGCGGACGGGAGTTGTTTTCTCTTGTGTACCGTAAGCACCATCTTGTCCGGCAATGATCATGGTGCGCACCGAGCCGACATAGTTTGGCATCTTATAGGTATGCGAAGCCGATTTACCTTTCTCCAGTTTAAAAGGGCCGAGGAATTTAACCACGGACTTGAAACGGTTGGCCGTGTTTTTTCCTTTTCCGTTGATACCTTCGTCACCACCGATGGCGAACGCCTGTTCTATCTTACCGCCATAAGCACCCAGCACCAAATCATACATATCCCATGTTCTTACTCCAAGGGCTTCACGCGCGTAGAAGGAACTCCAGGGGTCAGGTGTTTTAAAGCGGGTTAAGTCTAATAAGCCTTCGTCCACAACGGCAATGGTATAGGTCATTGCTTTGCCGTTCTTCTCTTTCACTTTAATAGTAACATCCTGTTCGGGTGCCAGTACTTCCGGCATGCTCATTTCAGGATACAGGATGGTGTTCGGGTCTTCCACAAAGATGGGTATAACACCATACATACGTATCGGTAAATCATTTGCAGTTTGTGAGTGCGGCTGTAACAAGGTTACATGTGCATACACGTTCGGAGCCATCTCCGGTGTAATCTTAAACTGAAATGTGGTCTCGCCTTTCTTAGCCTCCACCCAATTCATCTGCACTACTTTCTTTCCTGATTCAATACTTACCAGTGCACGGCCCTCTGCACCTGTTGGAATAGTGATCGTAGCCAGTTCACCTACATTGTATTTGTCTTTATTGCAGGAGAAGGAAAGGATATTCGCGCCCGAGTTATCCTCATAACTGCGGCTTGCCCAGCCCGGCCAGTCAAGATAAATGTCTTTACCGGCACTGTGCCCGCCTTTCACATCTCTTACACGAATAATAAATCTTCCCCACTCGGGATAATCAATTTTGAAGTCGACTTTCCCTTTTCCTGCTGCATCGGTAGTGATGGTATCGCGGTAAAACAGCTTGTTGTTATAATTACCGGCATAGTAGCCATAATAGTTGGCACTCTCCCACCACCAACTCCATTGCACTTTGTAAATTTCAACCTGTACCTGGCGGTTGCCCAAAGGTTTTCCTTCGGGAGAAAGAGAAACAAAGTTGGCGGTGTGTGTTGAGTCAACAAACAACATGTTGCGGAACTTGTCACCCTCAGGAACTTTCACGCCAACATAACATTCATACGGTGAGTAAGGAATAGAGAAGCGGTCGATGCTGAAATCACCGCCTTCTTCAAACACACGGTTCACGAAGCTTGCTCTCAGCATTCCGGGAGCGGCATCATGCAAGGTGAGAGCAGGTTTTATTTTCGCTTCACCTTTCTCATTGATCTTTGCATCAAAGATGATCTGCTCTTCGGAGCTGAAACTTTTTCCGGGATCAGTAAAAACATATTCTTTGAATTTCTCAAAGGATGTGGATGCCTCAGTAAGTGTAACGGCAACCGATGCGCGGAGATTACGCGCTGTTGCACCGTGCAGCCATTTCACCAAAAGTGTTCCTTCCTGTTCGGGCTTGCCCACCGAAAGCATTTCCGTGCCGAAATCCAGTTTAACCTTTAAGCGGTTAGGCTTGATGGCTTCCACGCGCAGGTTCTTCGTGAACAAGGCACCACCCACGCGCACGTTGGCGGTCCATGTTCCTGTCGGTGCAGTGGCATCGGTGGCGGTGCTCAGGTTGTAAATACCATTCACACCGGTTGATTGGGTGAGGCGCTTCACAATCTGTCCCTGCGGGTTGATTAAATCCAATGTTACAGGGTGATTTGCAGGCAAGGTTTTCTCTTTGTCTTCGAGGATGAACACAAGGTATAATGAATCGCCGGGGCGCCATACACCGCGCTCACCGTAGATAAATCCTTTCAGGCCTTTCTGCACGGGCTGACCCGAAATATCAAACTTGCTGAGTGAAAGGGATGAACCATCATCCAGTTTTAAATAGCCGCGCTGACGACCATTTTTCGCGATGAGCAGAAAAGGTTTGCGGGCAACTTCCACATCGGCAGTACCATTGTTGTTGGTTTTTACGGAGGTGATGAGCTGCTGCTGAAAATCGTAAACCTCCAGCGTAATACCCGGAAGCGGATTAGTGGTGCGCAAATCCGTGATGGCAAAACTCATGGTTTTTGCAGAACCGGCTTTGGCAATTATTCCCAGATCGGAAGCCAGAATGTTGCGGCTTACTTTTCTGCTGCTGTTGTAATAAGCAACATTGCAAGGGTTGTCGCGCTGATTGTATTCATAATCGCCACTGTAATCATCTTCATAATAATACTCGTCTTCGTAGTAGTCGTTATAGTAGTAATCATCGTAATAATAATCACCGGCATAATCGTCTTCATCTTCGCCTTGCTCTTCTTCCAGAGGTTGCAGTTCCTTATTCACCTTCTCATCACCTTCGCAGGTGTAGAGCGAGTAATCCTGTTTGAAGCTCAGTTCTATTTTATAGATAGCGCCCGGCTCGGTTTCAATCAACTCGGCAAGGTCAAGCGAGAAGGCATTCCACTTTCCGTAATCGGTTTTGTTCAGTGTTTTTAAATCCACTTTCTTTTTGAACACGGTGCGGCCAACACGTTTCAACTGGTTGGTACCGTCAAGGCCATTTACCTGCAGAAATTGTGCAATGTTATTTTCGTAGATGCGGATTACTTTTACATCCACGGCACTGAGGTTCACCGCTTCAAACGGGAAAATCAATCCGCTGGAGTTGGGAAGTATAACACCTTCCCCTAACAAGCGCACAGCGGGTTTCAGTTCTTCGAAACGCAGTTCAATAATATCTTTTACCAGCGTTTTATAATCGGCACTGTTCTTAATTCCGGGTTCAATGATCAGGTTTTTAACACCGCGCAAACGGGAGGCAGGATAAACACGCGCTTCGTTGTCTTCAATAATAAAGCGCAGGGGACTGTCGTCAGAGAAACGGATGAGACCATCTAAGTTTTGGGTAGACAACAGCGGGTCGGAGAAGAGGAGGCGCAGGTATTGTTCGCCATTCTGCTCTACATAATGTTCTACAAAACGGAAATCTTTCAGGCCGGGAATGGTAACGGTATCGCTGCCCTTGCCTTTGATGTTCATAGCAGCGCCATCCCAGGTAACAATTATCTTCTGCTCATTTTCGGTGCGTTCAATGCTGTCTATAACAAAGTCGTGCTTTTTGCGGTCGGCATTGTGGGTCCATTTGATGGAAAGATTTTTACCGTTCTGCTTTGCCGAGAATATCTTTTCAAAGCTTTCGTTGTCGCTTACATCGGAAGTGGACATAAACCCATAGGCTTTATACCAACGGAGGTCGGCATTATTCAGGGGCTTAAAGCCATCGCGGTAGTAGCCCGCACTTTGTTCGATAACGGTGAAGTAAAACTCAAAGGTTTCCAAGCCCTGGGGCATTTGCAAAAGTTTTGAAATGTAAAAGCTGGCGGTAAAATCAACACCGGAAGGCAAAGGGGCATCGGGCTTGAAACGGAGGGTGCGTTTATCGTCCCAATAGGTTTTGCCGCTGATGCCGGGCGAGAAGTCAAACAGCTCTTCGCTTACTTCATCACCGGGGGCACCGGCTTGTTCGTAGTCGCTGGCGAGGCGAACGATGATGGAGGATTCGGAAGAGATTAATCCGGAAGTGAAGGCGGAGATATAGGGTGCGAACTCAGGATTTACGCGCTGATTTTCTCGTGTTCGTGCATTGTATCCTATAATTATAACAATGAGTAAAGTCAATGCGACTGCGGCAGCCAGTAGGCGGAAGATTTTGTGGTTTGACATAGGTTTGAAGAAAAAGGATGAGGGAGCTCTGTTACAAATTTAACAGATTGCATGATTGAATAACGGGGAGGTAGGGAAATTATTTTGTGTGGGGGGGGGATAATTTACAATCCATATCAAACCATTCACATTGGCTCTAAAACACCATATACTCTTGCGGGTTCACCGGTTTCCCGTTGTGCCAGAGTTCAAAATGCAGGTGCGGCCCCGAAGTCAGTTCGCCTGTATTGCCTACTATGGCAATCACTTCACCGGCTTTCACGTAGGCACCCGTCTTTTTCAGCAAAGCAGAGTTGTGCTTATACATAGAAACCAGATTATTCTCATGCTGTATACCGATTACATACCCCGTATCCGAAGTCCAGCTCGAGAAAAGAATAGTACCGTCCAGTGCAGCTTTAATAGGCTCATTGCTGGGCGAAACAATATCCACCCCAAAATGGCTTTGTATCGGGTTATACTTTTCCGAGATCATACCTTTCAAAGGCGAAAAGAAAAAAATACTGCTCATCGTGCCGTCCTGCCTGGTAGTTGTGCGTTGCGCAGGCGAAAGATTATAGCGGCTCTCCTGGTCCACCTCAGCCCTCAGCGTTGAATCCTCTTCCGATATATTCATGTTCAGTTCCTGTTTCTTTAAACTCGTGTCGGGTTTCATCCCAATGCTGTCAATAGGCACCTGACCAAGTAAGATTTGGCGCAGGTTATTGATGTAAACATTTTTAAGGTCCAGTTCTTTTTGCAGCGAATCGGCTTTCATTACATTCTGGTGGTAGAGTTTGCGTGTAGTTCCGTCAGGGTAGCCCGGAATAAATTCGCGCAGGGGCGTGAAGGCAATAATATAGATGGTAAGCGTAACCAGAAAAATAATCACCGAACCGAACACCGTAATCACATTCATTGGTGTAAGCGTAAGCGAAGCCTTTTCTTCAAACGTCTCTACGTTCATGATTACCATCCTGTATTTATTGATCAGGCGGCTGTATAGTTTCTTCTTGGGTTGTGCTGTTTTATCTTTTGCCATGCTGCTATGGTTTTGTGCAAAGTTAACATTCTGCAAAGTGCAATAAAACAAGCCCGTGAAAGTGTAAGAAAATTCAGATTTTAGCTATGCACATAAACGAATGCTGCCTATATTTGGTAAAAATTAAAACACGAACGCATGAAAAAGTTGGTTTCTCTTTTATCGGCTGCCTTGCTTGCAGCCGTTTTCAGCACTAAAACACAGGCACAGTTTGCAGGAACATTTTCCATCGATCAGGTGGTTGGCCTGCCCGATACATTGAATGCAAACGGACAATACTCGTTTGGTTTTCTGCTGCGCAATGTTGGCAACAGCTTGTATTCAGGCACTATCAATTTCGACTTTTATGTGGACAGCATGGTTCCCGGAACTTCACAGTCTTTCGGTGTAGGGCAGGTTGGAGGTTTTACTCCGGGCGACACCAGTTTAATTCCGGTTACCTACACCTTCAGCATCAGCAATAACACCTTTAATATTGGTGATAATGTGGTGGTGGTTTGGCCGCGTGCTATTAATCCCAACAGTGCTGCCGACTCGCTTACCTTTCATGTTTACATCACTAACCTCAACAGCGTTGAAGAAAGCGGAAAGACATCAGACCTGAAGATATTCCCCAACCCCGCACAAGACTTTGTTAGTTTCACTTCGGAGAAAAACACAATTGAAGAGGTGCGCTTGTATGATATGTCAGGAAGATTAGTGCTGCAAAGCAAAGAGCACCTGAAAATTTTTACAGGCCATCTTACCGAAGGGGTTTACATTGCTGAAGCGCACTTTGCAGACGGGATTATTTCGCGCAGGAAGATTATTGCGGGAAGGAATTAATCTTTCCGTTCCCGTCATTGCAAGTCCGCCTCAGGCGGACGAAGCAATCTTTTATTAATAGTGAGATTGCTTCGTTTACCCTCGCAATGACGATATAGCTAACTGATAATTTTCCGGAGCATCTCCGAAACTTCTTTTGCATGTTGAATGGTCATCAGGTGCGTTCCATTAGTTATGCTGAAATCTGCTTTTACAAAACGATGCGGCAAGAGCAAATCTTTTTTTCCGTGAATGTGAACAACGTTCTCATGCAACATCTTGTTATTCCAGGTTACTACTTTCTCAATCGCCCATTTAAAAAACACGGGGTCGGTTTCGGTGAGAATGGTATTCATCAGGGTTTTCTCCGATTCGGTTTTGGCGCCCATCATGCGGTAGGCAAGAGCATTGGGCTTCTTGGCAACTCTCATAGCTGCAAGTTTATTTAGTTTCAGTTTTCCTACAAAACGAAAATAAGGAGGTATTTCTTTCTGTGTTTTTGCCGAAGAGATAAGCACTATCTTTTCGGTTGCAATGTGTTTGGCAACTTCCATGGCCATCATACCTCCAAACGAAAGCCCCACCAACACGGGGTTCTCCGCATCAATTTGCGCGGTAAGCCGAGCAGCATAATTTTGCATGGTTTCGCGCGCAAGCGGCTCCAGCCACTTGATATACGTTACATGAAAACCGCTCAGGTCGAGGAATTGAAAAACCCGATGATCGGCACCAAGACCGCTAAAAAGAAAAAGATGTTTCATCCTTTCAGAGAATATTAATGAACAGATTAATTACCTGAAATGCTTATCTTCTTTGAGCCGGCAAGTTTTCCGTCAACAGTGAAAACTTTGCAAACGTAAAGCCCATCAGCAAGAGCAGCAGTGTTTACAAACGTTGTAGTACTGTTTACACTTCCTGCCAATAGCTGTTTGCCTGTTACATCAAAAACAGCATAAACAAGTTTGTCGTTTGTTTCCATTCTGATAGAAAAGCCATTGCTTGCCGGGTTAGGATAAACCGTAAACGCTTCAGCAATGTTTGTTTCTTCAACACCTGCACCAAAGCAGCATTGTGATTCATTCGATAAGAAAGTAGCACGATCAATACTGTCATTCAGGTTAGTGGTAAGACTTACGGCATAGTAACCGATTTCTTTAATAATGTAATTGTAGCGGTGAATATCACTTACACGTGGATTTTCAAAACCTACTAATTGTCCCGGAAGAAGTCCCCATCCGCCTAAAAGTGTTGCATAAATCCAGATACTGTCAATGTTATGTTCAACATTGCGCTGACGCAATGCTTCGTAAGTTCCAAGCGGAGTTATTAAATCTCCCCAACCATCAATCTCGCTTTGAATTTCAGAATAACGTTTGAAACGGATTGAGTCAATAGGAATTGGAGATTGCGCAACCAATGCCGGGGGTGCTTCCATAGAAACATAAATAATTGAGGTATCACTATAACTATCTAAATAGGAAGCAGGAAAAATAAAAATGGTTTGCGGGTCAAGAAAAGGAATATCCATGTCTGCTCCCAAACCTGTAAAGTCACCGGAAAAGCCGGTAATTTCAACGGTATTATTGCTGCTGTCAGCAAATGCCCAACCTCCAAATTGTTCTACTGCCAGAAATGAGTTCGGAAAATTGCTTCCGCTTGGTAATGTTGTCGGGTCAGTAAAATGAATGGTATTACCTTGTCTGGTTCGTAACTGCGAAAAATCCCAGCTTTGGTCAGCTCCTGCACTACCCGGAGTAATTGTCAACGGAATAAGCGTATCAATACCCTGATAAATAGAATCGCCTGCTACCGGAAAATCTACAGCCTCAATAACTATTTGTGAAAAGCCTGTAAATGCTGATAAAGAGCCAACTGCAAGGAGTAAAAGTTTTTTCATTTGAACTGATTTTAAAATTTATTGAGGTGCGAAGGTAAGATTATTTGGTATTTCTTTTCTGTTTTATACTTTTGCACTCCCTTTTCGGGGAAACTGACCTATGGTGTAACTGGCAACACGACTGATTTTGGTTCAGTAGAGTCTAGGTTCGAGCCCTAGTAGGTCAACAGAAATCCTCTGCAATTGCAGGGGATTTTTTGTTTTTAAACCAGAATAGTTACTTTAGTTGCCTTATTATGAATAGAGCAATCCTGTTTATTCCCATTTTATTTCTGACGACTCTTTCCTCCTGTGAAAAAAGAGTTTGCGAGGAAAATAATACTGCAACGCTTATCATCACCAACCAAACTATAGAACCTATTCAATTCTATTTTGACGGTGTTTACCTGTACGATGTCATAGAACTGACAAAGGAAACTTTAGAAGTTACAACAGGCGCTCACACCTTTGGGGCAAAAGTAGCAGGCTCAACTTTTTTAGACTCGTTAGATTGGGAACAATACGAAGCTTTTTCGGTTTGCGAGCAGGTGGAATATACGTTTGAGTAACCCTTCGACAAGCTCAGGGTGACAGTCTGCCGACTGCTTACTGCCTACTCTTTCTCCCAATCCATCGTGCGCTTCACTGCTTTCTGCCAGCCTTTGTAAAGCTTTTCGCGTTTGGCTTTTTCCATTGTTGGAGTGAAAACCGCATCAGGCTTTTTGCTCTTAGCCAGTTTGTCTTTCTGATAAAAACCTACAGCAAGTCCGGCAAGCAACGCTGCACCAAGTGCAGTGGTTTCAATCACTTTCGGACGATTTACTTTCACTCCAAGTATATCAGCCTGGAATTGCATCAACAGATTATTTGCACAAGCACCACCATCCACATTCAGTTCTTTCAGTTTTACATTTGAATCAATTTCCATTGCGCTTAATACATCGCGTGTCTGATATGCCAATGATTCTAAGGTTGCACGAATGATGTGTGATTTTGAACTTCCTCTTGTTAAACCGAAAATTGCTCCGCGTGCATACATATCCCAATACGGTGCGCCCAGTCCCGCAAATGCAGGAACAACATACACACCTTCTGTATCCTTTACTTTCATGGCGTAGTATTCGGAATCAGGAGCAGAGTCTAAAATTTTCAGTCCGTCACGCAGCCATTGAATTGCTGCGCCTGCAATGAAAATGCTTCCTTCTAAAGCGTATTCAACTTTTCCATTTATTCCCCAGGAAATTGTGGTGAGCAATCCGTTTTTTGATTTCACCATTTTGCTGCCTGTGTTCATCAACATAAAACAACCTGTTCCGTAAGTATTTTTTGCCATGCCGGGTTCAAAACAATGTTGTCCGAAAAGAGCTGCCTGCTGGTCGCCCGCAATACCTGCAACAGGAATGGCGATGTTGTCGAACAACTTTGTTTCGCCATAAACGCAAGATGAATCTTTTACTTTTGGCAACATCGATTCAGGAATTCCTAATTCTTTCAACAGCTTTTTATCCCACTCTTTTTTCACGATGTTATAAACCAAGGTGCGAGAGGCATTGGAATAATCCGTAACGTGAACTTTACCTCCTGTGAGGTTCCAAAGCAGCCATGTATCAATGGTTCCGAAAAGCAATTCGCCTTTCTCTGCTTTTTGTCTTGCCCCTTTTACATTGTCTAAAATCCATTTTATTTTGGTGCCTGAGAAGTAGGCATCAATCACCAAACCTGTGTTTTCTTTTACATATTTTTCCAATCCTTTTTTCTTCAGTGCATCGCAGATAGAAGCAGTTCTTCTGTCCTGCCAAACGATGGCATTGTAAACAGGCTTACCTGTTTTTTTATCCCACACCACGGTGGTCTCACGCTGGTTGGTAATTCCGATTGCAGCAATTTCATTGATGCAAATCCCTGCGGATTTAATTACCTCACGAGCAGTATCCATTTGTGTTTGCCATATCTCCATCGGGTCGTGTTCCACCCATCCCGATTGAGGAAAAATCTGTTGAAATTCTTTCTGCGCAACGTTTTTGATGTTGCAGTCTTTGTCAAACAAAATAGCTCTTGAGCTGGTTGTGCCCTGGTCTAAGGCAAGAATGTACTTTTTATTCATAGACTTTTATGATTTTACAAATTGAAGGTTTTGCAATCTTGAATTCCAGAAAAAAAACGCAACGGAAGATAGAAATGCAATATGAGTAAGCACCAATTGAAGTGAATAGTTAATTGGTAGCAGGTAAATAATTAAGGGGAAAACAAGCAAGCGAATATTTTCAAGGATGAAAGCCCAACGCTTGTTTTCAAATAATGTTGCCATTATAGTTAAGGTAAGAACTAAATAGGTGGCAGCGCTGAAATTCTTCCAGAACAACATCTTTTTTTCAACTGCAAGATACGTTACTACAACTGCAGTAAGAATAGAAAATTGCACGAGCACGTATTTATTGATTGCGGGATTGTAAACAAAATCAAATTTCTTGCACGTGCTGTTACCTACTTTCTGCGGGAACTCCGTTCCACCAAATTCATCTGGTTTCCAACCTGGATGTTTAAAAAACAATTTTACTTTATCGCTAAAGTGGGGGAATGGATTTCCGATTTTTATCAAATCAAAAAAGTAATGCACGTTTGTCCATGCCGGATTCCAACTTTTTACCGGTGTAGTAATTCCGTAAACCACTTCTTCCTGTTCTTCTTCAAATGTTCCGAACATGCGATCCCAGATGATAAACATACCTGCATAATTTTTATCAATGTATTGCGGATTTACTCCATGATGCACGCGGTGATGTGAAGGTGTATTCAGAAACAATTCCACAAAACCAAGTTTGCCAATGTATTTGGTATGAATCCAGAACTGGAACAAAATATCAATGCCGGCAACGATTAAAAGCAACTCAGGTTTGAAACCAAGAAATGCTAAAGGCAGAAACATGAAAAATGTCATCGCAGAGAAAAACCAGGGCTGACGCAAGGCGACAGTGAGATTATATTCTTCACTGGAATGATGAACAATGTGCCCACCCCATCCTATATTTATTTCATGCCCAAAACGATGTGCCCAATAAAAAATAAAATCGAAAGCAAAGAGTAAAACCAATCCTGTAAAGAGATTGGAAGGCATTTCGTAAATACGGTATTTGTAAACAAATGCATATAGCATCAGCATAAACGCTCGCGTAAACACGCTAATCACCTGCTCACCAATTCCAATATTAAGATTAGCAATGGAATCATTTAAGCGAAATGCATTCCCTTTTTTCTTTTTATCTACCAGCACCTCAATGCCTATTAGGAGAAGAAAAAATGGAATAGCGAAAATGATGTAGTTGATATTCATCTTACTTTATTTTCACTTGAAGAAACACCGGTTGATGATCAGAAAATTTGAATTGCATGTCTATATTTTTAAGCTGCAATACTTCAAGGTTTGGAGAAACAAGATAGTAGTCAATAACTGTTCTATCTGTTTTTTCTAAGTCCAAAGGAAACAACAAGCTGCGGTTAGTTGGCACAGTGTTATCATAAGCCCATGTCCAGCCTGTAGGCATAAACGCAGCATCCACATTAGAATTTTCTGCAATATCAACATCTGATTTCCAAAATGTGTTTGCATCAAATCCGGGCGCACATTGATTCCAATCGCCACCAACAACTACATAATTTCCTTTTCCAAACTCATTCAGCACAAATTCTTTCAGCATATTCATTTCGCTTTTTTTCAATTCTCCTGTTTTGTCGTATGCTGAATTATGTGTGTTGATTGCAATAAATTCTTTTCCATTTGCAAGCGCTATGCGGTGAACCAAAAAACATCTGTCTAAAAAATAAATGCTGGTAGGCCATGAGAAATTGGAGTCGTAGCCATAACGCGTTGCACTTGTTGGTTGGAATTTTGAAAATGATGCAAGTCCTGCAACTACTTTACCCATTGGGTTTGTATAAGGAACCGGAACGAATTTTACATCGTAATTTACAGCAAATGAGTAGGTATAATCCGGCAATTGTTTTGAAATTCCCCATAGCTCATTGATCCGGTAACTTCTACGCGCCAGCGTATCCACTTCCTGAAAAAAGAAAAAATCAACACTGTCATTTGATTTCGCGAAATTGTAAATACCTGCGAGGTAATTGTCCACATCTTCTTCGGCAGAAACTACCATTTTCCCGCCATCATAAAAGAAGTCAGCCTTCTCTCCTAGCCCACCGTAACCGATGTTCCAGTTAATGAAACTAAAAATACTGTCGGGCTGCGCTACTGCCTTTCCGCGCACAGCAAGTTTTATTTCTTTCTCAGGTTTAAAATCGGTGATGGTTCCGAAAAGCAGATTGCCGGCTATCCACATTACGCCCAGCACAACAAACATTAATATAAGCTTCAGAATTTTTTTCAGGATTTCCATACACGGTTTTGTTTCATCCAAAGGTAGATATTTTTCATTCTGAATAATGTGCAGGAAAAACTACTTTTGTTCTTCCTCAAAAACACAAACTATGAAACATCAGGACTTGAAATGGACAGCATCTGACGGTGTTGAAATTTACGGACAATGCTGGCTAAACGAAGCAAAACCGAAAGCTGTTATTTGCATTGTGCACGGCATGGGCGAGCACAGCGGACGGTATGCACACGTTGCGAAATATCTGGTTGATGCAGG
The DNA here is from genome assembly GCA_947479755.1 of Bacteroidota bacterium. Taxonomy (GTDB): domain Bacteria; phylum Bacteroidota; class Bacteroidia; order SXHM01; family SXHM01; genus SXHM01. The sequence continues at coordinate 31,682 of CANKAM010000031.1, forward strand.
GTATTCGGTGATTGCTTATGACCACAGAGGACATGGAAAATCGGGTGGAAAGCGCGGACATACTCCTTCTTATGATTTGTTGCTGGATGGTGTTTCTGATTTATTAAAACAAGCAGAAAAAATTGCTCCGGGAAGTAAGAAATTTATTTACGGACACAGTATGGGCGGCAATGTAGTTTTGAATTATGTACTGCGCAGAAAACCTGAGATTGCAGGTGTTATTGCATCATCGCCCTGGTTGAAGTTAGCGTTTGAGCCACCAAAGTTTGAAGTTACTTTGGGAAGATTTGTGAATAATATTTTCCCGGGCTTTACACAAAGTACCAAGTTAGATGCAACTGCAATTTCTCGTGATAAAAAGGAAGTGGAGAAATATGTGAATGACCCTTTGGTTCATGATAAAATATCTGCGCGCTTTTTTGTGGAAACTTATGCTGCCGGGAACTGGGCGCTGGAACACGCTGCTGAAATGAAACTGCCTTTACTTATTTTTCATGGAACAGAAGACAGACTTACTTCACCCGAAGGCTCGCGTCAATTTGCTGATAAAGTAAAAGAGAATTGCACATTCAAACTGTGGAACGGACTTTATCACGAAACGCATAACGAGCCTGAAAAAGAAGACGTGCTGAAATACATTGCAACCTGGCTTGACAGCAGCTTGCAGTAATTTTTTACTTCGCCATTAACAACATTCCAACTTCCTTTTCAGAAAGCTGACGCCAATATCCGCGTTGTAAATCTTTTTTGGTAAGTCCGGCAAAAGTAACGCGGTCAAGTTTAATAACATTGTAACCGAGCTTCTCAAAAATTCTGCGGACAATACGGTTTCTTCCACTGTGAATTTCAATGCCTACTTCTTTACGACCGGCACCTTCCACAAATTCTATGGCATCTACTTCGGCTTTTCCGTCTTCCAGTTCTATGCCACTTTGTATGCTTTTCATATCGGCCAAACTCAGGTTTTGGTCAATCGTAACGTGATACATTTTTTTTGCGCCATGTGAAGGATGCGTAAGACGTTTTGCAACTTCTCCATCGTTGGTGAAGAGCAGCAGACCTGTTGTCATTCTATCTAATCTTCCTACAGGGTAAACGCGTTCTTTACAGGCTCCTTCAATAAGGTGCATCACGGTTCTGCGTTCCTGCGGGTCTTTACTGGTGGTGATGTAATCTTTGGGTTTGTTCAATAAAATGTAAACCGATTTTTCTTTGCGCAGAATAGCTCCACCGAATTTTACTTCATCGCCCGGAGAAATTTTATAGCCCAGTTCGGTAATTACTTTTCCGTTTACTGTTACTACTCCGCTTTCAATCAATTTATCTGCTTCGCGCCTTGATGATACGCCTGCATTGGCAAGGTATTTATTGAGACGAATTAAATCGGAAGGTGCTTTTTCAACTTGCTGTCCAAAGTTGCCTTTGGTGAATTTTTTCTTGCTTTGATATTTCTTTTTGGCATCGTAAGGACGACCGAAAGAAGGTGATGATTTTGAAGGTTTGTCTTCTGCTGCACCAAAGTCTTCAACATCATCTTTGCGGGGAGCGCGTTTTCTCCACTGATCAGATTCTTTGCCCGGTGAAAAAGGTCTATCGCTTTTGGGTTTGAAATCTCCACTTCTTTTATCGTCATCGCGCTTGAATGGTCTTTTTCCTGCGGGCTTGTCAAATGATTTTTTGAACGGTTTATCGCCAAAGCGTGATTTAGGTTTGTCTGATGATTTACTTTCATCTTTAGGCGCATCTGAATCGGAACGATTTTTCCAGGCATCAAATTCTTTGCGGCTTGTGGGTTTATCGCTTCCGCGACCGGAAGGTTTTTTATTGAACGGTTTTCCGTCACCGCGTTTTTCGTTACTGCTGTTACCGCCCGGCTTTCCGGGTCTGAAGAATTTTGACATGGTTTTGTTTTAAGGACGGCAAAGATAGGAGAATAATCGGGGCGGGTGAGGGTGAGAAGGTGAGAAGGTGAGAGAGTGAGAAGGTGCGGATGCGGTTTTATATTTTTCTTTTTCGGATTTCTTCTTCTATTTCTTTGAGTTTATCTAAGGGGAGGTTGCGGACGAGCTCGTTGAAGTTTACGGGTACCTGGGTTTTGATGAGGGTGGTGAGGGGGTTGTTTTTTAGTTGTTCGATGGGTTGTGTGGGTTTATAATCGAAGAGATCATTGGGGGTGCAATTGAAAATGAGACATAGTTTCTCGATGTAGGCGAGGTTGATTTCTTTTACTTCATTATTGACGAGTTGTGTGGCGGTGTTGTGGGTGAACCCATGACTGCGCAGGAAGGTTAAGGGGCGGTCGATGTTTTTTAATGCGCAGAGATGGGCCACATTTATAAAGAGGTTGGAGGTGTAGGAACGGTTGGCCATTTTATTTTTGATTTAGTGAATTATTTATTTGGTGATTGCGTTAATTGCGATGGTGACGGTGTTAATTGTGCAACTGATTATATTAATTGTATAGAAATTAGTGCTAATTGTATTTTTTTATTTATTAATTGTTATTTTGTTGCTATTAATTGTGGCAAATTTAGTATTAATTTTATAAACTATACTGTTAATTGTAATATTATCAGTGTTAATTATATTAATTACGTTGTTAACTGATAGTATATACATATTAATTGTGTTAGTTACTGTGTTAATTGTATGGATGGTGGTATTAATTGTTTAGGCGCAAGCGTTAATTGCGAGGGGTGAATTTGGGTGTTTTATGCGGGGAGAGGAAGATTTGAAGGTGGGTGAGGTGAGTTTTAAATACAAAGGCTGCAAAGAGGGAGGGCAAACGACAGGAAGGATGGTAGGGACTTGAAAAGATTGTTGGGAATTATTTGGTGTTGGGATGTAATGGTAAAAAACGGATTGAAAATCCTAAAACTCAGCGGTCGGGATTGCAAATCCTGACCAACGCAAACGAACATCCTCACTAACGGGACCAGCATCAACGCATATCCTTACCAACTGAGAAATAATAGGCGACACGAGGCAAAAAGATCCTCGCGTCTGCGGGGAGTTACACAGTGATTGTTTAAACCAATTTATTTTATTCAAATGGCAAATAATATTAGTATCCAAAAAATTAAAACCATCATAGCATATCAAAAATATGAAGCTAATGGCAGCAAAAGACAACTTGCCAAGACGCTCAGGATTTCAAGAACCACGCTTAAGAGATATATCGAAAAAATTAAAAAACTAGAAATATTACCACAAAGAATAGAGAGTGGACCAAAAGAAATTTTGCAGATGCTACAATGGCAGAAGAACAAAAGCTTCAAGCAGAAAGATTTGGAAAAAAAGCTACCTAAGATACACGAACGAATAGGAAGCGGGGATTCAAATTTGAAATCGGAATGGATTGATTATTTGAAGAAGTACCAAGAAGGGTATAAGTTATCTAATTTTACTCAACTATATGGCATTTGGTGTAAAGGATTAGGAATAAATAAAAGTAAAACTGGAAAATGGAGAGTTAAAATCATTTCCATTTATGACCTAAAAATTCTTGACAAGTGGCGTAAATCTTCTGACCGAAGGGAATGGGAAAAGGCCGCTATTCTATTTGGATCCCAGAAGGGATTATCTATAGGAGAAATTGCAAATAAAATTGATCGATCTATTGATACGGTAAAGGAATGTATTGAAATTTATAACAGAACAGGATTAGATGAATTATTAAGAAAGAATAGAAAAGTTAACGAGGGGATAAAAGAAAATGTAAAAAGAAAAAAAAGTAATTTAATTAAACTTATACACGAAACCCCAAGCCTTCATAATATAAACAGAGCCTCTTGGGATTTAAAAAGTCTTGTTAAAGCCTATAAGAAATTATATAATGAAACAATATCCAAGACAACAATTTCTGCTTATATAAAGGCTGAAGGTTTTACATTCAGGAAGGCGAAAGAAACGTTAACCAGCCCCGATCCTGATTTCCGCGCAAAATTGGATAAGATTAAAATAATATTGTCGAATTTAAAAGAAGATGAAAAATTCTTTTCTGTTGACGAATACGGACCATTCTCTGTAAAAATAAAAGGAGGAAGGTCAATCGTAAAAAAAGGAGAAAGAAAGACGTATCCTCAAAGACAGAAAAGCAAAGGATTTTTAATTTGCACAGCAGCTTTGGAATTATCTAAAAATCAAATTTCCCATTTTTACTCTCTTAAAAAAAACACAGAGGAAATGATTAAGTTATTAGAATTGCTTCTAAAAGAATACCCAAACGAAAGACGCATTTTCTTTTCTTGGGATGCGGCATCATGGCACGCTTCAAAGGAACTATATGCAAAAATAGAAGAAATAAATAGCGAAGAATACAGGAAGATACACAATAATCCTATTGTTGAACTTGCACCATTACCCGCATCTGCTCAATTCCTTAATGTAATTGAATCTGTATTTAGTGGAATGGCTAAAGGAATTATTCATAACAGTAATTACCAATCAGTTCAGGAATGTAAGCAGGCTATTGATTTATATTTTACTGAGAGGAATGATTATTTTAAGGAAAATCCTAAAAAGGCTGGGAATAAAATTTGGGGTAAAGAATTAGTAAAGCCCATATTTAGTGATAATCATAACTGTAAAGATCCTAAATGGAGGTAATAAAAATAGTATGATGCTGAAACAAGTTCAGCATGACGGAAAACTAATCCTCCATGCTAAAATCCTCCAGGAATTTGGTGGTGTAGTTTCCTGAAATATAGCGCTCATCCTTCATCAATTTTATATGAAAAGGAATTGTGGTATGAATGCCTTCAATCACAAACTCTCCCAGGGCGCGGCTCATTTTTGCAATGGCTTCGTCACGGGTTTGGGCTACGGTGATGACTTTGGCAATCATTGAATCGTAGTTGGAAGGAATGGTGTAACCGGCATAAACGTGGGTGTCTATGCGGACCCCGTGTCCTCCGGGGGCATGGAAGTTTATGATTTTACCCGGTGAAGGACGGAAATCTTTGTAAGGGTCTTCGGCATTGATGCGGCACTCGATGGCGTGCAACTGCGGGAAATAATTTTTTCCGCTGATGGGTACACCGGCAGCCACCAAAATCTGTTCGCGGATAAGGTCGTAGTTAATTACCTCTTCGGTAATGGGATGCTCCACCTGAATACGAGTGTTCATCTCCATGAAATAGAAATTGCGGTGCTTGTCAACCAAAAACTCAACCGTTCCAACACCTTCGTATTTTACAGCAAGTGCAGCTTTAATAGCGGCTTCGCCCATTTTATCACGAAGCTCATCGGTCATAAATGGTGAAGGTGTTTCTTCGGTCAGTTTCTGATGTCTGCGCTGAACGGAGCAATCGCGTTCTGAGAGGTGGCAGGCTTTTCCGTATTGGTCGCCCACAATCTGAATTTCAATGTGACGGGGTTCTTCAATGTATTTTTCCAGATACATTCCGTCATTACCAAAAGCAGCACCAGCTTCCTGACGGGCGGAATTCCATTTTTCTTCCAGTTCTTCTTCGTTCAGCACGATACGCATTCCTTTACCACCACCACCGGCAGTAGCTTTAAGAATAACGGGATATTTTATTTTTTTAGCAATTTTTTTGGCTTCGTCAATACTTTCCAACAAACCATCAGAACCGGGAATGCAAGGCACACCTGCTCTTTTCATGGTATCTTTTGCGTTTGACTTATCACCCATCTGATCAATTTGCTCGGGCGTAGCACCAATAAATTTGATGTTGTATTTCTGGCAGATAGCTGAAAACTTTGCGTTCTCAGAAAGAAAACCGTAACCAGGATGGATGGCATCGGCATTGGTAATTTCTGCAGCCGATATAATATTCGGGATACTGAGGTATGAATCTTTACTTGCGGGCGGACCTATGCAAACTGCTTCATCAGCAAAGCGCACGTGAAGGCTGTCTTTGTCTGCTGAGGAATAAACCGCAACAGTTTGAATGCCCATTTCGCGGCAGGTACGGATAACGCGCAGCGCTATTTCGCCACGGTTGGCAATCAGAATTTTTTTGAAAAGTTTTTGTTGTTTTCTCTTAGTCATGGAATTACACGCAAAGGCGCGAAGAACGCAAAGTTTTTAAGCGAAAGATTTTAATAAGGTTCTACCAAAAACAATGGCTGGTCGTATTCAACAGGACTTGAATCATCAATCAGGACTTTTACAATTCTTCCGCTAACCTCAGCCTCAATTTCGTTGAAGAGTTTCATGGCTTCAATGATGCAGATAACTGAACCTTGTTTTATTTCGTCACCAACATTTACATAAGATGGTTTATCAGGACCAGAAGAGCGATAGAACGTTCCTATCATTGGTGATTTGATGGTGATTGTTTTTCCGTTATCAGCCGGTTTTTCTGTTGCTGCTTCCGGTTGAGAAGCTACCGGTGCAGCCGCAACCTGAGCAACAGGCTGAGCAACGCTTATCACCTGCGGTGCAGCTGTTACGGCACCATGTTCACCATTGGTTGTTTTGATTACTATTTTGAAATCTTTTTGCTGTATTTCTACTTCGCTCACGCCTGCTTTAGAAACAAACTTGATGAGTTCCTGTATTTCCTTTAAGTTCATATGGTGTGGAATATCAGTTTTTAATTTGAAGGGTTAAAAGTATAAAAATCCTGATTGGTTTTAATACGCCCATTTAAGGTAAATAGAACCCCAGGTAAATCCTCCGCCAAAAGCGGCTATAATAATATTGTCACCTTTTTTGAGTTTGCTTTCCCATTCCCACAAGCAAAGTGGAATGGTTCCGTTGGTGGTGTTACCGAAGTGGTCAATGTTTATCATCACCTTTTCTTCAGCAAGTCCCATGCGTTTTGCTGTGGCATCAATGATGCGCTTGTTTGCCTGGTGCGGAACAAGCCATGCAATGTCATCACCGGTCAGATTATTTTTCTCCAGAATTTCTGCGCTGATATCGGCCATGCCTTTTACCGCAAATTTAAAAACGGCCTGCCCTTCCTGGTAAATGTAATGTTCGCGGGCATCTATGGTTTCGTGTGTTGCCGGGCGCATAGAGCCTCCTGCTTTTTGGTGAAGGTGTTGTGCGCCTGCACCATCTGAACGCAAAATAGAATCAATGATCCCATTTCCGCTTTCATCAGGTTCGAGCAAAACTGCTCCTGCTCCGTCACCAAAAATAACACAGGTCTGGCGGTCGGTATAGTCAACAATGGATGACATTTTATCAGCACCTACCACAATTACTTTTTTGTGGGTGCCTGATTCTATAAATTTGGATGCGGTAACTAAGGAATAAATAAAGCCTGAGCAGGCTGCGCTTATATCATACCCGAAGGCATTTTTTGCGCCTACTTTATCAGCTATTATATTAGCTGTTGCAGGAAACTGCATGTCGGGTGTGGTGGTTGCACAAATAATGAGGTCAATCTCCAGCGGTGAAATACCTTTCTTTTGAAGCAACCCATTAATGGCATTAACAGCCATCACCGATGTGCCCTGATCTTTGCCTTTAAGAATACGTCTTTCACGAATTCCAGTGCGGGATTGAATCCATTCATCGTTGGTATCGACCATCGACTCCAACTCTTTGTTGGTCAGGATATACTCCGGAACCCAGCCTTGAACGCCTGTTATGGCAGCTCGAATCACGCTTACGCTTTTTCCATTACCACTTTACCTTTGTAGTAAAGTTTGCCTTCATGCCAGTGCGCACGGTGCATAAGGTGCGCTTCTCCGGTTGTTGGGCAAGTGGCGATGGTAGGAACTACAGCTTTATCGTGTGTTCTTCTTTTATCTCTGCGTGATTTGGAAATCTTGTGCTTAGGATGTGCCATTTGTTGTTATTGTTTTTGATTTATTATTGTTTTTATAGGTATCAAAGAGACCGCTTCGCTTAGTTGATGATTTAATTTAATGTAATATTCTTCAATCCGTCCCAACGTGGGTCGGTGTTTTTATTTTTATTTGTTTCTTCTTCTAGTTTCTCAAGACGTTTTAATGTTTCTTTATCGCATTTACCTTCAGGATGAACTCTTTTCTGGGGTAGTGCGAGAATAATGTATTCATAAATAAAGTGCGCTACATTTATTTCACTTTCGTTGTGTGGAATAAGTATTACATCTTCTGCTACTTCTGTGGTTTGTTCACCAAACTTTATAATAAGACGCTCTTTAGCACTTAATGGCAAAAGAAAATCTTCACCGCAACGGTCGCAGGGGACATTTACATCACCTGCAACTACAAAGTCTAAAACCAGCATATTGGTATGCTTATCCAATGCAAGGGCAACATTTAGTTTGCCGTCTTGTAGCTCTGAATACTCAATGCTCTCAAAGAACTTCTTGTCTATTTCAAACTCAAAATCGTGTCTTCCGAGCTTAAGTCCCGAAAACTGAATAGTATACTGATTTAGAGCCTTCATTTTTAAACAAGGGGTGCAAAGGTAGAAAAATATGTAAATGAAAAACAAGAAGATACTATGACCTTCTGACAGAGAGTTTTTCTATGTAAGAATTTGCCTGCAAATACCTTTCAATTTCTCCAAATCAATAAGCGGTACGTGCTCTTCCTTTGCCGTTTCGTCCCATTCCCGCATTTTTATGCTTAGTGCAAACAGAGGGTCGTTTTCAAATGCCAGCGCTTCCTCTGCAGTCATTTTTCCACCCTGAAATTCAAGTGTAGCTTTGCTTGCAACAGACAATTTTTCGAAGTAATCAGGATGTTTGAAGCATAAATATCGCTTTGCTTCCACATGATTTTCAATCAGTTTCGCAATTTTTTCTAAGAAACCTCTTCTTCTCAGGTAGTTTGCTCCTACTTTTTCGTGGCGCAGCATTCCGTAACCGCCCATGTCGTTTTTAGGATCTTTTTTTGCACAGATATGTCCGATGTCGTGAAAGAAAGCAGCAAGAATTACCTCATCATCATAGCCTTCTTTTTCAGCTAATTGTGCTCCTTGCGAGGCATGTTCTATCTGAGAGATAGACTCACCGATATAATCATCGTTGCCATGCAACTCATAGAGTTTGAAAACTTCTTCGATTATTTGTTCAGCAGATTGACTCATTTATTGTTTGCAGTGTCAGGCTGAGCTTGTCGAAGACTTTTTTTCAAAGACACTTCGACAAGCTCAGTGTGACATTAACTGATTCCGTTACTCAAAAAGTCAAATAAATCAAAATTACGGGCGTTGCCACTGTCTAGTTTTTGTTGGTATTCACTGTTCAGTTTCCGGTTGAATATCATCGGAACGATAGATGTATGCAAACTTCCGTGTGAGCGCAAGCCTTCTTTTATTTTATCCATATCATGCCACTCACGGGCACGGCCAATTGTAGTTCGGGCATCGGAAAGCAATACCAACTCGCCAATTTTATCGGGAGGAAGATTGAAACGGGAAGCAGCTTCTGCATTAGTCAATACCAGTTCAACACCTTCTAATGAAGCAATAATTTCTTTTGCTTTTTTGATGTCTTTCTGTTCAAGATAAACCGTTCCGTAACCACCCAATGCTCCGTGATGCACCACATATGGATCAGTAATCGGCAAAATAACACGTGAGGAAATATCACCCACTTCTTTTAAAATGGTTTCTATAAAAAGTACTTTCGGTGTTCCATCAGGATTGGTTTTTCCCTGCATTCCATGGTCGGCAGTAACGCCAATAATTGCTCCCAGTTTATCCAATTCGCCCAACCAGTAATCAATTTTTGAAAGAAAGTTATTTGCTTCTTCAGCGCCCGGAGGGTATTTATGTTGCACATAATCTGTGGTGGTTAGATAAAGCAAATCATACTTATCTTTTTTTAGCAAACGCACACCTGCTTCAATCACATAGACAGAAATATCGGGGTCATAAATTCCGGGTTGTTCTTTTTCCATGAGCGATGTGGTAACATTTTCAATACCGTTTTCGACAAGATTGGCTTTGTCTGCATACTCCGCAGAAAAGCAAATGCCGTTCAAATCTTTGCTCAGCATTTTGCGCAATTTGTCTTTTGCAGTTACCACCGCCACTTTTTTATTCTGCTGGCTGAACGATGAAAGAATGGTGGGAACCAATAAATCAGAAGGTTCATTCATCATCACTTCTTTATCCGCTTTGCGGTCGTACCAATAGTTACCGCAAATCCCGTTTTTGTCGGGAGTTGTTCCGGTAACAATAGCCATGTTGTTAGGATTGGTGAAAGCCGGTATCACCGAATGCACCAACCCCATGCTTCCTGTTTTTATAAACCGCTGGAGGTTGGGCATCACCGAAGCTGCAGCTTCATAATAGTTCATGGAGGTTCCATCCATGCAAATGGCCACTACAGGTGCGTGTTGTTCTTTATAGCTTCTTCCGTTTACAGTTATCATGCTTAAAAATTAAGCCGCAAAAGTAACGTAAAGAATAAAGTACGTGTTAAGAGAAGAATAAATTTTGCCGACAAGAAATCAATCCTTTTTTTCAGGAGTAGATTCTTTGGCTTCACCTTTCGAAGCTTTTTTGAATTCGTTGATTCCTTCGCCAATTCCTTTCATTAGTCCCGGAATTTTTTTAGCTCCAAAAAGCAAGATTACTATAGCAAGAATGAGAATGATTTCCCAGGTTCCGAATTTACCAGCCATGATTTTAAAATTTAATTAGTTAGCAAATGTATTACTTTTTAAGCAATATCATTAGCGTTTTGATATTAGTCCCACATTTTCAATTGATTAGGATTTTGTTCTTTGAAATATTGTAATTGAGTTTCTTGAAACAGTTGGTTTATGGGCGTTTTCTCAAAAATTGAGATGCTCAA
>CANKAM010000032.1 GCA_947479755.1 Bacteroidota bacterium
ATGATTGTGTTTTGCGGTGTGCGTTTTATGGCCGAAACGGCCAAGATCTTAAACCCGACAAAAAAAGTGGTGTTGCCCGATTTAGATGCCGGATGTTCATTGGAAATGTCTTGCCCAACCGAACCCTTCCGCAAGTTCAGAGCAGAGCATCCCGAACATGTTGTTATTTCTTACATTAATTGTTCGTCTGAGATAAAAACCCTGAGTGATATTATCTGCACATCGTCTAATGCCGAAGCCATCATCCGCTCGGTGCCTGCTGATAAGCCTATCATTTTTGCGCCCGACAAAAACCTTGGACGCTATCTGGCTAAAAAAACAGGACGCGATATGTTGCTGTGGGATGGCGCCTGCATGGTACACGAAGCATTCTCTATTGACAAGCTTCTGAAACTGCACAGCCAGCACCCCAACGCAAAAATTATTGCTCATCCTGAAAGCGAAGAGCCGGTGCTGCGGGTAGCCAACTTCATAGGTTCAACAACAGGAATGATTAATTACGTGAAGAACGACCCGCACGATGAGTTTATTGTTGCCACCGAAGCGGGCATTATGCACGAGATGATGAAAACCGTTCCGCACAAAAAGATAATTGCGGCACCTGCAATGGAAGACAATACCTGCGCCTGCAGCGAATGTCATTTTATGAAGATGAATACTATGCAGAAATTATATCTCTGCATGAAAAACGAACAACCCGAAATAGTGATTGATGAAGAACTGCGTTTGCAGGCTCTGAAACCAATCAAACGCATGCTCGAGATTTCAAAACAGGCGGGTTTATGATACAGACAGATTTTCTGGTTATCGGTTCGGGTATTGCAGGCTTAACCTTTGCGCTGAAGACCGCGCAAAAAATGCCTGACGCAACCATTACCATTATTACCAAGGCCGATGAAGGCGAATCAAATACCAAGTATGCGCAGGGCGGAATTGCTGTTGCGTTGGACAATGTTTTTGACTCGTACCAAAAGCACATTGATGATACATTGTTATGCGGTGATGGCTTGTGTAATCCAGCTATTGTAGAGCTAGTGGTAAAAGAAGGACCCGAGCGGCTGAAAGAATTTATTGAATGGGGTGCCAACTTTGACCGCAACACCAGCGGCAACTATGATTTAGGCCGTGAGGGCGGGCACAGTGTTAACCGCATTCTGCATCATAAAGATGTAACCGGTTTTGAGATGGAACGCACCCTGCTTGCACAAATTCATGCAGCAAAAAACATCACCGTTTTGCAACATCATTTTGCCATTGATTTAATTACCAATCATCATCGTCCGGGTAAAGCAAGCAAATGGCGCAGCTATAACCAGTGCTATGGTGTTTACTCACTGAACCGCGCAACGGGCGCTATTGAAAAAATTACTTCAAAAGTTACGCTGCTTGCTACCGGTGGGGCAGGGCAGGTATATCGCAATACCACCAATCCCATTATTGCTACTGGTGATGGAGTAGCAATGGCGCACCGGGCCAAGGCACTAATAACCAATATGGAGTTTATTCAGTTTCATCCAACTGCATTGTATAATCCGGGCGAAAGCCCTTCGTTCCTTATTTCGGAAGCGGTGCGCGGCTTTGGTGCTAAACTGAAAACAAAAGACGGGCAACCCTTTATGCACAAATATGATTCACGCGAGGAACTTGCCTCTCGAGATATTGTTGCGCGTTCAATAGATACGGAGTTGAAAACCCGAGGCGATGAGTTTGTGTACATTGATTGCCGCCACTTAGACCGCGATAAGTTTGTCGCACATTTCCCGAATATCTACAACAAATGCTTCTCGCTGGGCATTGATATTACTGAAGACATGATACCCGTTGTGCCTGCTGCGCACTATATGTGCGGAGGTATTGATGTGGACGAATGGGGTCGCAGCAGTATTAAAAATCTGTATGCCTCTGGCGAATGCGCCAACACCGGTTTGCATGGCGCCAACCGCCTTGCTTCTAATTCGCTGTTGGAAGCTTTAGTTTTTGGTCACCGTTGTTTTTTAGATGCCACCGAACAGGTAAATGAATCGGATTATGTTACGGATGTTCCTGAGTGGAATGCAGCCGGAACACAAGTGCCGAAGGAGCGAGTATTGATTACCCATAACCGCAAAGAAGTGCAGAATCTGATGAGCGATCTTGTGGCCATTGTTCGCACCAACCAGCGCCTGAACTTAGCCATGAAACGCCTGGATGTTATTTACCAGGAAACGCAACAGCTTTATAATAACACTGTTCTCTCACCTCAACTCTGTGAGTTGAGAAATATAGTTGCTGTGGCTTATTTAATTATCAAGCAATCGGCACAGCGCAGAGAGAACAAGGGAGCGTTTTTTAATGCGGATTTGTAAAACCAGATTCATTGATGGTTTTTAATCAAATCATTCTTTGCCTTTCATAAGCTCTCCTATATTAATAAACCGGCTAAACAATTTTTAGATTTAGCTGTTCAATTTATTATAACTAAACAATACACGGTTTGGAAACTTAATTATTTGAGAATCTTTGTATACATAGGATATTTCATAAAGATTTATCTTTGTCTCGAATTAATAAGCACAATTTTATGAAAAAGCAATTACTCCTCTTCCTTCTTGTAATCGCATTTATTTTTTCCGTTTTTAATCCTGCAGTTATCGCGGACGAAATACCAACCCTCAATGGTAGTTGGAAGGTGACAAAAAACGAAGTAATCTCTAAAGAAGGAGAAGAAATCCCACGCACTATTTTCTCTGCTCAGGTTGAGAAAGATGTTCCACTTGAAATTAAAGATAATAGCACTGCTATGCTTTTCCGGCATGGGGAAGAATTTGAAATGCAAAATACGCGGTTTGAGTTTGAAGGTAGCATTGTAAGGGTTTATGTTGAAGGTGGCAAACCAAGCACAGGCGCTAAAGCAGAAGCGTATACCGAATTTGAATATTCTATGGAAGGTAATACATTGGTTCTGAAAAAAGAAACGCCCAATTATTCAACGTTAATAGAACTTATCAAACAAACCCATGATTAATTTTATGAAACTAAAAATAGGGCTGCTGTTTTTTTTGGTTTTTTACAGTTCTGTTGCTGTTGTTGGGCAGGCATTAAAGCTGGAAGTTCAAATCGTGAGAGCAGAAACAGATGGTTATGGTGATTGTTTTGCTTGCGGAAATGTGGATCCTGCCTGGAAAATTACAGGTTACCTGGGCGGTGTATTGCAGGGAACAAGTACAGTAACCTATGAAGAAATGCCGGGCAGCAGCTGGAATATTGGCTATAATGGCTGCAACGGTCCCGTTCCCTGTTATATTGTAAACAGCAACTCTACCACACAAACCAATTTTGTGTTGGGGCTTGATGCCTGGGAAAACGATTGCGACCCGATGGACCAATACAATTCTTCCTGTAACCTTGGCTTTAATGGTGATAATAAAAGGTGTACAAATGCAAGTCTCAATACTATTGCCTTTCGCACAGCAGGAGCATTCTGCATTGCTTCCAACAGCAGCGGCTGGACAGAAGCCTGGAGCACCTGGTGCGGTCATTTCAGGGTAAGATATGCTTACCGCTGGAGCTTTGCAGAAGCTCCCACTATCACCACACAGCCTGTTGCAAACACCTCGCTTTGCATTGGAGCTACAACCAATTTATCAGTTGCAGTAAACAGTGAAGCTACATCAGGAGTTACCTTAGGTCAATTTTATAAATGGCAGATATCAAATAACACAGCTTGTAATGGAAGCAACTGGCTGGATATTACAGGTGCTAATTCATCTACTTACACTCCTAACCAGATTGCAGGTACACGCTTATACCGGTGTTTAATTACTTCCAACTGCACTGCAGATTTCACTTCCAATACAACTACCAGTAATTGTGCACGGGTAAGCTATAACCCCATGAATTCCACTACTACTGCTCCAGGTGGTTTTCCCTATGGTACCGGTGACGGACCGCCTGCCATACAAGGAGCTTGCGGGCAAACAGTTCTTCCAGGTTCGGTAAACACAGTCACTATTCTATTTCCACCGGCTGTAGGTGCATCCGCCAATATCACCACTTATGCCTGGACTACCAGTGGCGGTTCATTCTCATCGCCAACCGGTACTTCTACTAACTGGACAGCTCCAGGCACACCCGGAACTTATAATGTTATTTTAGAATACCAGGATGGTTGCCCTGCTGCAAACCAGTTTGCGCCAACCTGTGTTATTACCGTAGGAGCCCCTAATTGCGGAGCCACCTATGTTGCCACTACGGGCTCAAATGTTATTGCCTGTGGTGGTCCTAATAATCCCTGCGCTACCATTAGCTATGCTTTAACTCAAATGGGTTCCAACACTCACATTAAAGTTGCTAACGGAAATTATTCAGAAACTTCAATTGTAAACCTTGTTTCTTCTGTAATTATTGAAGGTGGATTTAACATAAGCAGCGGCATCTGGTCAAAAAGTTCTAACTCAACCACCAATATTACTTGTAGCGGAACCGGCAGCAGTGGTAATGATATTGCCCATGTAATGGGTTTTAGTTCAAATGGTACTAATAATTGGAAACTAATAGATTTAAATATTACAACAGGAGCTGCGTCAGGAACCTCTGTAAGCGGAAGAGGCAAATCAAATTATGCCCTGCACTTAAATAATTCATCAGGTTATAAGGTACAACGATGCGCTATAACTGCAGGAGCAGCAAGTAATGGCACTGCCGGAGGAACCGGGGGAACAGGTCATACCGGTTCTGCAGGTAATGCAGGGGCCTCAACCGGCTCATGTAATAACGAGAGTTCTTATGCCGGAGGTACAGGGGGCTCAGCAAACACTAATACATGGGGTGGTAATGGAGGTAATGGGGGCACTGGAGGGACTGCAAGTTCAAAGGGTACAAATGCGAATGGCGGTGGAGGAGCTGCTGGTGCAAATTCAGGTGGCGCTGGTGGTGGTGCAACAAACAATATTCATCAGCTTGGTTGTTGTGGTGGCGGAACAAGGGATGGTGCTAATGGCAATGGAGGTACAGCCGGTTCTGGAAATTCGTTAGATTGGGTTGCAGGAAATTTAGAACCGGCAAATCAAACCTACGGGCAATTTGTTACTCCCGGAGTTGGTTCTAATGGTGGCATTGGAAGAGGTGGTGGTGGCGGTGGTGGTGGCGCTTCCAGCACAGGTGAGCGATATTGTTGCTGTTGTTATTATAATGATAATACAGGCAATGGAGGTGGTGGTGGTGGACAAGGAGGAGGTGGTGGACAAGGTGGATTTGGTGGAAATCAGGGCGGTTTTAGTTATGGTGTTTATGTAAATGGTGGTACACTTGGAACATTTACTAATTTTACACTTGCAGGTGGAACAGTTGCTACAGGCGGTGCAGGTGGAGCAGGTGGAGGAGGTGGAGGAGGTGGAGGAGGTGGAAATGGACCAAGTGATTGCTCGGGAGATAGGGGTAATGCCGGTGATGGTGCTACAGGTGGAACAGGTTCAGCAGGTGGCAGAGGGCGAGATGCCGCAAATGGCTTATCAGGATCTCAATACATTGTAGGAACCGGAGTATCAAACCCAAGTACATCAATACCCAATAGCCCCATCGTAGGCATCAACTACAACAACTCTAAACTGTGCAGAAATTCTGTGATAGATATTACTAAAAACTCAGGTACCTGGGCAGCATTCGCCAGTTTCGGAACTGCTTTTGCATTTGTAAACGATTTAACCGCTGGAACAACATCTTATACAACTGCCAGCAGCCCGGCTAAAATTTATACCACTACAGCAAGTCAGTTTGGTAATCTTGCAACCACTACCCCCGTAACCTGGCCCGATTACCTGAATATTTTAAGTGACGCACGTACAGTTCCTTCTCTTACAGCTACAGCAGCTACCATTTGTATAGGAGGGTCAAGTGTGTTATCTGCCACTACATGGGGAACTGAACAACAATATGACTGGAAAATTTTCCCCGTAAATCAGGTGAATGCTACTGCCGGAACAGAAGTATGGAGTTCTGCGGTGGCAAGCCCAACTGCTTCGGGCATATTTAATACAGCGGGTACTTATGTAGTAAAATACCAGGTTCGTGAGGAATGCTGCGGCTGGTCAATACCGGCTTATACAACTATCACAGTGGTGGCCGATCCTTCCATTACCTCACAGCCAACTGATCCGGTTGCTATTTGCGCGGGAGGCACCACAGCAAATATTCCGATTACGGCAAGTAATGGCACACCATCGCTCACCTATCAATGGCAATACAATAATGCTGGAACATGGGGAAGTGTAACAAACACAGTGCCTACAGGTGCTACCTATACCAACGGTACTTCAAGCACTACCTTTAATATTACGCACACAACTGCGGGCAACTATCAGTATCGCTGTATTGTTTCTGCTTCGGGTAGTGGTTGTGACCCCGTAACCAGCAGTGTGATTACAGTAACAGTAAACCCCGACCCGGCTATTACAGACCAACCAGTGGCAACGCAAACGCTTTGTATAGGTGCAACACCACAGGATGTGTCAGTAACTGCTACTGGTGGCACCCCTTCGCTTACCTACCAATGGCAATCATCCGCTACAGGCGGAGGTGCCGGTTTCGCGAACATTGGCGGAGCAACTTCACAGAATTATACACCACCAACCACCTCTGCCGGCACTACTTATTACAGATGTAATGTAAGTGCTTCCGGTACCGGTTGTAATACTGCCACTTCTAATGAATCTGTGGTAATAGTTGTTGCTGACCCAACCCTGTCTGCTCCTGTTAATGCAACTGTTTGCAAAGGTGGTACAGCTAATTTTACATCTACAGCAAGTAACGGAACAGGTTCTTTTTCCTATCAATGGGAGTATTCTTCCAATGGTACATCAGGTTGGGCAAGTGTAGTAAATGCCACACCAACCGGACTTGTTTATTCTAATGCCACCACCACCACCTTAACTATTGTGGGTGATGGCACAGAGACTGCAACTACTTATTATTACAGATTGGTGCTTACCTCAAACCCAAGTACGGTGGGTTGTAATGCAACTTCAGCCAATGCACAATATATTGTAGTGGCAGATCCGTCAGTAAGTGTACAGCCTGTGAGCCCTGCCTCAATTTGTGCAGGGGGTACAACTGTAAATATTCCGATTACAGGAGCCAATGGCACACCGTCACTTACCTATCAATGGCAATATAACAATAGCGGTCCCTGGGTAAACGTGGTCAACGGAACACCTGCGGGCTCAACTTATTCTGGAGGCACTTCTAATACAGTTTTTAATGTAACACATACAACTGCAGGAAGCTATCAATACCAGTGTATTGTTTCTGCTTCGGGCAGTGGTTGCGTCTCCGCAACAAGTAATTTAATCACAGTAACTGTAGTGCCCGACCCAACTGTAGGCACACAGCCAACCGGAACCACCATTTGCGCTGGGGCAACCTATGGTATCAGTACCTCTATTAATAATGGCACAGGCTTAGGTTATCAATGGCAGTATTCAACAGATGGCACAAACTGGTTTAGCGTTGGAGCTAATTTGCCGGCAACGGGCTTTACGTATACCAATCCCACATCGGCTGCAATGACAATAAACACAACCACTTTAACACCTGCGGCAACTAATTACCAGTTCCGTTGCAGCGTTACCAGTGGCTCAGGTTGTAATCCAAATCCATTAATCACTAATGGGGTTACTGTTATTGTTATACCAGCGGTGTTAAATCCCACCTATCGCACCTGGACCGGAATGGTTTCAACCGCATGGGAAAATGATTTGAACTGGGACTGCGGTGGTGCACCTACTATTTCCATTGATGCATTAATCCCGGCAAGTGTAACTACTGGCTTCTATCCGCTGGTGGCAACCGGAATAACGGGATATTGTAATACGGTAACTATACAGGGGCCGCCAAGTACTGTTATTGTTCAAACAGGTGCAACTCTTAATGTTGACAGCCCTTAAAAAGCAGAAAGCTCCGCAGTTAAGACGCAGAGCTTGGTTTTATGCGTTATTTCATGGTTACACTGTTTTTAGTATAAATATAGTTCAGTAAGAGAACTCGTTGCCATTAATAAGCCCTTCTATTTTAATAAACCGTCTAAACATTTTTTATATTAAGCTGTTCAATTCATTCTTATTATGATTTCGCACTGGTCTAAAATAATTGTTCTTGTATTGCTATCGTGCAGCAATGTTTTAGCCCAGCAATGGTATCTGTCACCGGTCTATCACGGTAGAAGTATGTATTCAGTTGCGATACTTGACCGCACACATGTGATTGTAGGAGGAGGCAATGAATCAAATGATTCACTCCAAGATATTGTTCGTTCCACTGAAGGAGGAATGCAATGGCTCTTTTCAAGCAATCAGGGAGGTGGTTATATCCGTTCCATGGCTTTTAATGATACCCTCAATGGAATGGCCGTTGGCTATGCAGGTAAAATTCTGAAGACTGTAAACGGAGCAGAATCATGGGATCAGGTTTATGCTCCTTATCCCAACAGTGCACGGAATTTTAACAAGGTACTTTACCTCGATAATCAAAACCTTATTGCCTTTGGAGGCAGAAATTATGGCAACGACACCATACAAACTATTATAAAAAGTACAGATGGTGGTGATACCTGGAACACCATACGCGATATAGACGGCAGATGGCTAAAAGGCGCTTTTTTTATTAATCCAACAACAGGGTTTGCTGTGGGCGGTGCCGGTACTATTATAAAAACAACCGATGGAGGCAGCAACTGGACAACCGTAAATTCGCCTGTAAGCAACCGCGAATTAAATGCAGTTTATTTTATTAACGCAACAACAGGGTATATAGTAGGCGGAAATTTTGTTGAGTTTGATACCCTTTCCAGTATGCGCACCATTTTAAAAACCACCGATGGTGGAGCAACCTGGAATATAATAATGGATGAAGCAGGGGGATGGTTAACGGCATTGGATTTTCTTGATCAGAACAACGGGTATCTTACCGGTGATGGTGCACAGCTTTATAAAACCACAAACGGAGGCAGCAACTGGATACGCCAAACTATACCGGGCAGTCAGTGGTATTCTGATTTTACCTCTGTGAAATTTTTAAATGAAAATTTCGGGGTTGTTACCGGCAGGTTTGGTGAAGTTTTTCTCTATTCAAATGAAGCTCTTCCTGAAGTTGTAACACTGCCTGCTACAGTCACAGCAGAAACAGATACCAATGCTACCGTTACCCTGCGTGCTGATATAAATACGCAGGGCCTGCCAATGAACTATAATTTCAAGTATTCAACTACTCCCGATTTTTCCAGCAATGTTGGCTATGCATTTATAGTTATTTATCCTACTTATTTCAACAGTAATTCGTTTTCAATTGTTGAAGCTTCAGTCAATAATTTTTTACCCCAAACTACCTATTATTATTTTGTAACCGGTACAAGTGCAAGTGGTACTGTTAATGGTGATACCCTTAGTTTTTTTACCAATCTGCCGTTTACAGAGTTTAATACATTTTCGCCCAATTTATATTTGCCCGATTCAGTTGTTTTAAGAGGGCAGGTTAATGGTTTTACTTCACCTGTTACGCTTTCATTTGAATATGGAACCAGTCCGTTTTTTGGCAATGAAATTCAGGCAAACCCTGCAACGGTAAGTGACAACTTACAGCACTCGGTTTCTGCTGCGCTTCAAAATCTTCCTGATGGGTATTATTATTACAGGCTGAAAGGGATTTACTCCAATGCCACTGTTTACGGAGACACTTCTAACTTTCTTATTGGTCCTGCTTTTCAAACATTAGAAACAATGCCGGCCTCAACTGTTGATTTAAACAGTGGAACCCTGAATGGTTTTTTGTCAGGGTTTGTTTTGCCCGCTACCATCAGTTTTGAATATGGAAATACGCCTTCTCTTGGCTCTGAGTTGCCTGCTGTTCCTTCAGCAATAAATGATAATCAAGCTTACAGTGTTTCATTAAATTTATCGGGATTGCAAGCTACTGTGCCGGTTTATTACAGGGTGAAAGCCTCCACATCACTGGGTGTTTTTTTTGGTGAAATCATGAATTTTGTACCCGGTTTTCAAGACCTGGTTTTCGAAACACAATTTGCTACCCGGGTAACAGCAACATCTGCAAGGGTTAATGCATACCTTGAAAATCTGGGGATACCGGCAAATCTGTATTTCGAATATGGCACAACACCTGCTTTGGGTAGTTTTATTCCGGCTAACTTGTCCTCCGTAAATGATACACTTTTTCATCAGGTGTATGCAGATTTAACAGGCCTGCAGTCCAATGCAATTTATTATTACCGGCTTAAAGCAGAATTTGACGGCACCTATAATTTAATCAGCCCCATACGTCAGGTTTTTACTGCCGAACCCGAAATACCTAACTGGGATTTTCAAAACTGGGAAACAACTACTTCCACAACACCT
Source organism: Bacteroidota bacterium (assembly GCA_947479755.1). Classification (GTDB taxonomy): domain Bacteria; phylum Bacteroidota; class Bacteroidia; order SXHM01; family SXHM01; genus SXHM01. The sequence goes on from CANKAM010000032.1 coordinate 10,380, forward strand.
TTAACCTGGAATTTGCCAACCCCAAATTTTGAACAGGTGCCCGGTGTAGAGGGCAATGCCCTTAAGATTTTTGGTAAAAATGTTGCCCTGCTCGGATTGATAGCCGGTGCCGATAATAATGGTCTGGTTTTCTATGACGGATGTCCTGTAAATTACCGCCCCGATTCATTGGTAATGTATCTTAATTACGACATAGCCCCGCAAGATTCAGCAATCTTTATTCTTCGTTTTTCAAATAATGGAGTTACCGTTTCCGATAACTTTTTCTTTATCAACGGAAGCTCAGCAGGTAATTATAATCGTTTTGCTTTTCCTATAACCTATCATAATCAGTTGGTGCCCGATACCTTTGGAATGGTGTTTGCGCCCTGGATATTTTTTAACAACATCCCCTCACCGCAGAGCCCCGATGCCTTTATTAGCATAGATAATATGGAGTTTTCTCCTTCTTCGAGTGCCATCTGCAATGGAGATTTTGAAGATTGGTTCACCTTTGACCACTTTGATTTGCAGGATTGGTCGTATCCAAAACATGCTGCAATTGATACTTCAGATATTACACTATCGCGCATTGTTCAGCAATCTGTATTTGAGCAACCCGGTGATTATGCTGCAAAAATCCGAAACATTGCAACCGCCAACAACAGATGGCTTACGGGTAACATCACAGCGCTTAAAGACAACTTTACACATAATGTTACCGGTCCTTCGTTTGCGGTAAGTAAGCGCTTCAAATATTTTAACGGATATTATAAATACGAACCACAAAATAATGACACAGCATTTTTTCACATTTCATTATTCAAAAATGGTCAACAGGTGGGCGATGGCCAATTTCGCCCTTCGCAAACCATGACTGACTATATGCCCTTGGATATAGAACTGAATTATATTAATGACACGATTATTCCCGATAGTGCCGATATTATTATTGTTAATTCCTATGAACCCCCGCCCGGTGGCTCGGTAATGTATGTTGATAAACTCAGCTTTGACGGTTTCTGGGGTAGCAACGGAGGCATTATTCAAAGCGTGTCTGCAATACAGCAGCAAGCGGTTAAAGTGTATCCCAACCCGGCAAAAAACAATGTTACGGTTGAATTGCCGGCTGCAGCTTTAGAACCCGCTTTTTTATTGCTGAGTGATATTAACGGACGAGCACTAACCCAAGCATTGCTGCCCGCAGGACAAACGCGCTGGAGCCTGGATGTTTCAGCTATTGATGCCGGACTTTATTTCTTAAAAATTCTGGCAGACAACAAAATCTCTAACTCTAAAATAGTAGTGGTAAAATAATAACTAAAGCCCCCGTATTCAGAGGCTTTAGTTTATTGAAGTATAGAAAACACTTTACCAGATAACCATCACGCTAACCGCAGCGCTCCACGGTCCTGATTTCTGACTTTCTTTTGAGTTTTTCCAGCGACACTCTATGGTAAACTCTTTGCCGGCATCGCCTTGTGCCAGTTGCAGAATAAACCGTGCTTTTCCTGTTTCGCCTAAAACCTGTTGGGCTGCTGCCGGGGTGCCGGGCATTGGCGGTGTAGGCGGGGCAGGCATACCCGGGTCGGGTATAGTTACAGGTGCAACCACCTTATAGCGGTATTCAATCACATCGCAGCTTATATGTTTGCTGGGGCGGTTGCTGTCTGCTATTACGCGGCATTCAATCTGCACCCGTCTGCCTTCCTTTGCCCGCAGCAATACCGAGGGTGAGGTATCAATCACCGGCCGGCTGCTGGGGCTGCGGTCGCGCTCTTTTAGATTAAACGTTATGCGCTCATCAGCAGTTAGTGCGTTGCTGCCCGAAATACGGTTAAGCAGCGGCTCGGCAAATGCTATGAAATTTGTTTTAAGCGTATTTTTCTGATTAATAATACTCTGGGTGCGCTGCGCCTTGTCGGTGTATTTAGGATACACCACTACCCATTGGTCTCGGAAACTTAACCATTGTGCAAACTCGGCAGCGGTAAGTAATAAACGCTGCCAGGCAGGTATTGGAGGTGGTGGGTTAGGAGGCAGCGGACCTTCCAGTGCTGTGGTGGTGTTGCGCAGATACTGATCAAATGCGCTGTCTTTTTTGTTAATTCTGTTTCCTGACATTTTTTTGTTTTTTAGGATTAATAATTCGTTAGTATCATTTCTTTGAATAGTATATGCTTTGGTGATGGTGTTGCGCTCCGTGGTGATAGCATCACACTCTGTGGTGATAACATCAGGCACTGTGGTGATAAAATCACGCTCTGTGGTGATAACATCAGGCACTTTGGTGATAGCATCGCACTCTGTGGTGATAACATCAAGCTCTGTGGTGATAACATCAGGCACTTTGGTGATAACATCACGCATTGTGGTGATAACATCACACTCTGTGGCGATAACATCAGACACTGTGGTGATAACACCACACTCTGTGGTGATAACATCAGGCACTTTGGTGATAACATCGCACACTATGGTGATAACATCACACTCTGTGGTGATAACATCACACTCTGTGGTGATAACATCACGCTCTGTGGTGATAACATCACGCACTGTGGTGATAAAGCATTTACATTCAAAGAACGATGCCGCAATAGTACTCCACCCCTGAGCGCTTGTCAAGGCAACGTTTAACGGGCTACATATAGCCTTCCCTTGCAGCTAAAGGGTTTCAGGGGTGTAAAAAATTTTTACTCCAGCGGTTTTCCGTTGTAGTTCCCCTGTTTATCAAACCCGTTTTCACGGGCTTTTAAAATCAGCTGCAGGAAGTTGCCGGTTTCTGTTTTCAGATACAGGATGGTCAGCTGATGCCCCAGCGTGTTGACGCTGATTCCAAGATTGTCAGCTATCACTTTGCGGGTGTGCAGTTGCACCAAATGTGAGATGATTTTCATCTCGCGCAGGGTTAGTTCAACACCTGCAAATTCATGGTAATTTGTTTTCATAGATGATAGATTTAAAAGTTTATTAAACAAACATACAACCACCCCGGCAGAGAGTGTTTACCATCTTTTTCCGGAAATTAGCAAGTCCAACGCACCTTTTTTTTGCTGTTTTCCTTTATTTATGGGTATTACAGAGCTAAAAAATTAGGAAGTCCAAAGCACCTTTTATTTTAGTTATGCCAGTTGATGCTTTGCCTCAATTAGGTATTGGAAACTTAATTATTTGAAAAAATAGGCTCAAAAAAAATGAACAAATTGACTTTTTTACTTTTTTTTATCTACAGAATACTTAATATTACTCCGTTAAATACTACCACTATGAAAAAATTACTACTCCTTTTGCTTGCTGCAGCAGCGTTTTCAGGTGCTCAGGCACAAACCGGAATAAGCGCAGCAGGCACCGCACCCGATGCAGCCGCCATGATGGATGTGATAGCAACCGACAAGGGATTCATGGTTCCCCGTGTTGCCCTTACAGCATTGAATGCCGCAGGTCCGGTAACAGGATTATCAGCAACCTCTACCTCCTTGCTGGTTTACAACACTGCATCTGCAGGCATAGTGCCCAACGATGTAACACCCGGTTTCTATTACTGGAATAACGCCACCACATCATGGATACGGATATTATCAGGTGCTGCAAACTTAACTGCCGGTAATGACATTGATTTCGGAACCTCTGCTGCAAACAGTATAGACGTAGAACCTATTTTAAATTTTGTACACACTATAAGCGCACCGGCAGCAAACAATCTTAACCTAAATGCAGCTTCAGGAAATGCTATAATTGTCAATTTCAATAATGGAACTACAGGTGCCACCCAAACTTTTAGAATTGGTGACGGAGCAGGTGGTGCTGATGTATTTAATGTTGCAGCAAACGGAAATTTTTATGCAGCTAACAATGGTCAGGTAGTTGGTAATTTAAATTTAACGGGAACAACAAAAACCCTTTTTGTAGCCGGTATCAGAGGTGGTAATACATTTAACACCGTTGCACCAACCATAGCAAATTCAAATATTATGTATGCAGATAATGCCAGCGGTGCTGTATATTCGTTACCTGCAGCCGCAGCCGTTTCAACATTGACTTCCAATGCAACGGGGCAGCTTTCATGGGCATCATCAACCGGAACAGGAATACAGGGCTATTGGACCCGCACCTTGACAAACCTCTATAACACCAATCTGAGTGATAATGTGGGTATCGGTTCAACTGCCCCAGCCAGCACCCTGAAGATAGAAGGTAGTTTAGCACCAAAATATGTGAGCACTGCTGCTAATCCTTATAATGTTGCACAAACAGATTATTATGTTAATTATAATACATCGGGTGGCGTAGTAAACTTACCTAACTCTGGAACAGGTATACCTGGAAGACTTTTGAACATTAAAAACACCACTTCAGGAACGGTTACGGTAAACGCAGTTGGAGGTGAACTTATTGACGGATCCGCTTCTTATATTTTGAATGCGAATAACAGTTTACAGTTGATCAACAACGGAACTGCTACCGGTGCAGTTACTACCTGGAACGTAATGGAAGTAAGTTTAACAGGTGGTTTGCTGGCAAGCGGTTTTGCAGCACCTGCTGCCAACTCAGTAACCATTTCAGCACCTACAGCCGGTTCAGCCACTACAGCCATACGTTCAGATGCTACTTTGCAACTTTCACAAGCCATTGTGCCTACCTGGACCGGAACTCATACTTTTTCCAATGCTGCTGCAATCCGTTCGTCTAACGGAACTGTAGCACTTCCTGCCATTGCCTTTACTGCAAGCACAGGCACCGGTTTGTCAAGCCCCGCTGTCAATGTGCTTGCATTCTCTACTGCAGGTGCCGAGCGTGCCCGTATTGATGCCACAGGAAATTTTGGTATTGGTGTTACTCCAAGCGGAACATACAAACTACAGGTTAGTGGTAAACTTCTTACTTCGGGTATTGACGAAAACTCAGATGTGCGCCTTAAACAAAACATCAACCCTATTTACGATGCCTTAAGCAAAGTAACCCAAATGCGCGGAGTTACCTACAACTGGCGCACCGAAGAATTTCCGGAACGCAACTTTGAAAAAGACATGCAATTTGGTTTAATAGCACAGGAACTGGAAAAGGTAATACCTGAACTGGTAACTACCGATGGCGATGGCTACAAAGCCATTGAGTACAGCCACTTAGTGCCGGTATTAATTGAAGCTATTAAAGAACTGAAAACCGAAAACAACATCTTAAAAACCGAAAACAGTACTACAAATTCTAAATTGTCAATTGTCAATCAACAATTATCAATTTTAAATACCCGTATGAGTGCGTTGGAAAATAATGTGGAGGTTAAAACCAATAAAGCAGAGAAATAAAATATAACAACAGCTTTTGAATGAGTAAATAAAGTTCGTGAATAAACTAATTACACTCTGTATGGCGACAGTTCTACTCTCATCAGTGCTTAAAGCCCAAACCGACTGGAGGTTAGGGATTACGCCACACGGAAGGGTTGTGAATGATGCTCTGATACTGGATCAAAACACCATTATCATGGTAGGAGGTAATCCCACCAATGATTCATTGCAGGGTGTTTTTAAATCAAATGACGGAGGTAATACCTGGAATACTATTTTGGATGTTTGGGGTGAGTGGTTACAAACCGTTGACTTTATTGATAATCACAAAGGCTTTACCGCAGGCCACAATGGCGTGTTTTTAAAAACAACAACAACCGGTGATACCTGGACAACTGATACATTGCCCGGTAATGCAGCACAACGCGATTACAACAGTATATTTTTTGTTGATACACTTACCGGCTACATGGCAGGAGGAAGCCGCAGTCTTAACCTGCGTACCATTTTAAAAACAAACGATGGAGGCGAAAACTGGGTCATTGTAAAGGATGATGAAGGCTCCATGATTAAAAGTGTTTTCTTCTCAAGTACCGACACCGGTTATGCAGCAGGTGAAACAGGCACTATACTTAAAACAACCAACGGTGGAGTTAACTGGAATCCGCTATCACTGCCCGCACCTTTAAATCAGCGTAACTACAATTCTGTTTGTTTTACCAGCAACACTAACGGAATACTGGTTGGAGGGCTACCCGCTGCCGACTCAACACAAACCCTTTTGCGAACCACTGATGGCGGAAACAACTGGGATATAGTAAAGGATGAGACAGGTCCAATCCTAAGAGATGTTCATTTTTCAAATGCAAACGATGGTTTTGCGGTAGGCGAGTGGGCAACAGTCTGGCAAACACAGGATGGCGGGGCAACCTGGTATAATCCCCAGATACCTGATACTATTAACAATATCCGTTTCAATAACACGGTTTATTTTCTTCATCCCTATTTTGGATTGATTGCAGGCAACATGGGTAAAATAATGATTTATCAGCCGCCATCACCGCCCATTCCTGAAATTACCTTGTTTCAGCCGTCAAATATGAATGGCTTTCAGGCAATACTGAATGGAACGGTTAATCCTAATACCGATAATATCGATTACTCATCTGAAGTGGAGTTTCAATATGGCACATCGGTATCGGTATCTAATCATATAGCACTTGAGCCGGATCAGTTTACCGGCACCGAAACAGTTTCGGTATCAACACTGCTAAACGATCTGCAACCGCAAACAACTTACTACTACCGGCTTAAAGCTAGCAGTCTGCTGGGCGAATTTTACACCCCTGTTCAAAGCTTTAATACCGACCTTAATGTTATTAATAACTGGAATTTTGAAGAATGGGACACCATTGTATATGACCGTCCTGAGGGATGGAATTTTGCCCCCAACGTAGAGAAAGTACCTTCTTTTGATGGCGGTTATGCAGTAAAATTAACATCAGGACAGGAAGGCGATAGAGTGAATACCGGAGTAGTATTACTGGCAATTCCATCAGAACAGGAATCTATTCTGGGAGGTGTTCCTTTTACCGCTCGCCCCGATTCAGTAACGGCTTATTTTAACTACGATATTGTGCCAAACGACTCCGCAATAGTGCTCGTAACTTTAAAGAAAAACTCAGTCACTGTTTCGTTTGATGTTTTTTATATCACCGGTACTTCATCCGGGAATTTTGTTCCGCTCAGTTTCGCTCTAAACTACTTATCTCAGGAAACTCCCGACAGCATTATTGTAGGGGTTGCAAATACCAATCCCTTTACAGAAACCACACAGGAGTTAGACAGTTGGCTCATGGTAGATAAAATATCTTTTACGGGCACAAGTGAAAATGTTCCTAATAATGACTTTGAACAATGGACGGAATTTTTGGTTGAAGATTTAGTGGGCTGGTATGGCGAAACCAAGTTGGATAATATAGTGGGACCTCCTGCCAATTTCAGAAAAACAACAGACAGCTATTCGGGAAATTATGCCTTTGAGCTGGACTATACTTCAGGATATTATAACAGAGGCGTAAGACTGATATCTAACAGCACAATTGATCAAGGATGGTTCCCGGCTTTTCCGGTTTATCATAAACCATCTACACTTAATGGTTTCTTTAAATATTTTCCTGAAAGCGGAGATTCTATGACTGTTTATGTAGCTCTTTATAAAAATGGCTTAGGCATAGGTAATGGAATCTTTGTGTGTGATACGGCTATAACGGAGTATACACCGTTTACGATACCTATAACATACACCATTGGATCAGATATTCCGGACAGCGCTTACCTTGAAATAAAACCAACAGGTGACAGCCTCATAGATAACACCCGTTTTTTTATTGATGCAGTGAGTTTTGATGGCTTTGCAAGTACAGACACTGTTATTATTGATGCTGTAGAAACCATTGAAGAAGGATTATACCCTGTGTCAATAAAAGCTTATCCCAATCCGGCAACTGATGTTATGAATGCAGAAATATATAATGCAGAAAAAGGAGCTTTCTTTTCCGTGATCAACATGAACGGACAAACACTTTTTTCGCAAAAGTTGAGCGGGACTATTACCGGAAGCTGTGAAAAAATAACAGTTGACTTAAGTGCTTACAAAAGCGGAATTTATATTATCAATTATTCGGGCAGGCAAACAGCTGTTTCCGGAAAATTTATTGTAAAAAAATAAAGAATTAACCCAATGAAAAGTACTCGTATTGCAACATACTGTAAATGGATATTTTTCCTGATTACACTCATTACATTTACGCTGACCAACACCAAACAGGCAGCAGCGCAAACAGCCATTGCCAACCCTGCCGGAACAACCGTTACAACTCTCTGTACAGCAGATACAAGAGCAATTGGTTTCCCTAACGGAAACACGTTTTCGTATGCAAACACCGGTTGGCCTTCCTGCACAGCATGGGGGTTTCCTTCAACAACCGGAATTCCTGTTTGCCGGGCAAATATATTAGCTTCAAATGCCTGTGCATGGGATAATGTAACTTACAATGCAGCAGCACCAACAAACCTTGCAGGTGGGGTAATGTGCTTCACCGGAACAACCAACTACAGAGCATCAAACGGAACTACCTATGCTGATAGACCTACTAATATCAGAATGGTGGTTACTGTTACAGATAACAGTAATAATCCAATGCAACTGCAGGTTTCAAATAATTTTGTTTATGTAGTTATACCTGACCCTAGCTTTACATTTAAAGCAAAAGTTGAATTACAGGCTTTTGGACCAGCCAGTGTTGTTTATCAAACTACTGGAAATGGCACCACTGTGCCAATTGGTTGCACGGTAACACCAAATAATTCATACACATGCGGTAATTACCTGAATACATGGGTAGGAGCTATACAATTGTACAATTGTATTTCAACAGATGCAACCTATAAAATCTGTACACAATTTACGGGATCTACATTTTTAAGTGCGGGTGTACCTGTTGCACCGGCAACACCTACAGGTGCAGCCACTATATGTGTTGGAGGCAGTACAACGCTGTCAAGGGTTGGTGCTCCCTTAACAGGAGTAACCTGGTATTGGCAAGCTGCAACAAACGGAACAGATGTTACCAACAGTGGTGCAACTTATTCTCCTTCCCCGGCAACAACAACTACATATTATTTACGGCCCGGGGTGGGTACTTGCTGGGGAACAGCAAGCGGAGGAGTAACAGTTACTGTTGTTCCCGACCCCACAGTATCTATATCCGGCACGGCAACTACTTGTGCAGGAACTTCCATAACATTAACAGCAACCCCATCGGGCGGCCAGGGTTCTGTAGTTACATATAATTGGGAGCGAAGCCCTGCCGGGGCCGGAACTTGGGTATCTCAACAAAATACAGCTTCTGCTACTTATGCAACCGGCACTGGCCTCGCAACAGGAAATTATGATTTTAGGGTAACCCTAACGCAAAGTGTTTCAGGATGTGTGAGTGTACCTTCAACTACGTTTCCTTTTACAGTTAATCCTTTACCCGCAGCTCCTACTCCTGTCACAGCGACCCCAACAACTTTCTGTATAGCGAGTAATACGATACAATTAAATGCCACTGCAGCGGGTTCTACGATATACTGGTATACGGTATCCACTGGGGGCAGCAATATAGGTACCTCAGCCAGCGGAGCAAACTTTGCAGTAAACCCGGTAGCTACTACAACCTATTATGCAGAAGCAAGAGTTATCGCAACCGGTTGCATAAGTGCCACCCGCACAGCGGTAACAGTAACCCTTATTCCAACCCCTGCAACACCCAATGCAATAACCGGAGCCACAACAGTATGTGTAGGCGCAACAACAACCTTAACCAGCCCTATAGCTACAGGAGGTAATGTAACATTTTCAGGCGGCTACCGCATCCATGCCTTTTATTCCAATGGCACCTTGAATATTGCGCAAGCGGCCAACGTAGAGGTATTGGTAGTGGGTGGAGGCGGTGGCGGTGGGTCAGATATGGGTGGTGGCGGTGGCGGTGGCGGAGTAATTTCAAACGCTTCATTTGCAGTAACACCGGGTAGTTATGCCATCACAGTAGGTCAAGGCGGTGCAGGCGCACTTCCCGGTGTCTCGCAGGCGCGCGGTGTTAACGGAGGTAATTCAGTGTTCAGCACATTAACCGCATTTGGCGGGGGTGGTGGCGGTTCAGAATACGCAACCAACGCATCCCCACCGGGTACAGGTAACGGTGTGGTTGGTTCAGGAGGCGGTGTTGCAGGGTGCAACCAAACCACCACAGGTGTTGGAACACCCGGACAGGGAAATAATGGTGGCGCAAGTGGCGGATGTTATTATCCAGGCGGAGGCGGAGGCGCGGGAGGTGCAGGCTCTACCAACCCAGCCAATGGCGGAGCGGGAGTATCTAATTCAATTCTGGGAACTGCGTATTTCTGGGGTGGCGGTGGCGGTGGAGCAGGCTATTCAGGCATAGCAGGAAATGGCGGTAATGGCGGTGGCGGTGGTGGCGGACCAAGGGTTAGCGGAGGCGGATTTGGCGGTACAGGGGGATTAAACCCCGGTTCAGATGCCCAGCCAGGAACACTGGTAGCACAAACAAATGTTCCTGCAGGTCAGGGCGGTGCCAACACAGGCGGAGGCGGTGGTGGTGGCGCGCACTACAATTCTAATAACCCCGGTGGAAGCGGGGGTGCAGGTATAGTAGTGGTAAGATATTTAGAAGGAGCTGGAATTGGTGTGTGGTCAAGCAGCGCTCCGGGAGTGGCAACCATAAATGCTTCAACAGGCGTTGTAACAGCTGTGGCAGCGGGAACAACAACCATCAGTTATAGTGTTACTCAGGGGATATGTACCTCTACTCCTGTAACCACAACGGTAACGGTGCTTGCTCTGCCGGCAGCACCTACAGCTGCTAATGCTTCAGTTTGTACAGGCGGAACAGTCAATATAAGCGCCACATCAGCCGGCAATCTTATTAAATGGTATAATGCTGCCTCAGGCGGCACGCTGGTAGGTGTAACCGCCAGCGGAGCTAACCTTGCTGTTACTCCTGGCAGCACTACAACTTATTATGCAGAAGCGGTAGCCAATAACCCTTATGCGACAGGAGGCACTGAAACAACATTCGGCTCGTACCGCATTCACAGGTTTAACGCCAGCGGTACGCTAACAATGGTACAGGGCGGAAATACTGAAGTGCTGGTGGTAGCCGGAGGCGGAGGCGGAGGATCTGACATGGGCGGAGGCGGAGGAGCAGGCGGAGTGATAATGAATAATTCCTTTGCGGTTGCAGCCGGTAGTTTTCCAATTACCGTTGGAATAGGAGGAGCAGGTGCCCCTGCGGGTATCGGACAGGTCAGCGGCACAAATGGTGGCAACTCCGTATTTAGTTCTTTAACAGCAATCGGAGGTGGTGGAGGTGGATCAGAATACAGTACTAATGCACAGCCGGGACGCAATGGAGGTTCAGGGGGCGGTTGTGCCAGTAGCGCTAATACTACATTTGGTCTTGGAACAGCGGGCCAAGGGTATAATGGAGGTGCAAGCGGAGGTAGTTATTGGCCATCAGGTGGCGGAGGAGCTGGCGGACCAGGTATTAACAATCCCGGACGAGGAGGTCCAGGTCTGGCCAGTGCCATTTTGGGTACACTCTATTACTTTGGCGGTGGCGGTGGCGGCTCCGGTTATTCAAACCAGGGCGGTAATGGTGGTAAAGGCGGAGGCGGAGGCGGAGCTTGCAGTATTACATTAGGTGGTAATGGAGGTTTAAATAATGGGTTACCCGGTAGTTATGGGGTTACCGTTGCACAAACCAATGTTCCCGGAGGAGCGGCAGGAGCTAATACCGGGGGCGGAGGAGGAGGTGGATCTCACTATAACGCCAATAACTACGGTGGTGCAGGCGGTTCGGGTATAGTGGTTGTCCGTTACATTGATGCCGGATGTTCTTCAAGCACCCGAACACCAGTAACGGTAACGGTTAATCCACTTCCAACCAATATTACTCCTACAGCAGTATCTTCAACCATCTGTTATAACACAAGTACTAATATCCAAATTGCAGGTTCTCAAATCGGAGTTAATTATCAATTAAGAAATAATACGGGTAACGTAAATATTGGCTCACCGGTTGCAGGAACTGGTGGTACAATAAGTTTACCAACCGGAAACCTCCTAGCAACTACAACTTTTAATGTTTTGGCAACAAATCCAACTACAACCTGCCAAACTCAAATGACAGTTACAGTAACTGTAAGCACTATTACTGCTCCACCTTCAACACCTATTACCGGTGTGCCTACAGTATGTGTTGGAGGCACTACAACTTTAACAGGGTTATCTGCTTACGGGGCAACCCCTCCTACAGGCGGTACCATTACTTATGTAGGCGGAGATCGCATACATGCATTTACAGCTGTTGGAACAGTCAACTTCACGGCTACACAAGCCATAAATGCCCGAGTTTTGGTGGTTGCAGGTGGTGGTGGCGGTGGGTTTGATATGGGCGGAGGCGGAGGCGGAGGCGGAGTGCTCTATAATGCCTCATATGCTGTACCATCAGGTAATACTACTGTTACAGTTGGAGGCGGTGGCGCTGGAGCCCCTGCAGCAGGAACTGGTGGACAGCCAGCCGGACATCAATATACAATTCCGGCAAACAATGGTAATCCGTCTGTATTCGGAACAATGAATGCAGTAGGTGGCGGAAAAGGTGGAAGTTCATATCAGGGGTATACACCGGGTATTGCAGGAGGTAATGGTGGCTCCGGAGGAGGAGCTGGCGGTTATAATGATAATGCCGGATTTAGATATGGGGGGACAGGTACAGTAGGACAAGGCAACCGAGGAGGAAATTCATATAGTGCATATTATTCAGGTGGTGGCGGTGGTGCAGGCGGAGTAGGTACTGATGGAAACAACAGAGCAAACGGAGGCCCTGGTCTTTTAAACGATATTCTAGGAACTGCCTATTACTGGGGTGGCGGAGGCGGAGGTGCGGGCTACACAATTGGAGGTGGTGACGGAGGAATTGGTGGTGGTGGTGGTGGTGCAGTTGGTGTAACAACTGGCGGTGCCGGATATAACAACGGTTCTCCAGGAACAAATGGTTGCACAAGTTGCTGGGCAAACGTTCCCGGTGGTAATGCGGGAGCCAATACAGGTGGCGGTGGTGGAGCTGGTGCTCATTATAACGCAAATAACAAAGGCGGTGATGGTGGCTCAGGCATTGTGGTTGTTCGTTATCCAGATGTCGCAACAGGAGTTTGGTCAACCAATAATCCAGGAGTTGCAACTGTTTCAGCAACAGGTGTGGTATCTGGGCTTTCTGCAGGTACAGCTAGCATTAGTTATATCATGACTAATACAGCGGGTTGCTCTACAACGGTAACACAACTAGTTACTGTGAATTCCACTCCCACAATATCTGCATCTTCAGCTACTCCCCCATCAATTTGCAACAGTGGCAGTTCTAACTTAAATGCAACATCAGCAGGGAATATCATTAATTGGTATACAGTTGCTTCTGGGGGAACTCCGGTTACTACCACAGCAAGTGGTGCAAACTATGCTGTAACCCCGGCAAGTACAACTACCTATTATGCAGAAGCAGTATCAGTATCAGCCGGAACCCTGACTCAAACATTTAATTTTACAGGTGCACTTCAAACCTTTACCGTTCCTACAGGAATAACAAGTCTTACGATTGATGCTTATGGAGCTCAGGGGGGGAATAACCTATCTGCAGGTGGTTTGGGTGGAAGAGCACAGGGTACACTTACAGTTACGCCTGGGCAAGTCATTAATATATATGTTGGAGGTCAAAATGGTTATAACGGGGGAGGTGCTCCCGGAACAGGGGGAGCTTACCCCGGTGCTTTCGGAGGTGGTGCCTCTGATATTCGTGTGGGAGGAACAGCTCTTGCAAACCGTGTGATTGTTGCTGGTGCTGGTGGCGGTGGTGGAAGCTCCGGCAGAGATTGGTCTACTGTTATGAGTGCAGGTACAGGAGGTGGCGCTAGCGGAGGTAATGCTTCGGTATGTTGCTGGACAGCTCCAACAGGAGGTACTCAAGTAGGCGGTGGTGTAACCGGAATAAGTTGTGGCAATTGCGGAAATACCGCAACCAATGGCTCTTTAGGTCAAGGCGGTAGAGGTGATGACCCATGCGATGTTTACGGAACAGGAAGCGGAGGTGGTGGTGGATATTATGGTGGTGCTGGTGGTGAAGCTTGCGGAAACGGTGAACCTGGAGCAGGAGGATCTTCCTATACTGGCGGAGTGTCAGGCGGAAGTACAACAGCAGGAACAAGATCAGGAAATGGTCAAATAACCCTTACTTGGTCGGGTGTTTGGGATTGCCCGTCAAACCCGCGTACACCGGTTACAGTAACAGTTAACCCCCTGCCAACCGACATTACACCAACAGTTGTTGCAGCTACAATTTGTAATGGTACTGGAACTAATATACAGATTGCAGGCTCTCAGGTTGGGGTTAATTATCAACTCAGAAATAATGTTGGTAATGTAAACGTTGGTTCAGCAGTTGCCGGAACCGGTGGTACTATTAATTTACCAACCGGAAATTTAACAGCCACAACCGTATTTAACGTGTTGGCTACTGATGCCACAACTACCTGCTTCAGACAAATGACTGGTACGGTTACCGTAACTGTTTATAGCAACCTCGCCAACGGAACATTTATTTATACCAACCCTACATCGTGTACTACGGCTAATGGTACACTAACTGTATCAGGTGTTTCAGGCGGTTCTGGTTCTTATAATTACAGCACTAATAGTACAAATGGTTCAAACGGAACATGGACTAATACAACTGGAACCTTTACGGGGATGGCTGCCGGTTCAGGCCAGGTATGGGTTAGAAATCAGGGTACGCCTACCTGCCCGGACAGGGTATTGCCTACTGAGATATGGTCAACTGCTGTTCCTATTAATCCTATCACAGCTGCAACGGCTTCATCTGATATAAGCAGCCTTTGTGATGGTAATATTGTTGTGTTAACTGCTTCTAACATGGCGCCTGGTAATGGGGGAAATGGCGGCAATACAGGAAGTTTGGTAGTACCTACACAGGGCGCATATTCGCTTACAGGGGCAAACTATCTGGCATGCAATACAACTGCTGCCGGGCTTGCCACGGGGAATCAGATTACAGCTGAGGCATGGGTTAAGTGTGATGCTACAGGTCAGGCTAATACTGACTGGAATGGTATTGTTGCCTGGGGTAACAAAGCAACAGCAGGTCAAGCATTTCTCTTAGGTATAAAAAGTAATTTAAGGTTGCAGGTTGCTACATGGGGGCCTGATTATATTCCTACTACAGGTGCGGCATTAACAGTTGGTGTATGGACGCATATTGCCGCAACGCTAAATGGCAATACAGTTACTACTTATATCAACGGAAATGTGGCATCTACAGGCACTACTTTAGCAGGAGCTATTAACGTTACAGCTGCAGGCGGGCAATGGTTAACCATTGGTTGCACAGATAATCCGGGTAGATATTTCAAGGGTTTAATTGATAATGTTCGCATCTGGCAAGGAGTGCGCACACAAGCAGATATTCAGGCAGATATGTATAAAGACGTACCTGTAAGTAATATTGGTGGAGCTACCCTTAGAGCAAATTATCTGTTTAATCTTGCCGGCCTGGCAACTTCAGGGGGTACCGGTCCAACATTGAATGTTGCTGCTACAGCTGTTTACCCATCTTCCTATCTTTTTAGCTGGACTGGTGCTAATGATCCAATAGATAACCCTGC
The DNA here is from genome assembly GCA_947479755.1 of Bacteroidota bacterium. Classification (GTDB taxonomy): domain Bacteria; phylum Bacteroidota; class Bacteroidia; order SXHM01; family SXHM01; genus SXHM01. The sequence continues at coordinate 25,952 of CANKAM010000032.1, forward strand.
CCAATCAGCATATGAGCGAGTAACCGTTGGCCCACTTCAGGGTATTCAAAATTTTTCGGTTACTGCTACTACAAATCCGGCAAACGCTTGCACGGGCACCCCTAGTAATATCGTTGTTATCAGCGATTTCAGTACTACACCTTTTGCTTCCTCTTACGCTACATCAGGCTCTGCTCAGGGTATAACAATACCAGGGGCGCCAAGTGCAGGAACAATAATAGGGCGTCCGGGTGGTGTAACGTATACTTATGTTCACGCATTAAATACAACAACAGGAGTAGGAGGTTGTACCAATTGGGGTCTTCCTACGAGGCTTAATGATGTAGTGGGGGTTGCCGCCACTATGCTTGGGGCAACTACGGATTTGGATTATGTTACAGGAGCGCCTACTGACCTTGCAAATGGAATAGTAGCTTACAGAGGTACAATGGCAGTTCCAATAAACTTCTTTTTTGCTAACGGTTATGGCAGTACACCTGCTTTTAATATCCCTGTACAATTAGTATTTACAGTAAGAACGAGTGGCGGGGCTATTATCAAAGGTGACTTTATTAGCTCTGGCGATATTATGTTCAGAATCGTGGGTAACTTTACTGTCAACGCAGTTCTTCAGGGAATTCCTCCCGGAGGTATGCAATATGACGGTGGTATTTCGGGTGGTAATGGAGGTGGAGGAACTTCTTGTGCCACTATTTCAGGAGCAGCTGGTGGTACTACATATTATTCTCTTACTGATATTTATGACTGCCTGGCTACAACAGGCACTGCACCTTCATTGCAATCAACTTTCAATTTTGACAAATTTCCAAGGCTTGATTTTACTTGCCCTGGTTGCACAGCCCCCTCTGCAGGTTCACCTTTCAGCATCTGTTGGGGTGGTACTCCTGCATCAGCATTTACGTTGCAGGGTAATACAGGATCTATTCCTTTGGGCACAAGTAACTGTGGAGGCTTAAGTCATAGCTGGATAAATTTAACAGCAGGTGGTACTGCAGTTAATGGAACATGGAGTACTGCTACCGTAGCCCCAACAGCAGGGTTTGGTGTTTCAACTCCTCCGGCAATTGCTGCAGGCGCAACAACTGCTGCTGTAGCGCCAACAGGAACTACATATATGTATACTATTGGCAGTGGCAGTAGTAATACCTGCTATGGTTCCGGTACTGTTACTGTAACTAAAAATGTTCCTGTTGCAGATGCTACCAACTTTCCTATTGCTCCTAGTCTTACCACTAGTTGGAGAACTGGTGCTGTTCCGGCTGAGTGGGATCCTACTAATCGGGTTTCTGGTAATGACAACTGGTATGATAACCGGAATTGGACTTATTGTGTTCCTGATATTAACACCAATGCTATGATTTATAGTAATACAACACCAGGCGGTGCTAATTACCAGCCTATAATTCATACATCTCCGCTTGGTGGTGTTTCCCCAGCTGCTAAGGCTATAAAAATAGATGTACCTAACAGTGCTATACTAAAAATTAATACTGGTAACGTAGGTTTTACTCAAAAGCTTAATATAGCGCAGTAAACCTCAACTATAAGTCCTCCTCCTTTTTTTAGGGGGATTTATAGTTGAGATTTAAACAAATTTATTATTAAACTGTTTTTTAGAATGGTTTGCATAATAAGTCTATTATTTTATCAATTAATTTCACTTGTTAATGATTTTACGATTTCTAAAAATTGCTCTAATCTTCTTGCTTCTATCACTCAATTCATTTGCCCAGCAGTGGTATCTCTCCCCCGTTTATCATAGCAGAAATATCTACGATGTAGAAATACTTGACCGAGCCAACATACTTGCTGGTGGCGGTAACGAACAAAACGATTCATTGCAGGAAATTTTTATTTCATATTCAGGCGGAATGGATTGGAACTTTGCTAATAACCAGGGTGGTGGCTATATCCGTTCAATGGATTTTATTGATGCGCAAAATGGTCTGGCCGTTGGTTATGCCGGCAAGATATTGAAAACAGAAAACGGTTCAGCATCCTGGGAGCAGGTCTATGGTCTGGCTCCAATAAGTCAGCGCAATTTTACTACTGTTCACTACAAAGATGCACAAACCGTATTAGCCTTTGGTGGCCGCAGCTATGGCAATGATACTATACAGACTATTATTAAAAGTACAGATGGTGGCAGCACCTGGAACGCTATTCGTGATCAGGCCGGCCGTTGGCTCAAGGGCGCTTTTTTTAAAGACAATAATAACGGTTTTGCTGTAGGTGGTGCAGGAACTATTATAAAAACAACTGATGGTGGCAACAACTGGACAAATGTTACATCACCACTAAATACCCGTGACTTTAACGCAGTTTATTTTAGTAGTCCTTCTACAGGATATATTGTGGGTGGAAATTTTGTAATGTTTGATACCCTTGCAAGTATGCGCACAATCCTTAAAACAATAGATGGCGGAGCCAACTGGAATGTGATAATGGATGAGCCTGGTGGCTCGCTTACTGCCTTAGACTTTATTGACCAGAACAACGGATACCTGACCGGTGATGGTGCTCAGTTTTATACAACAACTAATGGCGGCAGCAACTGGATAAGGCAAACAGTACAGGGCAGCCAGTATTATTCAAATTTCACATCTGTTAAATTTCTTAATCAGGATTTTGGAGTAGTAGGTGGTATGTATGGTGAAGTGTTTTTGTATTCTAATGAGCCGCTTCCCGAAGTTATAACAACAGTAGCTTCAGTTACTCAGGTAACAGATACAAATGCATCAGTAATATTGCGTGCAAATATTAACACCCACAATTCTCCCGTAACCTATAATTTCTTTTACTCAACAGTTTCTGATTTTTCTTCAGATGTTGATTTTGCATATATTCCTAGTTGGGCACCTGCTTTCAATAGCAGTTCACTATCACCCGTTGAGTTCTCAGGCAATAATTTTCTTCCGAATACTACTTATTATTATTACATAACTGCTAGATCACCCAGGGGAACAGCATATGGTGATACGCTGAGTTTTACCACCACTATTCCTTACTCAACACTACAGACTAATCAACCGATTTCTAATAACGACTATACGGTATTTAGTGGTATTATTAATCAGGCTACTACACCTTTCAATCTGTATTTTGAATATGGAACTTCTACTTTGTTCGGAAACGAGGTGCAGGCTACCCCTTTCCTTGTAAATGATAACCAATCCTATTCGTTATATGATAACATTACTACGCTTTTACCCAACACTGTTTATTATTACAGGGTAAAAGGAATCTCACTGTCTGAAACCTATTACGGAAACACTGTAAGTTTTTATTCAGGCTCCTTGTTCGATAGTTTTGATACGCAGGAGGCAACAGATATAACGCAAACATCGGCTACAATAAACGGGTTTGTTGATAATTTCAGGTTACCTCTCACTAATATTCATTTTGCATATGGCACTTCGCCATGGGAAATGAATACTACGGTTGCTGCAAATCCATCTTCAATAAATGATACGCTGTCTCATAACCTTAGTGTTTCGCTTACATCATTGCAACCGGAAAGCTATTATTATTTCAGGTTACAGGGTCAATCAGCCTTTGGTTTTCATAGCAGTTCCACTCAAACATTTTATACCGGTGATCTTTACGATACTTTTACTGCTCTGCCACCCACCAACGTTAGTGAAACCAGTGCTCAGCTAAATGGTTTTGCAGAAGGCTTCATTAATCCCATTCAGGTAAGTTTTGAATACGGACCAACGCCTTCGCTGGGTTATGTTATGCAGGCCAATCCCGGGTTTATTAATGATAACGGTGCTTACAGCTTAGTAACAGATGTAAATTATCTTTCACCTTCCACGCTATATTATTACAGGCTAGTAGCTAACATCTCAGGGAATTTAATTTACAGCAACACGGTAAGCTTTATCACAGGGCTGCCGTCCAGCGAACTTTCGGCATCGGCTGCTACTAATGTAACCGAATCATCTGCACAACTCAATGGATGGGTTAACCGCCTGCCTTTTTCGGCTTCGTTTAGTTTTGAATATGGGCTTACCGAAACAGTGGGCAGTGAGGTTGCGGCTACTCCCGGAAGTATTAGCGATACGCTATATCACACCATTTCAGCTAACGTTATCGGCTTACTTGCCGATACGGTTTATTATTTCAGGATTAAAGCAAATGCAAACGGGCAGGACTTTACAAGCACTATGCGAAAGGTTTATACCGGTGTTCCGCAGGTACCTAACTGGAATTTTGAAAATTGGGATATTGACACATTACTCTTGCCTGAACAATGGAATATTGCCAATGACGAAAATTTTGAACGAGTAGCGGGTTATTCAGGCAGCTATGCGCTAAAAATATCGAAGGTAAATTTTGCAATACTCGGCTTTCCGGGTGATGGTGAAGGCAATAATGACGGACCTGCTTTTTATGGAGGATGTGCCTTTGGTTCACGCCCTGATTCTGTAGGTTTCTACATGAATTATAATATCAATCCGCTCGACTCTGGAATATTTATCTCGCATTTATATTCAGGAGACAGTATTATTTCTTCGGGTATCAGATTTATCAGTGGCAATTCAGGCGGTAATTTTCAGCACTTTTCTTTTCCTTTAGAGTATAATTCAACGTTAACTCCCGATAGTATTGTTCTTGGGTTTGCCTCATTCAACCCTTTTTCCTCGGTTGTAAATGACCCAGCGAATAATTTTATGATTATCGATGAAATCAGTTTCTCGCCAGCAGCAACGCATAGTTGCAATATTGATTTTGAAGACTGGTTTGAATTTGTATTTGATGCTCCGCAGGATTGGTATTACTTTAAAACGCTTGCTATTGACCCCGATAACATTGAAGAATCGAGGATGGTAAAAAAAGTGCAGGGAATTAACGCTGATGAATACGCTGCTCAGATTCAAAATGTAAATATTTCAGGCTATATACTCAATGGTTCCCTTGCAACAATTAAGGGTAAAGATTTCTTTGGCCCCACTACCAGCGGAACTCCGGTAAGCAGAAGATACAGCAGGTTGAACGGATATTATAAATATTCATGCAGCGAGCAGGATACTGTTGTAATTGCATTAGCAATGTTTAAAAACGGAACAAACGTTGGTTACGGAACATCTGAAGCATCAGGAGCATTGGATGACTTTCAGATTTTAGATATCCCCATCAGTTATTTTGATGAGGTTACAATTCCGGATAGTGTTGTTATTGATGTTAAGACTAATAACTATGGTTCTGCAACCGACCATGCAACTGTAACAATTGACCGCTTAAGTTTTGATGGTATTTGGGGCGAGGTTGTTACAGATACAACGGGAGTAGAAAACAGGATTGCTCCTGATGATTTGAAAATATACCCAAACCCGACAAAAAATACTTTTGTTGCAGAGTTAAGTGATAGTAATTTCAAAGTGGGTGTTGGCTCGGTTATCGATATTAACGGAAGGGTACTTAGTCAAATTGTTTTTTCAGCAGGACAGTCGCGCATTAGTTTTGATGTTTCTGATTTTGATGCGGGTATTTATTTTGTAAAAATAGCAACTGACGATAAAGTGTTTAATAAGAAAATCATTGTATTGAAATAATCTGCAGATTAGACCTTAAACAAAAAACTCATCTTTTATCAGGGTGAGTTTTATTGTGCGAAAGCAACTCAAAAAAGATACTTTTGCCCGAATAAATCTCAAGAGAAATTATGCAGATTAAGAAAGTTCTTGTAGCTAATCGTGGTGAGATTGCCATCCGCATTTTACGTGCGTTGGTGGAATTGAAAATGCGCACGGTTGCAATTTATACTTACGAAGACCGCTATTCTCAACACCGTTTTAAATCAGATGAGGCCTATCAGATTGGTGGAAATAACGACCCGCTTAAACCCTATCTGGATATTGATGAGATCATTAACCTTGCAAAAGAAAAAAATGTAGATGCAATTCACCCGGGCTATGGGTTTCTGTCTGAGAATGCTGAATTTGCCCGTAAATGCGAAGAGAATGGAATAGTCTGGATTGGTCCCCGCCCCGAGGTGATGATGAAGCTGGGCGACAAAGTTTCTGCAAAAAAGGTGGCAGTTAAAGCTGAAATTCCGGTAATAGAAAGCAATAAAATTGATTTAACTGATTCTGCAGTTGCGCAAAGTGAAGCTAAACGCATCGGTTTTCCGTTAATGGTTAAAGCTGCTGCCGGTGGCGGTGGACGAGGAATGCGTGTAGTGCGTAATGCAGAGGAATTAGAAAAGGCATTTCCGGAAGCTAAGCGCGAAGCGAAAAACGCCTTTGGTGACGACACCATTTTTATTGAAAAATTTGTTGAAAATCCTCGCCATATAGAAATACAGATTGTTGCAGACAACGAAGGCAACACCATTCACATGTTTGAGCGCGATTGCTCGGTGCAGCGCAGGTTTCAAAAGGTTGTGGAGGTTGCTCCTTCATTCGGGTTAGCGCAAGCAGTAAAAACAAAACTCTACGAATATGCTATCCGCATTGCAAAAGCGGTGAAGTATAATAATGTGGGCACGGTTGAGTTTCTGGTGGATGAGAAAAACAACATCTATTTCATTGAAGTAAATCCGCGCATTCAGGTAGAGCATACCGTTACCGAAATGGTAACAGGTATTGATATTGTGAAATTGCAGGTACGTATTGCAATGGGCTATAAATTATATGAAGACGAAATTGCAATCCCAGATCAAAGCGCTGTAACATTGAACGGTTACGCTATTCAATGCCGTATAACTGCTGAGGATCCAAGCAATGATTTTAAGCCTGACTACGGAACGGTGATTGCTTTCCGAACAGCATCCGGTTTTGGAATTCGTTTGGATGTAGGCAGCGTTTATCCCGGAGTGCAAATCAGTCCTTACTTTGATTCGTTGTTGGCAAAGGTCTGTGCTCACTCCAGAACATTGGACGGTGCAGCCCGCAAAATGACGCGATGTTTGCAGGAGTTCCGCATTCGTGGTGTTAAAACCAATATCCGTTTTCTTGAAAACATTATTAATCATCCTGATTTTACGAAAGGAAAAGTTAACGTTGATTTTATAAAAAATACGCCTGAACTTTTTAAGTTTAAACGCGGGCAGGACAGAGGAACCAAACTGATGCGCTACCTCGGTGATGTAGTGGTAAACGGCCATCCTGATGTAAAATTCAAGGATACTAAAAAGATTTTTCCAACGCCTGTTGTTCCCGAGTTTAAGCGTTTTGAGCCGTATAAAAAAGGAACAAAAGATATTCTCACTGATTTAGGACCTGAGAAATTTGCTGCGTGGCTGAAAAACGAAAAAGTAATTCATTACACAGACACCACTTTCCGCGATGCCCACCAAAGTTTGCTGGCAACACGAATGCGCACGTATGATTTACTGAAAGTGGCTGAGAGTTATGCAAAAAATCATCCCGAGGTTTTTAGTATGGAAGTATGGGGTGGGGCAACATTTGATGTGAGCATGCGCTTTTTGTATGCCGACCCATGGGAGCGTTTATCGTTGTTGAGAAAAGCAATTCCAAATATTTTGTTGCAAATGTTGATTCGTGGCTCAAACGGTGTTGGCTATGCCGCTTATCCCGACAACCTGATTGAGAAGTTTGTAGAAAAATCATGGGAAACAGGAGTAGATATTTTCCGCATTTTCGATTCGCTTAACTGGATGAAAAGCATGGCGCCCTGCATTGAGTATGTGCGCAAAAACACAGGCGGTATTGCAGAAGGTGCAATCTGTTATACAGGCGATATTCTGGATAAAAGCAAAACCAAATATACACTGGAATATTATCTGCAATTAGCTAAGGATATTGAAAATGCAGGAGCCCACATTCTCGCTATCAAAGACATGGCGGGCTTGCTGAAACCTTATGCTGCAACTGAATTAATCACCGCTTTAAAATCAACAGTGAAGTTGCCAATACACTTGCATACACACGATACTTCCTCACTGCAACCTGCAACCTATTTAAAAGCCATTGAAGCAGGAGTGGATGTTATTGATGTAGCGCTTGGCGGTTTGTCGGGATTGACTTCGCAACCTAACTTCAACTCCATAGTAGAGATGATGAAGTTTCATGAGCGCGAAAATAAAATTGACATCAAGAAGCTGAATAAATTCTCAACCTATTTTGAGGATGTGCGTGAGTATTATTATCCGTTTGAAAGCGGACTGAAGGCAAGCACTGCTGAGGTATTTATTAATGAAATTCCGGGCGGACAATATTCTAATTTAAAGCCACAGGCAATTGCGTTGGGCTTGGGCGATAAGTTTGAAGAAATAAAAGATATGTATGCCTCGGTGAACGAATTATTTGGTGATGTGATAAAAGTAACACCAAGTTCAAAAGTGGTGGGTGATATGGCGCAGTTCCTTGTCAGTAATGGGTTTTCGGTGGAAGATGTAATGACCAAAGGCGACCAGATTTCTTTCCCTGAATCAGTAAAATCTTATTTCCGTGGCGATATTGGTCAGCCACCCGGAGGCTTTCCGAAAGAGTTGCAACGAATTATTCTGAAAGACGAAAAGTCTTATGATGACCGTCCAAACGAGCATTTGACTCCCGTTGATTTTGAAAATGAGTTTGATCGTTTTCTGATAAAATTTGACGGTAGTTTAGATCTTACTGATTTTCTTTCGTGGAAATTTTACCCAAAAGTTTTTGAAGACTATTACAAGAAGAAACAGGAGTATGGTGATGTATCAAAAATACCGACCAAGAACTTTTTCTACGGTTTGGATTTGCGAGAAGAAACTGAAGTGGAGATAGGAGAGGGCAAGTCGGTAATTATACGCCTGCTTTCGGTGGGTGCGCCTGACGAAAACGCTATGCGCACTGTGTTTTTCCGCATGAACGGACAAACCCGCAACATTGAAATATCGGACCGTTCGCTTAATATTACCAAGCACGAAAACTTCAAGGCCGACAAGCAAAATCCGAAACATATCGGAGCGCCTTTGCAAGGGCTACTAAGCAAAGTATTTGTAAAAGTGGGACAAACGGTGAAAAAGAACGAACCTCTGTTTGTAATAGAAGCCATGAAAATGGAAACTACCATTACAGCTCATGACGAGATAACGATTGACAAAATTTTTCTTACAGGCGGCAGTTTGGTGAGCGCAGACGATTTGGTAATGAGTATAGGTTAATTTCTTCAAAGGAGAAACGTCTGTTTTTCCCTTATTCCTCAAGTCCTAAAATACTTGTTTTGCGATAATTAAAAATTTGTACGTTTGCACGCTCAAAAAAAACGGTAATACCTAAAGAAATTATGCAGAACAAAGGCGCCATTCAACTTTTTGCCATACTATTAGCTCTCGTTTGTCTATATCAGCTATCCTTCACGTGGGTGGCTCGCAGCATTGATAAAGATGCCGCAGAATACGCTGCCGGAGATGTAGTTAAAGAAAAAAACTACTTAGATTCAATTGCCAGCAAAGAGGTGTATAACCTTGGTATTATCCAATATACCTACCGCGAATGCAAAGACCGTGAGATTAACCTGGGTCTTGACTTGAAAGGCGGTATGAACGTTACTCTTGAAGTATCGCTTTACGACCTTTTGAAAGCACTTTCCAACAACAGCATTGACCCTGAATTCAACAAAGCACTTGATTTAGCTAAGCAAAGACAAAGCACATCAACCAAAGATTTTGTTACTCTTTTTGGTGAGGCTTTTACAGAAGTTGCTCCCGGCAAACAATTGGCGTCACCTGAAATTTTCGGATTTACATTGAAAGAAAAAATTGGTGATAAGACTGCCAATGCTGATGTGCTGAAAGTGCTGAACGAAGAAGCGCAAAGCGCCATCAACTCATCATTTGATGTATTGCGTTCACGTATTGACAAGTTTGGTGTAACACAACCTAACATCCAACGCCTTCAGAATTCTGACCGCATATTGGTGGAACTTCCGGGTATTAAAGAACCTGACCGTGCACGTAAACTGTTGCAAAGTTCTGCCAAACTGGAGTTCTGGGAAACATACGAAAATGGTGAACTTGCTGAATCATTTGGTAAAGCCAACGAATACCTGCGCAGCATTTCCGGTGGAGCAACAGACTCATTATCATCATCACTTGACTCATTAAAAACCGACAGCGTTCTTAAAACTGCTGCAACTCCATCTGCTGACCCATTGGCTGCTTTGAAAGACAGCGCTGCTGACCCATTAGCCGGTTTGACAAAAGACACTGCAAAAGCGGATACATCAAAAGATGCACAGTTTCAGGAGTTTGCAAAAGAAAATCCTTTGTTCGCAAAACTGCGCCCTAATATTTATCAGAACGAGCAGCAACAATATATGAATGCTCCGGGTCCGGTTGTAGGTTATGCCGCAATCCGTGATACTGCTGAGGTAAATAAATTCTTAGCTATTCCACAAGTGAAAGGCTTGTTCCCGAACAACTCAAAATTTCTGTGGACTGTAAAAGCATTTGATGCTGAAGGAACAACTTTACAATTAGTTGCCATTAAAATCAACAGCCGCGACAACAAAGCACCTTTGGAAGGTGATGTAATTGTTAGCGCAAGCCAAGGGTTTGGGCAGTTTGGTGGTAAACCCGAAATCTCCATGACCATGAACAACGTGGGTGCTGCTGGCTGGAAAAAAATGACAGGCGCAAACATCGACCGTTCTATTGCTATTGTTCTGGATAACTACGTTTATTCTTTCCCAACCGTAAATGGCGAAATTGCTGGTGGTCGTTCTTCTATTACCGGAAATTTCACTATTAATGAGGCAAAAGATTTGGCTACCATTCTGCAAGCCGGTAAATTGCCTGCTCCTGCACGTATTGTTGAAGAGTCTATTGTTGGCCCTTCATTAGGAGCTGAAGCAATCAGCAACAGTTTGATTTCTTTTATCGTTGCCTTTATTGTTATTCTGCTTTTCATGGGACTATATTATATGAAAGCAGGTTGGGTTGCTAACGTAGCTCTGTTTGCCAACGTATTCTTTATAATGGGTGTGCTCGCCTCACTGGGTGCGGTATTAACGCTTCCTGGTATTGCGGGTATTATTCTTACTATCGGTCTTTCGGTAGATGCAAACATTCTGTTGTTTGAGCGTATCCGTGAGGAAATTCGTGCAGGTAAAGGAATGCGCCTTGCTATTGACGATGGTTTCAAACACGCCATGTCTTCTATTCTTGACTCGAATATTACGCTGCTTATTCTTGCTATTGTATTGGGTATTTTCGGAAGTGGACCTATTCAGGGATTTGCGGTTACATTAGGAATTGGTATCATCACTTCATTGTTCTCGGCAGTGTTGATTACACGCATTATTCTGGAAGCGCTGACTGCAAATGGCAAAACAGTTTCTTTCTCTAACGCTATTTCAGACAAAATTTACAGCGGCATTCACTTCGACTTTGTGAAAAACCGTAAATACTATTACATCTTTTCTTCACTTATTATTGCAGCTGGTTTGGTAGCTTTTGCAACCAAAGGCCTGCACTACGGTGTGGATTTCAAAGGTGGTCGCTCGTATGTGGTGCAAATGGACAAAACGCTTTCAAGCGATGATCTTATTAAGAGTTTGAGCAAATCGTTTGGCGATGCTCCTGAGGTAAAAACCGTTGGAACCGACAACCGTTTCAAAATCACTACTACTTACCTGATTACTGACAGCGCTAAAAATGCCGATAACACGGTAGTTGAAAAACTGTACGAAGGTTTAAGTCCGCTTTACAGTGCAGCTCCTGACTTGGAAACATTTAAATCTACCAACCTGGTTTCTTCACAAAAAGTAGGACCAACCATTGCCAACGATATTAAAACAGGTGCTGTTTGGGCTGTTGTGATTTCATGTGCACTGATGTTCCTGTACATCTTTATCCGTTTCAAAAAATGGCAATATGGTTTGGGCGCAACAGTGGCATTGATTCACGATGTGCTGATTGTTCTTTCGTTCTACGCTATTCTTAATGGTGTTATTCCGATTGCCTTGGAGATTGACCAGCATTTTATCGCGGCTATCCTAACGGTAATGGGTTACACTATGACTGAGTCGGTGGTAGTGTTTGACCGTATTCGTGAATATCTTGGTCAGCACAAAACCAAAATTGTAGATGATAAAGTGGTTATCAACGATGCCTTGAATGCAACACTGAGCAGAACTATCAATACAACGTTAACGGTATTCTTCGTTTTGGTGGTTATCTTCATCTTTGGTGGTGAGGTTATCCGCGGGTTTGTATTTGCGTTGTTGATTGGCCGTATCATCGGAACCTATTCTTCACTGTGCATTTCTACACCTATTGTAATTGACTTCCAGCGGAACAAGGCTGAAGTGAGTACTAAATAGCAATTGTTGAATTGTTAAATTGCTAAATTGTTTATGAAACTGTAAGCAAAGCAATTTAACAATTCAGCAATTTAATAATTCAAAATCAAATGCTGTTATTCTTAGACATTGGCGGTGGTGAGTTAGTCCTCATTCTGCTGGTAATTGTCATGTTTTTCGGTGCCGATAAAATTCCTGAAATGGCGCGCGGCTTAGGAAAAGGCATGCGCCAGTTTAAAGATGCCACCGGAAGCATACAGCGCGAGATTGAAAAAAGCATAACCGAAAGCGAGCGCAACATTCGCGAGAACGAGCCCGCAAAATCTGTAGAAGATAAAAAAGCAGAAGAGCCTAAAACACCTGTGGCTAAGCCACCCGATTCCGCAGTACTGCGGAACTCGGTGGCGCAAAAGCCGGAAGAAGAAGGGAAGTAACAGCTTTTTCTTTTACAATTTCTTTTTTTACATTTGCATTACAAATAACAGCTGATGCCAGAACTAAGCAGGTTTTACGGAATAATAATCAGGATGTATTTTCAAGACCATAACCCGCCCCATTTTCATGCCGAGTATCAGGGAACAAGAGCTGAATATGACATAAAACATTAAATGTGATAGGGGGCAAGCTGCCTAAAAGAGCTCATGCAATGGTGTTGGAGTGGGCATCAGAACATAAAGAAGAATTATTGAAAAACTGGGAAAAAGCAATTGTGCCCGAACCATTAACTGAAATAGAACCATTAAACTAAAACACACATGGAAAAAATAGTGGAATTAAAAGTGTTAGACCATTATTATATTTGGCTTAAGTTTGAAGACGGAACCGAAAAGACAATCAACTTCCGTCCGTTTTTGGGTAAAGGGTTTACCAAAGAACTATTAGAATACGAGAACTTTAAAAAGGTAAATATAGAACCGGGTGGCGGAATTAGCTGGTATAACGGTTATGACTTTTGCCCTAACTACCTTAAACAATTAGCTCAGGAAGACCAAAGGTTAGTTGCCTGACCCTTTTTGCTTTACACCAAAATCTTTTTACTTTTGCTGCCACTCAACCACATAGCCATGCAACTGAACATCTCTGCTACACCTTCTGAAAGCCGCGTGGCTGTACACACACACACACACACACACACACACACACGTGTGACCTATTAACTAATTTTTTAAACTTAATTTACAAAAGGGCTGTTGCGCAGGGCGCAACAGCCCTTTTTGTTTTTATACTTTTTCAATTAACCTAAACCAAAACCAAAATGAAAAAAATTACAGCATCAAGAATGTCAGATGGAAATAAATTATTTCCTGCATCAATTACAATCGAAGATACAGGTCTAAAAGTTAGATTACCTGGTCTTTGGAAGGACGAAGAAACATTCGTTTCTTATACGGATATATCAGGTGTTTCCGTTGACACTCCGTTAATGGGATTTTCAACTATAGAGTTTAACGTAATGGGTTCACGTGCAAAAGCTCATGGTTTCACTAAAGATGAAGTAAAAGAAATCAAACAAGCTATTGATAACGGCAAGCGAAGAGGTCCAGTGGTTTCAGAATCTGAAACTTCAATTAATCCGACTGGTGCAAATGCCTCTGGAGGGGAAAATATTACAGTTGTAAATAAAGAACCTGGGTTTGGTCATTTCATGGGCAAGGCTATAGGCGAAGGTATAAGTAAGTCATTTAGCCTTACAGATAAATTTGATCAACAAGACAAAGATAAAGCAGCAAAGATTGAAGATTTGGCACAAATGAAATTATCAAGTGATAAAGAGGAGCTGCTTGAACAACTAAATTACTTGTCAAGTTTAGCAAGTTCCAAACCTGAAAAAGAAATTAAGAATGTAATTATTGAGAAAATGGAGTTTGGTATTATGAAGTTAAGAAGTGGTGGTTCAAGTAGTGAGGCTGATTATTTTGAAAAGAAACTTGAGCCACTTAAAAAGAAAGGTTGGTTTTAATAATTGAAAATTTGATAACACCAATAACAATGAAAAGATTTAGTCGCTTTGATGTTTTATGCTTCATTTTTATTTCACTTAATAGTTTGTTGTTTTTGGTTAGTTGTAGCAATCATTCTAATAAAACTGAAGCTGAAAAGGAACAAATTAATCGTCTTGATACAAGCATTGTTGTTAGTTCACTAATTACCGACTTTTTGCCAAACAATGTCAAAAAGCACAATGATGTCAGTCAGTTCTTAAATTCATATGTAGAAGTTGGGGATAAATTTTATTCCCACTTCTATGAGAACTTAAACAATCAGGCAAAATTGGAAGAAAATGTTTCTGATATGAATGAAGCCAATAATGAAGGTGACGATGTTGTAAAGATTTTTAAATCAACACGAAAATCATTTAAAGAACTTAAGAATACAACTAAGGGTGCTATAAAGTCTGTGTGGGCAGCAAAAGATTTACTCACTTTAGAAGAAAAAAGGTCTGAATTAATTAATAAATATTCAACTACAGTTGTTGATAGTTTCCAATTTGCAGAAAAGGCTGTTGATAAGTATCTGTATTATTCCTATGTAAACCCATATCAGGAAGAAATGAAAAAAATAAAGAGTTTTAATAGCATAAGATCAATGCCTACTACTTTTACAAGTGACCAAATCAAAGAGTTGAATATTGATAAAACATTGGAAAATTTTATTGAACTGCAAAAATCAGGTAATGAAA
>CANKAM010000033.1 GCA_947479755.1 Bacteroidota bacterium
AGAATTATCTTATTTTTTTGTGGAAGAGAAATCTTTTTTAGCTTTGCGCCCTCTTTTTGAGATTGGTGCCTTAGCTCAGTCGGTAGAGCAAAGGACTGAAAATCCTTGTGTCGCTGGTTCGATTCCAGCAGGCACCACTAAAAAAGCCCCGCAATTGCGAGGCTTTTTTGGTTTTATCCGTGTATCGTTTCTTTCTTTCCGTATTTAGCAATCACCGTTGCTTCATATTCCAGAAACTCTTTCCAGCGTTTATCCACATCTTCGCCTTTAGCATATTTCTTTGCCAGCTTTATAAACGTGGTGTAATGATTAGCTTCGCTCACCATCAGATCGCGGTAAAAATCAGAAAGCTCTTTGTCCTGAATATTTTCTGAAAGTACCCGAAAACGCTCACAGCTGCGGGCTTCAATCATGGCAGAGAAAAGCAGCCTGTCAACCAATACAATTTCTCGTTTGTATCCTTTTCTTACAAACAAATACAATTCATTTACATATTCATCTCTGCGCTCTCTGCCCAAAACATTTCCTCGTTTTTTTATCAGTTCATGTACTTGGTTGAAATGATCTAACTCTTCCTGCGCCAGTGCAATCATCTGCTCTACCAAGTCAGGATATTCTGGAGCAAACACAATTAATGAAATAGCATTGGTTGCAGCTTTTTGTTCACAAAAAGCATGGTCGATCAGTATCTCATCAATGTTTGTTTCAACAATGTTTACCCATCGCGGGTCGGTTGGTAATTTAAGTCCCAGCATTTTAAATTATTTCCTGCGAAATTAGGAATAATAAATTTTTAGCTTTGCTTCCATAGTTTTACAGTCTTGTTCCTCAAAAAACTTCTGCCTTTATCGCTGCTGCTAATTCTGCTGTTCAATATCAGCGGGCATTTGATCTCATTCAAAGTATCTCAGCACTCGATAAAAAAAGAGATAAAAAGAAAAATTAAAAGCCATGTGCCTGAAACTGAATTAACCGTTTTCACTTTTAGAATTGCTGACCTGAACAATATTGAGTGGGAAGAAGAAGGAAAAGAATTCTGGCTCAACGGAAACTTATATGACGTAGTAAAAAAACAAGAGACTGCCGACAGCATAACCTTCCACTGCATCAACGACAAACAGGAAAAAACGTTATTTGCCAATCTGGAAGAACTGATAACCCGCCAGATGAATTCTGATGCTCAGACCAACAACACCTCACTTAAAAAATTCCAGTCCGATTATTTTTTCATTCAAACATACCTACAATTTTCTTTTAAAGAAATCAGTTGCTTGCCAATTGAAATAAAAGACAAACTGCTGAAAGGTTATTTATCTGAAAACCTTCAGCCGCCTGAACAGGCTTAGATTTCCAAAGGCTATCTATCAATGATACTTCAGTGCTTGTGAAGTATTCTCTCATTAATTTTTACTCTTAATATGAAAAATCATATTCTATTACTATATGCCATGCTCTTGTTTTCTCCTTTATTAAAGGCGCAAGAAACAGATACATTAAAACATAATTTCAATGAAGTCATTATTTCGGCCAGCAAGTTTGAAGAAAAGAGATACGACATACCTCAACCTATACAAAGTATAACGTTAAAACAGATTGAACAAACCAATGCACAAAATGCAGGCGACCTTTTAGTTTCTACCGGAACAGTACTTGCCCAAAAAAGTCAGGCAGGTGGCGGAAGCCCCATCATTCGTGGATTTGAAGCAAACAAGGTTTTGATTGTTGTGGACGGTGTGCGCATGAACAACGCTATTTTCCGTGGCGGACATTTGCAGAATGTTATGACCATTGACAACTCTATGCTGGAACGTGCAGAGATTGTATTTGGCCCTGGCTCGGTTGTGTATGGCAGCGATGCATTTGGCGGTGTGATGCACTTCCACACCAAGAAACCTGTTTTTGCTGAAGGCGAAGAATCCTTTGCTTTTAAAGGAAGCGCTTACACCCGTTATGCAACTGCCAACCATGAGAAGACAGGACATCTGGATTTTAGCCTGGGCGGCAAAAAGTTTGCCTCACTTACCAGTTTTACTTATTCCGACTTTGACGACATGCGTCAGGGAAACATCCGCAAAGACTCGCTTTCTGATGTTTGGAAACGCAGGTATTATGTGCAACGCATTAATGGTGCAGATGTATTGGTTGCCAATGATGACATTAATATTCAGAAATTCTCAGGCTACAGTCAGTATGATATTTTGCAGAAATTCTCATTCAAACAAAGTGATAAGGTTACACACAACCTGAACTTCCAGTTCTCTAACTCCTCCAATCTTCCTCGCTACGACAGGCTTACCGACCTTAAAGGTGCGGGACTTAGTAATGCCGAATGGTATTACGGTCCGCAGCAACGTTTGATGGGTTCTTACCGTCTTGATTTAAGCGGTGAGAATGCACTTTACAACAATGCACAGGTTATTCTTGCTTATCAAGATATAAAGGAAAGCCGAAACCAACGTAAGTTTGGAAAAGATAATCTGGCGCATCGTAACGAGCATGTAACTGTATATTCATTGAATGCTGACTTCAAAAAAGATCTGGAAAAGCATACAGTTAAATATGGTATTGAAGTTACTTATAACAATGTAGCCTCAACTGCTGAGAATGAAAACATCGTTACAGGCGAAATAACACCATTAGATACACGCTACCCTAATGGCGGAAGTACACAGCTCTCTGCCGCAGCTTACATTACCGATTCATGGAAGCTTAGTGAAAAGTCAAGGCTTTCTGCCGGTTTGCGATACAGTCATGTTGGATTAAAAAGTTCATTTAACGACAAAACCTTTTTTCCGTTTCCCTTTGATGAAGCAAAACAAAATAACGATGCCCTTACCGGAAACATCGGCTACATTTTCTCACCCGGTAAAGACTGGCATTTATCAGTGTTAGGTTCTACCGGTTTCCGCTCACCCAATGTTGATGATATGGCAAAGGTTTTTGAATCGGGCAATGGAACACTTATTATTCCGAATCCCGATTTAAAACCGGAATATGTTTACAACGGTGAACTTGGAATTTCAAAAGTCATTGCACGTAAAGTAAAAGTGGAAGCAAGCGGGTGGTATTCTTATATCACCAATGCAATTGTCACCAAACCATTTACACTAAA
This sequence comes from Bacteroidota bacterium, assembly GCA_947479755.1. Lineage (GTDB taxonomy): Bacteria > Bacteroidota > Bacteroidia > SXHM01 > SXHM01 > SXHM01. The sequence continues at coordinate 3,113 of CANKAM010000033.1, forward strand.
CGGTGAAGAAACAATTGTGTTCAATGGCGATACAAGCGCAGTCGTTGCAAGTCAGAATGCACAAACTGCATTTATCACTGGCGCTTCAGTAAACGTTGAAGCACATCTTACCAAATGGCTGGTTTTTAACACTGCGCTCACCTACACCTACGGAAGAATTTTTTCAGATACAGGACATGTGCCACTCGATCACATTCCACCAATCTTCGGAAGAACTGGAATTCAGTTGAACTTCAAAAAGCTGAATGCAGAAGTGTATGCGTTTTATAATGGCGAGAAAAAACTTACGGATTACAGATTAGGAGCTGAAGACAATGAAGTTTATGCTACTGCTGCCGGAATGCCTGCGTGGTGGACATTGAATGCACGTGCAGGATACAAGTTCAGTCAGCATGTGACCTTGCAGCTTGCGCTTGAAAATATTCTGGATGCAAATTACCGTGTGTTTGCATCGGGTATCAGCTCACCCGGACGGAATTTTATTGCTACGCTGAGAGTTAAATTGTAGGCTGAGTCACCCTGAGCGTAGTCGAAGGGCATTATGCTTCGACTACGCTCAGCATGACAAAACACTTAGCTTCCATGCTTCTTATTACTCAACACATTCTCTAACTTCCATTCTATCTTTCTCTCCATGGCAAATTGCCTCACCTTACAATCATTCTTCTGACAAATTTTGCACGATGTCGGTATGCAAGGGTCAGTATGAATAAAGAATTCAACATCACCTTGCTTTTTAGTGTTAATCAGCTTGTCTAACTTCTCTGCTTCATCATGTGATTCGCGCAGGTTCAGAAACCAGGGAAGTGTGATATGACAATCCACATGTAGCTTTGAGCCGTATTTGATGACACGCAGGTTATGAATATCAACCCAGTTATTCAACCTGTTTTCGTTCATGATTGAAATGAGTTCTTCAACCAGATGAATGTCTGCTTCATCCATAATTCCTGCTAATGAAGAGCGAACTAATTTATAGCCGATATAAAAAATATAAATACCAAGAAGTATGGCAACAACGTTATCAAGCTCTTTAATACCGGTTAAAAAAATAAGAAACAACCCTGCAAGCAAACCCGCGCTCGACCATGCATCGCTTTGCAGGTGTTTTCCTTCGGCCATCATGGCATGTGAATTTGCTTTCTCGCCTTTTCTGTTCAAATAAAAACCAAGAATATAATTTACAATGCCTGTAAAAGCAGTAATCGCAATACCGATATCAAGACTGTGAACTTCTATAGGATAGAAAAAATTATACACCGCTTTCCCGGCCATATAAACACCTGCAAGCGCAATAAAGGCACCTTCCAATCCCGATGAAAGAAACTCCACTTTACCATGCCCGTAAGGATGGTCGGTATCTTTAGGCCGCGAGGCAATCACCAGACTCCACAAAGCAAATGCACCTGCAACAACATTGATAATTGACTCCAATGCATCAGTAAGAATAGCATTAGAGTGCGTCAGATACCACGAAAAGAACTTGAGCCCAAGCACTACTGTTCCTATAATAAGAACAGTTCGCTGGAAACGGATATTGGCTTTGGATACTGTGTCTGACATGCGACAAAAGTAAAATAAAAAGCCCCGCTAATGGCGGGGCTTTTTTATAGTTATAATCTTCAATTACTCCGCAAACAACGGAAACTTGCTCATCATCTTATTCACTTCCTTCTTCACTGCTTTCAATACTGCGTCATCTTCGGTGTTCATCAGCACAATATCAATAAGGTCAACAATAGCAGGAATATGTTTTTCTTTCAGTCCGCGTGTTGTAATGGCTGCCGTGCCAACACGGAAGCCCGAAGTAACAAATGGTGATTTATCATCAAAAGGAACCATGTTCTTGTTTACGGTTATATCAGCTTTTACCAAGGTATTCTCAGCTACTTTTCCGTTCAGGTTTTTGCTGCGCAGGTCAATCAGCATACTGTGGTTATCCGTGCCGCCCGAAACCACATCATAGCCTTTCGCCATAAATTCTTTGGCCATCAGTTGTGAGTTTTTCACTACCTGCACGCAGTATTTTAAGTAGGAGTCAGAAAGTGCTTCGCCAAACGAAACAGCTTTTGCAGCAATCACATGTTCCAACGGTCCGCCCTGTATTCCCGGAAACACAGCCCCGTTCAATACTGCTGACATCATTTTAATTTCTCCTTTGGGTGTTTTATGGCCCATCGGGTTTTCAAAATCTTTGCCCATCAGAATAACACCGCCTCTTGGTCCGCGCAACGTTTTATGAGTTGTTGAAGTTACAATATGGCAATGCGGCATCGGGTCGTTCAGTAAGCCGCGGGCAATCAGTCCCGCAGGATGAGCAATATCAGCCAAGAGCAACGCACCAACTTTGTCTGCAATTTTGCGCATGCGTTTAAAATCCCAGTCGCGCGAGTGTGCCGAAGCACCTGCAATAATCAGTTTTGGTTTTTCTTTAATGGCAGTTTTTTCCATCGCATCATAATCCACTCTGCCGTTTGACTTTTTCACCCCATAAAAAACAGGGTTATACAACATACCCGAATAGTTCACCGAAGAGCCGTGCGATAAATGTCCGCCCATGGATAAATCCAACCCAAGGATGGTATCACCGGGCTTCAATACAGCCAGCATCACCGCTGCATTGGCCTGTGCTCCCGAGTGTGGTTGCACATTCGCATATTCGGCATTGAACAACGCTTTCAGACGGTCGATAGCCAATTGTTCTACAATATCTACTAGCTCGCAGCCACCATAATAACGCTTGCCGGGATAACCCTCTGCATATTTATTAGTAAGCACCGATCCCATTGCTTTCATCACATCATCGCTCACATAATTTTCCGATGCTATGAGTTCAATTCCCACTGTCTGGCGGTGGCGTTCTTTTCTGATTAAATCAAAAATGGCTGTATCTTTTTTCATTTGATAATTGTTTGTTTTGGTACTTTCGTGCGGCAGCAAAAGTATTACAACACCTAATGATATGAAGAACAGGATAACAGAACTTTTCAACATAAAATACCCCATAATTCAGGCAGGAATGATTTGGTGCAGCGGCTGGCGTTTAGCCTCGGCTGTCAGCAACAGTGGCGGGCTCGGTTTGCTCGGTGCCGGCTCTATGTATCCCGATGTTTTGCGCGATCATATCCGCAAATGCAAGGCAGCAACCGACAAACCTTTTGGCGTAAATGTGCCGCTTCTTTATCCCGACGCTAAACAATTGATGGATATCATTGTTGAGGAAAAAGTGCCTGTAGTTTTTACCTCTGCGGGAAGCCCTAAAACATGGACAGGCTTTTTGCACGAACACAAAATAAAGGTAGTGCACGTTGTTTCCAGTGCCAAGTTTGCCTTGAAAAGTCAGGAAGCAGGAGTAGATGCAGTAGTAGCAGAAGGCTTTGAAGCAGGCGGCCACAACGGACGGGAAGAAACAACAACACTTTGTTTAATCCCGATGGTAAAGGAAGCAATAACTATCCCTCTCATGGCAGCCGGAGGAATTGCATCGGGAAGAGCAATGCTGGCAGCAATGGCATTAGGCGCTGACGGAGTGCAGGTAGGAAGTCGTTTCGCTGCAACATTAGAATCATCGGCACACGATAATTTCAAGAATAAAATTGTGCAGACCGAAGAAGGCGGAACATTATTAACCATGAAGAAATTAGTTCCGGTACGTTTGATAAAGAACAAATTCTTCGAACAAATGCAGGAAGCGGAAAACCGTTCTGCATCATTGGATGAAATGGTTCAACTCTTAGGAAGAGCACGTGCCAAGAAAGGAATGTTTGAAGGCGACCTGGATGAAGGTGAATTAGAGATAGGACAAATTGCCGGCTACATTCACGATGTAAAACCTGCCGCACAGGTAGTAGAAGAAATGATTAAGGAATACAACGAAGCAAAAGCGGAGTTGAACAAAACAAATTTCTGAAAAGATGATACAATTTGAAAAACATACACTAAGTAACGGGTTAAAAGTGATTGTTCACGAAGACCGCTCTACTCCTATTGCAGCTATGAACATATTATATGATGTAGGCGCCCGCGATGAGGATGCAGACAAAACAGGTTTCGCCCATTTATTTGAGCATCTGATGTTTGGCGGTTCGGTAAATATTCCCAACTATGATGAGCCTTTGCAGAATGTGGGCGGTGAAAATAATGCCTTTACCAGCAACGATATTACCAACTATTATTTAACGCTTCCTGCACAAAATCTGGAGACAGGTTTTTGGCTCGAAAGTGATAGGATGCTGAGCCTTGCTTTCTCTGAAAAAAGCCTGGAAGTGCAGCGCAGTGTGGTAATTGAAGAATTTCGTCAGCGCTACTTAAATCAGCCTTACGGTGATGTGTGGCTGAAATTGAAACCCCTTGCCTACAAAGTGCATCCTTATTTATGGAACACAATAGGCAAAGAAATTTCGCACATTGAAAATGCTACGATGGATGATGTAAAAGCATTTTTCAAAAAACATTACCTGCCTAACAATGCTATTCTTTCTGTTGCCGGAAACGTGAAAACAGATGAAGTATTAAAGCTGGCAGAAAAATGGTTCGGTCCAATTGCGAAAGGCGAAAAGAAGGAACGTAAGCTTCCGGTTGAGCCACCGCAAATAGAAGAACGTAAAGAGGAAACCACTGCTGATGTCCCTTACGATGCTATCTATAAAGCATGGCACATGTGCGACCGTAAAAATCCCGACTACTATACCTTTGATGTTATCTCAGAATTATTCTCGCGCGGAAAATCTTCACGTCTGTATGTTGAACTGGTAAAGAATAAAAAGCTTTTCAGCGAAATCAACGCTTACATTTCTGGTGATGATGATCCGGGATTATTGGTAATTGCCGGAAAAGTTTCGGAGGGCGTTGACATGAAAACAGCTGAAGCCGGTATTGCCGAGGAAGTAAATAAGCTGTGCTCAACTGTTGTAGATGCAAATGAACTTCAGAAAATAAAAAACAACATGGAAGCATCACTTGTTTTTTCTGAAATGGGAGTTGAAGGAAAAGCGCTGAACCTTGCCATCTTTGAACTGATGGGTGATGCAGAGGGAGTAAATCAGGAAGCTGAAAAATACCAATCTGTAAGAGTTGAAAAGGTAAAAGAACTTGCCGAAAAAACGCTGGTAGATACCAATTGCTCAACACTTTATTATCACGCTAAAAAATCTTAACCGCAAAGACGCTAAGAACGCAAAGTAGATTAAACTTCGCGCCCTTTGCGCCTTAGCGGTAAAACAAAAACTATGGAAACCTTAGACAGAACCCAAGAACCCTCAGTAAAACCCTTTCCTGATATTGAATTACAGGAAGCAGAACATATTACCCTTGCAAACGGATTACCGCTACATATCCTGAATTCAGGAACACAGGATGTATTGCAGGTAGAATTTCTTTTTTCGGCAGGAGCACTGAAGCAGCCGGCACGCCTGGTTGCAGCAATGACAATCGAAGCCATAGGAGAAGGAACTGACTCGCGCACTTCAAAAGAAATATCGGAGCAATTAGATTTCTATGGCGCTTACATGAAAACCGATTCTTCACGTGACACACCTGCGCTGGTGCTTTATACGCTGAGCAAACATTTGGACAAAACCCTGCCTGTAATAAAAGATGTATTGCTGAACGCTTCGTATCCCGAGAACGAGCTGAAAACCTACCGTGAAAACAGCAAACAAAAACTAATCTCGGGCGAAAAGAAAGTTTCTACCCTGGCTTCAAAACTTATCTACGGAATGCTTTATGGAGAAAATCATCCTTTCGGATACCGGGTTATTCCTGAAGATTTTGATAAGGTAACTCGCGAACAATTATTAGATTTTCATCGTGCACACTACCGCTCCTTAGATTGCGATGTTATTATTTCGGGAAGAGTAACTCAGGAAGTTATAGAAACTTTCAAAAAAGAATTTGGAAGCGTTCCGACAAAGATTTCGGCATTTAATAACAACACACCCACTCCCCTGCCTTCTTCCGAAAAAAAGCAGGTACATGAAGTGCCGAATGTTGTGCAAAGTGCTATTAAACTTGCCCGTCCGCTGTTCAGCAAAACGCATCCTGATTATATTCCGTTGCAGGTTTTGAATACGGTGTTTGGCGGTTATTTCGGTTCGCGCCTTATGACCAATATCCGGGAAGATAAAGGCTACACGTATGGAATTGGCTCAGGACTTATTCCGTTGGGAACCACAGGAATCTGGTCAATAGGCAGCGAAGTTGGAGTTGAAGTAACCAAGGCAACACTGAAAGAAATTTATGCTGAGATGAAAATCCTGCGCGAAGAACCTGTGTCGCAGGAAGAATTAGATACCGTTAAAAGTTATATGCTGGGTGTATTCCTTAAAGATGTGGATGGCCCATTTGCATTGGCAGAAAAATACATCAGCTTGCTGAAATACGATTTAGATTATTCATACTACCAGTGCTGGATAAAAACAGTGAAAACTATTACTCCTGCTGAAATTCAGGCACTCGCCAACAAGTATTTGCGCGAGGAAGATTTTTATGAATTGGTGGTAGGGAAACTGGGATAAGCTAACAGGAGACTAGAAATTCTTTCACATTTTCTGAAAGCAATTCTGTTTCTGAAAACTCAGAAAAGCCATTGAACGCTGATACCTGTTCAATGGCTTTTGCAACATTCAATTCATCTTGCTTAACGCATAAGTGAAGTTTTTTCTGATGGTATAAATTACCTAAATACTCTTGCTCCGTTTGTCCGGGCGTAGGGACAAAAATTGCTTTCTTCTGCATCACCGCTAAATCCATAATGGTAGAATAACCGGGACGAGTAAGCACCAATTCACTTGCTGAAATTGCACTGAACAATTGTTCTGCATTTAAGTGTGAGATGATATCAGCGTTTCCTATTCTCTCTTTCTTCTCTTTATTTTCAGGCTTTCCCAAAACAACTAACGTTCGTTGCGGAAGGTTGGAAACCTGCTGCACAATCAGTTTTTCAAATACCGTACGTTGCGGTTCAGGACCTGAAATGATGACTGATAAATCGTATTTCTTTTCTGCTTTTTCATTTTGCGGGAAAGATGAAAAACGAGATAATGCACCAACAAATCTTGCATTATCAGGCAAAGGATATTGATGCGCAAGGTCATCTGATAAATTATTTTCTCCAGGAAAATCAGGAACCCAGGAGAAGGAGAATTGCTTTACATAATTGAGTGTGATTTGATGCAGAAGACTTTCACCGAACGGAGATTTTATCATCAACTGGTGTAATAGCAGAACGGTGGGGGCATCCGTAATACCAAGTCCGTAACGATTATCTGAAATTACACCATCTATTTTTTCTTGCTGTACAATCTTCTTTAAAAACTTTTTCTCTTCACTTATCTTTCTGAGGATTTTTGGAACGGAAAAAGCCATTTTAAAAACCATGCTGACATTCTCGGGATACGCAATTTCATAACCGGGAAAAACAATAAACTGTAATTGCGGAAATTCCTGTTTCAATAATTCCAACGGCCGTTTGTCAGCAGCAATTACCACCTCTGCGCCTTGCCTCTGCAATTCGTGAATAACAGGAATGCAGCGCGTAGCGTGACCTAAGCCCCAATCGAGCGGGCAAACAAGGATTCGTTTTTTTGTTTTCACAGCACGAGTTTAAGAAAATATACACATTTGCATTTCATTGATTTCAAATTTATGGCATATAAATTCAAAAACTGGGCAGGAAATGTAACCGGAACTGCTGAAAATTATTTTCAGCCTTCGGGTGAAACTGAAATAATTCAAATCGTAAAGAATGCAGTTGCCAAAGACAAAAAGATAAAATTGGTTGGTGCTGCACATTCCTGGTCGGCATTGGCTTTGCCTTCACATTACCTTATTAATCTTGACTACTACAGCAAGATTTTAAAAATTGATAAAGAGAAAAAACAAGTTACAGTTCAGGCAGGAATTCGTTTAAAAAATCTGAACGTTATTCTTCGAGATAACGGACTTTCACTCGCCAATCTTGGCTCCGTTTCTGAACAAAGCATTGCAGGAGCAACTGCAACAGGAACTCACGGAACAGGAATAAAATTCGGAAACATTTCAACGCAGATTATTGGCATGAAACTGATTTTGGCTGATGGTTCGGTTTTAACAATCAGTGAAAACGAAAATGCAGAACTGCTTCCGGCAGTAAGAATTAATCTGGGCGTTCTGGGGATTGTCTCGGAACTGACTATTCAATGTGTGGATGTTTTTAACCTGCGTGATGAGTCGTATGCTTTGCCATTTGAAGAAACGTTGGAGAAAATCCCAGAACTTATTCAAACCACCGACCATCTGAAACTCTGGTGGTTTCCACATGCACCATTAGTTGGCGTTTACAGGTATTTCCGCACACAGGAAGAATTGAAACCGCGCTCTTCTTTTCAAAAATTTATGGATGATTCATTTCTGGTAAATGTGTTCTTTGCTTTTATGCTGCGATTGGGCGATTGGTTTCCAAAATCAGTTCCACCCATCAATAAACTGATTAATAAAATTCATTTCAAAAAGGTTTCGCGCATTGAAAAAACATGGGAAGTTTTTAATGTACCCATGCCACCCATCCACTTTGAAACAGAATATGCCATTCCGGTTGAACATGCTTCGGAAGCTTTGAAAAAAATGAAAGAGATGATTGAGCGCAAAAAGCTGCACATCAATTTTGTGGTGGAAGTGCGATTTGTAAAAGCCGATGATACCTGGCTTAGCCCGGCTTATAAACAAAATGCCTGTTACATAGGAGCCTATCAATATGGTAACCGCTATTGGAAAGAGTACATGACCGGTTTTGAAGAACTGATGTTTTCTTATAGCGGAAGACCGCACTGGCCCAAAGAATTTACGCCCGATGCCGCAAAAATCAGCGCATGCTTTCCCGAGTTTGAGACGTTCAGGGAACTGAAAAATAAATTAGACCCGAAAGGTGTTTTTAATAATAGGTTGACCGAGCATTTGTTTGGTTAAAATCTATGTTTATATGTGCCTATCTGGTAAAAAAATAGTTTGCATAATAATACAAATAGCACTATTGTTCCCTATAATATAATTATTTTTCCGAATAGTTAAATTATTTTTATGTAATTTATTAAATTATATCAGAATTATTATTATTTTTATATGTAATTTAATATTATTTTTCAGTATTAATTTATTAGCTATCTGTTGTTTACTTGTATTTTACTGAACATTATTCTTATTTTTCAGTAAAATAGCAACATCTATCACAAAAATATGATAAAATATATTAAAAAAGCACACACCAGACTATCAGAACTTAAAGCCGGCATCAGCAAGAACTCCGCAGCCTGGTTGGGCCAGCCCGATTCTTCCGCTTCGGTTCAGGCAGAGATTGATGCGTTAACCACCTTGGACGATGAGATTGAATTGCTCAAAGACACCTTATCGCAAAAGCTCACGCAAGCCCGTACCCTTACCGCTCAAAAAAACATCATTGTAAAGAACATAGAAAAAAGAGCAGAAAGCATCCACAGCACCGAACCGCTTAAACTGATTGACTATAAAATCACCCCGCCCGGAAAAAGAAAACCACGCCCCCTTCCCGCAAAGGCGGTGATTAAAAAGATAACGGATGATGATGACGGCACCGGGTTCAAAATTTTCATCAAAGGCCAAGGCCGAACCGTTGAAACCTGGGAGGTGCAGCGGGGAGAAATAACCACTGCCGGCACCACCGGAACCGTTACCATCTTGCAGCCGCCCTATCCCTTTTTGCGTACCACCACAAAATTGGTGTTTACAGACAATGATGTGGAACCGGGTGTGCGCTATTTTTACCGTGTGCGCGGCATAAACAACAAAGGAGCCGGTGAGTGGAGCGAGCCCGTAAGTGCGGTTCAGTAAAACACGCCACAGGTTAATAGCAGGTTAATAACACTAATAGCCTTGCTAATCAAAACATTGTTTCGTATTTTTACCACCTATTAAATTCAATTCTTGAAGAAGTTTTTATTAGGTCTTTTAGTATTGCTGCTTTCAACCGAAAGCATAAAAGCCACGCACCTTATGGGTGGCGAAATAACGTGGGTTTGCCTTCCCAACGGGCAATTTCAGTTTACATTAAAAGCATATCGCGACTGCAATGGCTCTGTAATAGGGATTGATGTAAGTTCCGGATTACTGATTTCTAATTACCCTACCACTGGTTCACCTACTGTGACTATACCCCTTATTTTAATTTCACAAACCGATATTTCACCACTGTGCAATGGCACAGGCCCAAACATCACGTGCGCAAATCCTGGTGGCTCTTCGGGGGCAGTAGAAGAATTTATTTTTCAAACCGCACCACTAACCTTAACAGGAACACCACCACCCGAAGGCTGGGTATTTTCGTATGACGGATGCTGCCGCAACGCAGCAGTAACCAATCTGCTGAATGCCGGAAACGAAGGCTTTGTGCTGCGCGCAAAAATGTTTGCCTACAACGGGCAAAACACAAATCCATGCTACGACTCATCACCTCAGTTTATTGAAAAACCTGCCACCATTATTTGCGCAGGATATCCTTTCACCTACAACCACAATGCGGTTGACAGTGAATTGGATTCACTCTCCTACCAATGGAGCAATGCGCTTGACGATTTTTTCGGATCATGGACATCAACCAATCCTCCTCAACTCACTTACATTGCAGGTTACAGCCCAACCAGTCCGCTTCCGGGCACTACGCAAAACGGAGCAAATGTTCCTGCACAACTAAATGCAAATACAGGCGAGGTTTCGTTTACCTCCTTCACGCCCGGAAATTTTGTAACCATTGTAAAAGTTGAAGCCTGGAAGTGTGGAGTTTTAGTAGCCGAAATTTATCGCGAAATACAGGTAACTATTCTTGCAGGTTGTGCGCTGAATACCAAGCCTGCTGTACCTCCTCTCGGAGGGATTTTCACTAATTTTTCTACTACCGTAACGGCAGGCGATTTAGTTACATTCAATTTATCAGGGGTTGACCCTGAATTTTTACCCAACGGAAATCCGCAAACCGTTAGCATTGATGCAACAGGAAGCCAGTTTGGAACAGGATACACCAACACCGGAGCAGGGTGCTTAAATCCACCTTGTGCCACCTTAAATCCGCCACCGCAAATTTCGGGACCACAAGGTGCAGCTACAACATTTACCTGGCAAACAGACTGCAATCACATTGCTTACAACGATATTTGCGCCACCACTTCCAATACTTACACCTTTGTATTTCGAGTCGCAGATGATTTTTGCCCGGCACCTGCAGTAAGCATTATTACCGTTTCTGTAACTGTTGAAGCCTGGGCTACCGTTCCGCCACCTTCTCTGCGTTGTGCTTCGGTTCTTCCTAACGGTGATGTGCAACTCAGTTGGGTGCCACCACTTGATCCCGAAAACCGATTTGACAGTTATCACATTTATGAATCAACAACAGAAGCCGGACCTTATACTGTAATCGACAGCATTTTCAATATCAATACCACCACCTACACCCACATAGGAGCAGGGGCAAATACAGCTTCTCATTACTACTATATGCGAACCCGCTCTGGCTGCAATGGTGAAGTTTACACAGAACCAACTGATACGCTGCAAAGTATTTTATTAGATGTTGTAAACCCCGGAACAGGCTTTGCTGCACTTTCGTGGAATGCACTGGCAGTGCCACTTCCAACAACTACCTACAGCGGATATTACAGAATTTATCGTGAGTTTCCTACGGGAACTTGGACATTGATTGACTCAACACAAGGCTTAACCTATGAAGACGAAATAACCTTATGCGATGCCTTCATCAATTATCGCGTGGAAATAGAAGACGATGCCGGATGTGTTTCCGTTTCATCAGTTGATGGTGATTTATTCGCAGATTTAACACCACCGGTTTCACCCTCCATTGATTCGGTAAGCGTAGATGTTTTAGCAGGATTAAATCAAGCGGGAATTGGCTGGAATGCTAATCCATCGGGCGACACAGAAGGTTATATTATTTATCAGAACATCAATAATTCGTGGACACCAATTGACACCGTTTGGGGATTGAACAACACGTATTACCTCAACGGAAACTCAGCCGCAGGAACAATTTCAGAAACCTATCGCATAGCAGCAATAGACAGTTGCGATAATACCAGTCCGCTGGGAGATATTCACAGTTCCATTTTCCTTGGCGCTAATGTTGACATTTGTCTGCGACAGGCAAACCTTGCATGGAATGCCTACACAGGTTGGAGCAACGGAGTTTCGCAATACGAAGTTTATTATTCACAGGATGGTGGAGCAAGAACACTGGCAGGAAGCGTTGGCGGAACAACTACAACATTCATTCATCAAAACCTGGTTGCAAATTCAATATACTGCTATTATGTTCGAGCGTGGGATGCTTCGCAAACAAAATCAGCAGCTTCTAACGACACCTGCATTCTGGCCGAAATTCCGATAGCTCCGCTGTTCACTTACATCCGCACCGTTACTGTTCCGCTAACAGGAGGCGTTGATCTTTACGCGCACGTTGACATAGCAGCAGATGTGATTGAATATAAAATTTCACGATCTGAAGACAATGTGCTTTTCAACACCATCGGCACAACTCCATTCACGAATTTACCCACCATTTATTACTTTGACAATACTGCTTTAAGCAGCGAACGCAGTTACTATTACAAAGTAATTTCAGTTGACAGTTGCGGTGCTGATGTTGACACCTCTGAATATGCCCGCACCATTTATCTTGCAGCAGAAGGAAAAGCCGACCGCAAAAATTATCTGAACTGGAATAAATACGAAATTTGGCTTGGCAATGTAGCTGCCTACAACATTTACCGCAGCATTGACGGAGTTTTTAATCCCATTCCGCTTGCAACGGTTAATCCCGCTGATACTTTTTTTGTAGACAATGTTGCAGATATTGTAGAAGGTGATGGAACTTTCTGCTACTACATTCAGGCACTTGAAGATGTTGGCAACCCTTATGGTTTTACTGAAACAAGCACATCCAATGTTGCTTGTGCTTATCAGTTGCCTAACTTTTTTGTACCTAATGCTTTTGCTCCCGAAGGGCTGAACAACATTTTTATTCCCGTTACACTTTTTGTTGCAGACGAAAACTATACCATGGAAATATTCACCCGTTGGGGCGAACAAATTTTTATGACAAATGATAAATACGAAGGCTGGACAGGGATTTTGGAAGGAAAACTTGTGCCACAAGGTGTTTATGTTTATTCGTTCCACTTCCAGTCCGCTGCCGGTTATCAGTACACCAAAACCGGAACTGTAACTCTGATTAAATAATATTGTGAAATCATTTTTAGAAAAAAGTTCAGTCTCTCCTGAACTAAAGAAAATAGCAGAAAAAATTTTCAAATCAGAACGCATCTCCTTTGACGAAGGTCTTTTGTTATATAAAAAAGGAGAGCTTGGTTTTCTGGGAACACTGGCAAATTACATTCGTGAAAAACGTCATGGCGATTACGTTTATTTCAATCGCAATTTTCATGTGGAGCCAACAAATATTTGTGTGTTTGATTGCAAGTTCTGCTCCTACTCTCGCCTGTTGAAAGAAAAAGGAGAAGGCTGGGAGTTAAGCGAAGAACAAATTCTGGACAAGCTAAAAAGCTATGCCGGTAAACCGATTACTGAAGTTCATATTGTTGGCGGTGTGCACCCAAAGATGGGTTTGCATTATTTTGCCAGCCTGATAAAAAAAATAAAAGAAATACGCCCTGATATTCATGTGAAAGCCTTTACCGCTGTAGAGTTGGAATACATGTGCCGCAAAGCAAAAGTGAGTTTCCGTGAAGGCTTGCAATTACTGAAAGAACACGGACAAAACTCATTACCGGGCGGTGGAGCAGAAATTTTTCATCCCGAAATACGTAAACAAATTTGTGAAGATAAATGCACAGCCGATGAGTGGCTGGAAATTCATGAAACCGCTCATTCATTGGGAATGCCAAGCAACGCAACCATGCTTTACGGACACATTGAAAAATTTGAACACCGTGTTGACCACATGGAACGGCTTAGAAATTTGCAGGATAAAACCAAAGGGTTCAACACATTTATTCCGCTAAAATTTCGCAACAAAGACAACCAAATGTCGCACCTTGCCGAAGTAAGTACGATTGAAGATTTGCGCAACTATGCCATCGCACGTATTTACATGGATAATTTCCCACACATCAAAGCTTACTGGCCTATGATTGGAAGAAACACGGCACAACTCTCCTTACAGTTTGGAGTAGATGATATAGACGGTACGATTGATGACTCAACAAAAATTTACTCAATGGCAGGTTCTGAGGAACAGTCACCTGCCCTTACAACCCAAGAATTAGTGGAACTTGTAAAACAGGTAAATCGTCATCCCGTTGAGCGCGACACACTTTACAACATTCTTACTGATTACAACAATTACGATTTCTCAAAAGAAGAGAAAATTGTTACCGCCTGATAATATCAGCTCATTAACTTTTGCAGTTCATTCAATAATTCAGGCAGTATTTGCAACTGTGGCTTTTCATTAGAAATAGTTGCAGCAAACCGTTTAAGTTTTTCAGAAGCTTTTAAATAATTCTCCTTTTCAAGCACGTAAATGTCAAAACTGCTGTCGTTTGATGTTTCATGCAAACGAAAACCCAACGTAAGATTGTAGCGAACTGCAACTGAATTTTCGCGACTAACCTTTGCAAAATAGTTCAGTAAGCCAAAGTTTTCAAAGAAACACTCTAACATAGCAAGCGAAGCAAGAACAGGAATATGAGTTCCAAGATAGTTTTTGTCCCATATAAACAAACCTGCATCGGCTGTCTTGTCTTTCCAGTTAATATGTGAGGTATGAATCAAACCGACTTTTACGCCCTTGTAATTAATGAGAAAATAAAAATCAGAAAGCGGGTTTAATGAATTATACCACATTTTCTGCTCTTCTTCTGTTATGAATTTCTGATATTCCATAACACTGCTTATTTCTTTTGAATTACGCCAATAGCGAACCAATTCAACATCTTCAAGCGTAAGTTGTGAAAGTGTAATTCCGAAATTGCGGATAATCATCAGAGAACAGTTTTCACGGTATAAGATGGTTTTCCTGTTTCACCAATATAAAGCCTGCGGATATACTCACCAATAATACCAAGGCTGAAGAGTATTAATCCTGTTGAGAAAAAAATGGAAACAATCAGCGTAGTAAAACCGAGCTCAGCTCCGTAATTATATTTCATGTAGATGAAATAACACACAAAACCAAGACAAATAAGTGCAGATAATAAACCAAACCATGAAATTATTTTCAGTGGAAATGCGGTATAACCCACGACTAATTTCAGCGTTATTTTAAATAATTTAAACAGCGTGTAACCTGATTGCCCTTCTTTGCGAGGCAAATGTTCTACTACAACATGTTCAATATTATCAGTATGCCAGGCAAGAATTTCGTCCAAAAAAAACATGCGATAGTTGCGTGAAATGACTTTTTCCGTTACTGAAGAATTGATGAGTTTAAACGAAGAACCTTTGCCGGACATATTGGCAAAGTTTTTAAAGATTTTGCCAACAAACCAACTTCCTGCATTACGAATCAAGGAATGCTCTTTCTTTTCATAGTAACCGTAAACCAACTCTGCTCCTGTATTTTCCTGTGCAAGCAAAAGCTTTTCAATCTCTTCCGGTGGTGTTTGCAAGTCATCGTCAATGGTTATTACCCACTCTCCTCTTATAAAAGTTAGTCCGCAAAAAAGCGCATTGTGCTGACCGTAATTTTGTGTGAGTTTTACGGCAGTAACAGTTTGTGGATTTTTCTTCTTTAACGATGAAAGTACTTCCCAACTCTTGTCTGCGCTGCCATCATCAACAAAAATAACTTCGAATGACTTTTGCTTTTTGGTAAAATATTTTTCGATGCGCAGATAGAGATCTGCCAACGTTTTCTCGCTGTTATAAACCGGAACAACTATTGAAAAATCTTTCTTATCCATTTAGATTTCTATTAATGGAAGGCAGGCTATTTTGTCTGTTTCCAGGATGGCAGTTCCCCATGAAAGCCCTACACCAAAACCTGAAAGCAGCAAAGATAATTTTTCGTTTGTAAGTTGCTCACGCAGTTGGGTTACCAGCGTAGTTGGGATAGAAGCCGAACTTGTATTCCCGAAATCTTTCAATGAATACGGAACTTTTTCAGGTGCTATAGCAAGCTTCTTTCTTATAGCTTCATTCATCAACAAATTAGCCTGATGAAAAACAAAATAATCAACATCCTTAGTGTCTTTTCCGCAATAGGCAAGTAGCTGCTTTGCATCGGGAGCAACTTCTCGTAAGGAAAAGTTGAACACATCCACGCCATTCATTATTAAATGTGTTTTGTTGCGCTCAATTCCTTCTGATATTTTTTCACTCCATAATGAAGCAGGTGAAATTTTATTTTTCAATCCGCCATCAGGAATAATAATGGCATTGTATCCTTCCCCATCGTTATGCAGGCTGAAATGAATCACACTATCAGAAACATCCATTAAAGTTGCGCTGCCGGCATCGGAAAAAATGGGCGAAGTGCTTTTATCTTTTTCTGAAACAACGGAAGAAGAAACATCACCAACAAGCAATAATCCTTTTTTTGCGCCTGTTGTTTTAAGTAAGGATGACATAACCGAAAGTCCATATACATAGCCTGAACAACCCAGATTAATATCAAGTGCAATGCAGGCTTTTGGCAATCCCAGACGATGTTGCAATCTGATAGCAGTTGGTGGAATAATCCAATCGGGGGTTTGAGTAATAAAGAGCAAAACACCTATTTCAGATTTAACGCATTGCGTTTCGTGCAGCAGTTTTTCTGCTGCTTCAAAACATAGATCTGACGCGGTTAGCCCTTCAGGTGCTATTCTGCGGTTTTCTATTCCTGTGGTTTTAATAAATAATTCCTTCTCCTTGATTGTAGCAAAAGGATAGTCGTTATTAGAAACCTTTTGTTTCGGCACACTTACAGCAAGTCCGCTTAGTTTTATGCCTGAAACAGTAAACACAAATCAGATTTTGGGGTTATGAATTAAGTATAGTCTTTTTATTCTGAACAACGGAAAATAAATCAGATACGGTTACGCAATCATGCAGGTTTTCAGCGGTGAGCGTTACTCCATATTCAGCATCAACCATGGCAATTAAAATCAGTGCTTGCATAGAATTCCAGGCATCTAATTGCTTATAAGGAGTTTCGGGCAGTATGGTGCCGGGAACAATATCAGCCAGTTCGGCTTCAAATATTTTTATAAAATCTTCGAGTTGCATTTGCGGTAAAAAAGCAAAGATAATTTTAAAACCTAAATAGCATTAATGATTGATAGTCTATTTGGTTTTGGTGTGAGAGCGCTTTACACGGCCTCTAATATAAATTCTAAGACAACAACTTTAAACTTGCCTTATAGTCGTGGGGAATAAAACCCAGTTTTTTTAAATCGTCTGAGAACTCAACCCTTCTCAATGCCTTTAGTCCGACCAGGCTTTCTTTGCCAACTCCAGTGTTAATTCCCAGCAGTTTGGTGAGCGAAAGAATTATCTCCATGAGGGGGTAAGAGATATTGAACGTCAGCACCTTTTTGTTCAGTGCTTTTGCAAGCTCTTTGTAAAAATCGCAGTAAAGAACAGGTTCGGTTTCGGCAACCGTGAATGTTCCGTTCAGATTTTTGGTAATGATAATTTCAATGGCTTTCATGATATCTAAACTATGAACGGTATAAAGCGGCTGTTTACCTCCGTCAATAAGAGGAACAATGCCTTTTGACTTAATGTGTTTTACCATCTCCAGGAACAAACCTCCGTTGCCAATTACTAATCCTGGGCGAATGATGGCATCGTCTTTTGCGTTAAACTCTTTTTCCAGAAGAAATTTCTGTTGTCCGTAAGCGGAAAGAGCATCAGCATGAGCCGACATACTGCTGAAGAAAATATTTTTCTTCACTCCTGCATTGCGTGAAGCTTGCAGCAGCTTTTTTGTTCCTTCTATGTTTATGTTTTTTGCTTCTTCGCCTTTTAAATAAGCGCAATGAATAAATATGGTTGCATCATTAAAAAGATTTTTATCAAGTGGTTTTTCAAGACTGGATATTCTGTATTCAACACCCTGCACACGTTGAGCTGGTATGTTTCTGCAAAAGCCGATTACGTGATACCCCTGCTGAATAAAATGAGCGCAAAGCTGCGAACCGATAAAGCCGGTAGCGCCTGATATTGCTATGGTTTCGTTTGTGTTCATTTCAGCGCGTTGAGTGCAACGTTATGTGCGTTTGCCATTAAACTCAATGTTAAGCCTTTTGCAGGAAGAAAGCGAAATCCGGAACCATCGGCTACAAAAATATTTTGTGTTCCGTGCAGTCTGCCATCGGATGAAAGAGAAAATGATTTCTCTTCTTTTTCAAAGGGAAGAACTCCTGCATAGTGAATGCTGGAGCCCATTCCGGGGTCAATCATTTTTACAGGAAAGGCTCCGAGTTTGCGCATGGCTTTTTTGAACAGGCTGTTGCGTTCGGTGATTTTTTGTTTCTCTATTTCACTTAAGAGGTATTCGGCCTGCAAGTTGTCTCCTGAGATTTTTTTAGTGTCTTTTATAAGGCTCAATAACTTTTTACCTCCGCTTTTTTCGGGATGAAAAAGGCCCATGATGACAAAGGCCGGCATGAGAAAGTTCATCAATGAAATTCCATCGCGGAAGTTGACAGGTGCTTCTTTAATGATGCGGAAGAGCATGAGCGATTTGAAGCTGTAGAGCGATGCC
This sequence comes from Bacteroidota bacterium, assembly GCA_947479755.1. GTDB lineage: Bacteria > Bacteroidota > Bacteroidia > SXHM01 > SXHM01 > SXHM01. The sequence continues at coordinate 21,840 of CANKAM010000033.1, forward strand.
ATGGCAATGTCATCGCCCTGCATGTTGTTATCATGGAAGAGCGAGAGTTGTGCAAAGCCGGTAGTGTTGCGTTCAAAAGTTTTGCCGAGTTGCGAAATGTTGATGCAAGGGAAATAAGCGTAAGGATTGCAGAGCAGCGGCAGTGTTTGGTTTTCTTTACCGAAGGAACGAAGCACGATGCGTGCTGTGCCCAGCACACCTGGTGCAAGCACCAGTTTATATGTGCGGTAAATCTCTTCTTCGTTTTTTTCTTTGTTCCAGGTTGTGATTTCGACAACCCCATTCTCGATTTCTTTAAACTGCTTTAGAATGATACCGCCCTTGTAAGTGAAGTTGTTTTTCTTTTTCAGTTCGTTAACCGTAATCCAAGGGCGGTAGGCACTCTCGCCTTTGTCGGAATAAAAATCAAAGTCTTGTGGTTGATAAGCTTTGCGGTTGTTGTAATCTTTAGTAATCAATGCTAGAGCCGTGCGGCCGAGGGAGAAATTATTGGCTTTAAACCAATCTACTTTTCTTTCATAGTTGTTTTTCAGGCTTTGCTGGCTGGAGTCAACCGGTGGCGGGGGCATGATGTTAGTTAGAAAAGAGGTCGTATAGTTTTTGATGTCGTCTTGTCCGCCTGAGATGCCGATGCGGTCGGCAACGGTTTGGTAGGCTGCTTTCATTTTTACAGGGTTGAGACCTGCGGCATTAAGTTCTGCATCGGAGAAAACGCATGAGCCGAGACCCCAACCGTTGCCGAGACCACCATAGGCAAGACTTTCAACGGGGAAGAATGTTTTGGAAAAAATATCAAGAAATTTTTCGACTTCAGTGACCATGAATTTTCGCGGAGGCGTGAGTTGTGAACCGCTTCCGATTTTGTCCCACGAAATGCTTTCGAATTTTTTGCCGAGCAGGTAGTCGCTCTGGTTTTCATCGGTCTGGCGGAATGCTGTGAAATCTTTTTCGGGAATGAGCTTTGTGTAGGTATCATCGGTGATTCCGGCATCGAGCATGAGGACTTTTATACCTGCTTCAACAAGGGTTTGTGCAGCCATAGCACCGGTGCAACCGGAGCCGACAACGATGTATGGATGCACTTCGCTCATGCCAGTTTTACGAGTATAACACCGAACAGACCTGTAAGGACTGCACGTGTTCCGTGTAGAGCGGTTTTGAAAAATCCGTTTGCAGTTTTTTTATTGTAGGATGATGAAAGTAAGGGGAAATATGCGGGACGGGTTTCGAGGATGCAGAGGATGATGTAGATATTTTTGCGATACAAGGAAAGTGGTTGTGTAAGCGCAAGACCACCGTCAATAAAGGAAATGAGAAAGGGGAAACGCATTGAGATCTGGTGTAAACGGTTTTCCTTTTCAGTGAATTCTATTTTATGATGCGCTATTGCGGCATGGTATAGTTCCAATGATTTTGCATCGGGATTTTTTCCGCTGAGGTAACGGAAATAGATTTCAGGCTGCATTTTGTTTTTCGCTTGATTGGTGGTGTGCGCGCATGTTTGCGAGTTCCTGTGTAAGGCGTTTATTTTGTTCCTGCAGTTTGGAAACCACAATGGAAAGATGCAACAGGTAAATAAGAATTGCAAGAATGGAACCGATAAAAACAATATTGGGTGGTGAGGCAACTTCCACTATAGAGGCAACTACATCCAGACCACTGCGCCAGAAAGAGAAAATGATGAGAATAAGGGTACAGATTATCCATACGATGGCGTATTCTTCGCGCAGTTTACCTTTTATAATAAGCCGTGCAATAAAAATAAGAAACAGAATACTTGCTGCTATGGCAATGATTTGAATTCTTTGCATGATTAGTTAGTTTTTTTCAATCTCAAATATGTAAAAAAAATCGCCAGTGTAACCTTAAACATATAATAAACCGAGCCGGCAGTGTTGATGGAAGAAACGCCTCCCTGCCGCTCATTCATCTGCACAGCAAACTCACCGATGTTGAGTTTATTTACTGCATAGAGTACAATGGCTTCGGGCTCGGGATACTCATCAGGATAATATTCGCTGACTACTTGAAGTGCTTTGCGGTTGAGCATGCGCATGCCGGAAGTAGAGTCTTTTACAGAAACGCCTACCAGCCAGTTATTAAGGTGATGAAAATAATTGATTCCCATTCTGCGCGCAAAGGTTGACTGAAAACCTTCGTTGGTAAGAAAACGGCTGCCTATGATGACATCTAAGTTTTTTGTTTTCAACTCTTCCAACATTTGGGGAATAAATTCGGGCGGATGTTGTCCGTCACCATCAATTTGTATGGCGTAGTCAAAACCGTTTTCAAACGCGAAAATAAAACCGGTTTGCACTGCACCTCCAATGCCTAAGTTAACGGCAAGGTGAACGGGAATGCAATCGGCTTTGTCAATGATTTCGGCTGTGCGGTCTTTTGAGCAATCGTTGATAACTATAGGAATGTAGCGGGTTGCAGAAGCAGAACTATTGAGTGCATTGACAGAGGCGATGACGGCTGCAATAGCGCTTTCTTCGTTATAAGCAGGAATGATGACGGCTATCTTTTCAGACATAAATTATCAAGCAACAAATGGCAAATGACAAATAAATACCAAATTCAAAAAAAGCAAAAAAACAAAACGAAGACATCCGGCTATTGTTTTCATTTTTGAATTTTTAACTTTTGTAAATTAATTGAGTTTTGTTTTTTGACTTTTGGAACTTCAGATAAGTCCTTCGCGCAATAAATCATGTAAATGAATAAATCCAACGAACTTTTCGGCATCTGTAACAACGAGTTGTGAAATGTTGTTGTCGCGCAAAATTTTCAAAGCATCCACCGCCATTTCGGTTGAAGAAATTGTTTTAGGATTTTTGTTCATGATGTCGGCAGCCTTGAGGTTGCTGATATTTTCATCGCGTTCCATCATTCTGCGCAAATCACCATCGGTAATTATTCCTGCCAATTTTTCTCCGTCAAGCACGGCCGTTGCGCCTAGTCGCTTGGAAGAAATTTCGAGGATGGCAGTTTTTATGCTGTCGCCTGCATTAACTTTTGGCGTTGCATTGTTTTTGTAAATGTCTGCAACGGTGAGGTAAAGTTGTTTGCCCAACGAACCACCGGGGTGAAAGTGTGCAAAATCTTTGCTCGTAAAATCGCGGCATTTCAAAAGACAAACTGCGAGTGCATCGCCCAGCGCCATTTGTGCAGTAGTGCTTGATGTGGGTGCTAAATTATTAGGGCAGGCTTCTTTTTCAACAGTGGCGTTCAATACGTAATTGGCTTGTTTTGCAAGAAATGAATCGGTGTTGCAAACTAAGGCAATCAGTTTATTTCCGCTGCTTTTAAGTAAAGGAACCAATACTTTTATTTCGGGCGAGTTTCCACTTTTTGAAATGCAGATAACCACATCATCGGTTTGTATGGTTCCTAAATCGCCATGCACAGCATCGGCAGCATGCATAAAACTGGCGGGAGTTCCCGTAGAATTTAGCGTTGCCACAATTTTATTAGCGATGATTGCGCTCTTCCCAATTCCGGTTATAACCACTCTTCCTTTTGAATAAAAGATGGTTTCAACCGTTTTTACAAAATCAGAATCGATGAACTGCACGAGGTTTCGCACGGAATCTGCCTCTATTGCTAAAGTTTCACGGGCTATATGTATTAGTTCATCGGCACTTTTCACGGGCAAGTAGAATTTTTAAAAAATGTTTGATTGAAAAGAATGTAATTTTGGCAAAAGACTTATATTAGCATTTGGAAAAATCAAATTTGTACAAAAGTATTTAATTAACAATAAAAGAAATGAACGTTGAATTAGAAGTGCCGTTGACAGATTATCTTGAAAAGTATTTTGGTTACAAAAAATTTAAAGGTGCGCAGGAAGCAATTATCAATAATGTGCTTGCCGGCAAAGATACATTTGTAATTATGCCTACCGGAGGCGGTAAGTCATTGTGCTACCAGCTTCCGGCATTAATAAGACCGGGAACAGCCATTATTATTTCACCGCTGATTGCCCTGATGAAAAACCAGGTTGATGCCATCCGCAACTACGGTTCGGAAGTAGGCATTGCACACTTTCTTAACTCATCACTTAATAAAGCAGAGATTACCAAAGTACGCGAAGATGTAATTGCCGGAAGAACTAAAATGCTGTATGTGGCGCCCGAGTCGCTTACAAAAGAGGAGAATGTTGAGTTCCTTAAAAAGATAAATGTATCGTTTGTGGCGATTGACGAAGCTCACTGTATTTCGGAATGGGGACATGATTTCCGCCCGGAATACCGCAGACTGCGCCCGATTATTGAAGCTATCGGCAAAGTGCCCATTATTGCTTTAACGGCTACTGCTACTGAAAAAGTACAGCAAGACATTCAGAAGAATCTGGACATGATGGATGCCAAACTTTTCAAGGATTCATTCAATCGTCCTAACCTTTATTATGAAGTTCGTGCAAAGAACACAGACGTAATTAAAGACATTATCCGTTACATCAAAAAGCATCCGGGCAAGTCAGGGATTATTTATTGCCTGAGCCGCAAAAAAGTAGAAGAGATTGCACAAACGCTGCAAGTGAATGGTGTGCGTGCTCTTCCTTATCACGCTGGATTGGAGGCACCGGTAAGAGCAAAGACTCAGGATAATTTTCTGATGGAAGATATTGAAGTGATTGTAGCAACCATCGCCTTCGGAATGGGAATTGACAAGCCGGATGTGCGCTATGTTATTCACCACGATATTCCAAAAAGTCTGGAAGGTTATTATCAGGAAACAGGCCGTGGCGGACGCGATGGCGGTGAAGGAAACTGCGTTGCTTTCTATCACTACGATGATATTGTGAAGCTGGAAAAATTCATGAAAGGCAAACCAATTTCTGAACAGGAGATTGGCAAACAGCTTTTACTGGAAACGGTTTCTTACGCAGAATCATCTGTATGTCGCAGAAGACAACTGCTGCACTATTTTGGTGAACAATATAAAGAAGAGAACTGCGGCAACTGCGATAACTGCAATAATCCGCGCGAAAAATTTGAAGGAAAAGAAGCTGTAGAATTATTACTGGAAGCAGTGCTTGCGGTTAAAGAAAAATTCAAAGCAAAACACATTGTTCAGGTTTTAACGGGGCTTGAAAACTCTGCTATAAAATCATACAAACACGACCAGTTAGAAGTGTTTGGCGAAGGAAGCGAGGAAGACGAGAAATATTGGAATGCAGTAATCCGTCAGTCTTTGATAAACAGATTTCTGGTTAAAGACATTGAAAGCTATGGCTTATTGAGTGTAAGCGATGAAGGAAAGAAGTTTTTGAAAAAGCCTTATTCCATTATGCTTACCAAAGACCACGACTACGATGGTGATGGTGAGGATTCAGATGATGATATAGTTGCAGGCGGGCAAAAAGGCGGTGGCGGTGATGAGGCGCTTTACAAAATGTTGAAAGATCTGGTTGTAAAAGAAGCGAAGAGAGCAAAACTTCCTCCTTACGTTATTTTTCAGGAAACATCACTGGAAGAAATGTCAATCAACTATCCTATTACTATTGATGAGCTTTCAAAAATTGCAGGAGTTGGACCGGGGAAAGCAGCAAAATTCGGTAAACCATTTATTGAAGTGATTGCCCGATACGTTGAGGAGAATGAGATAGAGCGCCCGATGGATATGATTGTGAAATCGGTGGTGAATAAATCAGGATTGAAAGTTTATATCATCCAGAATATTGACCGCAAACTTCCACTTGAAAGCATTGCAAAAAGCAAACAACTTAGTTTCAGCGATCTACTGGATGAGATTGAGCGCATTGTTTCATCAGGTACAAAAGTGGACATCAGCTATTACATCCGCGAGAATGTTGATGAAGAGAAACAACGCGAGGTACTTGATTATTTCAAGGAATCCGAATCCGATTCAATAGGTGATGCACTGAGAGAATTGGGTGAGGATGATTATACGGAAGAGGAAGTAAGGTTGATGAGAATCAAGTTTATTTCGGATTTCGGGAACTAATCACTTCCGTTTGAAAAACAAAAAAGGGACGCGAAAATCGCGTCCCTTTTTTGTTTCAGATACTTTCATATTTGTTCTGTAACTTTTTATAATCCTGAATAAGGAAATGATACCAGATTACACCTAAAGCATAAAGTGATGAAGTAATAAGAAAAACTTTAGAATAGGAGAAATCCATTTCACGCAGGGTTTTAAAAATACGTGAACTGATAAACCAACTTCCTGACCAGATGGCGGTTGTCATGGCACTCACAATTTCGCGGTTGCGCTGACCAACATAATTCATCACCAGTTCTGAAGTCATGGGCGCTGCCATGTTCATTAAAGGTGTACGCATAACATAAAACAAAACTGCCAGCGGCATGGCGAAAATCCACTCATTATACCATTCGGTTGAAGCGAGTAAAACCAACGCAAGAACAGCAAGTGATTGCGAGAGTGTAATTGCATAGTTATAGCCCCACTTGCGTTTTACATGAGGAACGGCAACGGCACCGATAAAAACAAATATGCCTGACAAAGAACCGATAACTGAAAAACGGTTGTAGTCCAACCCGTGAATTTTATAGAAGAAAAGACTAATGAAGGGAATTGTTAATCCTGCACCGGTGGCGATAATCAGCGTTGGGATAAGTGCTTTAATAATTAATGTCCAATCAAAATCACTCAGGTCGGTTCTTCTGGAAGTAATGGCGGGTATATTTTCTTTTTTGCTGATTTTCAGTGCGAAGAAGAAAGCTATAAATCCACCAAACGAAATGAGGTAAAGAATAATTTTCTCATCAAAAATTGCAGGAGCAAAATTGGAAAGCGCAAAGATGATTGCCCCTGCTATGATTGTTCCAAGGCTACCTGTAGCATAACTAAGCGAAATGGCTTCACTCAATGTTTCCTGTTTTGCATTACGCAAAATAAAAGGCAGTGAACTGACTGTAATAAGATTGAATGCAACTCCCCAAAAGAAAAGGGAAATATGAAGTAGTGTGTTATAATGAAATTGAATAGCGTAAACAATAAGAATTGAAAAAACCGGAACTGCAATTCCTGAAGCAAGAATAAGCGGACGAAGTTTGCGACCTTTTATATAAAGCCCAAGCGGAAGGGCAAACGCAATTACACCAAGAAAACGATAAGAAATAAAACCTGCTGCTTCGTGGTCGGGATAGCCCATCTTATCCATGAAAATAAGCAGGATAAGAAAGAAAGCAGCGTTAATGATGTGAAGAAAAAGCTCAGAAAGAATGAGGAGCTTTACTTCGTTGGAAATCTCTAAATAACGTTCAACTATGCTGCGCATACATTGATAATTTTCTCAATATCATCAGGTAAAAACCATTGGATTTCTTTGTCTTTACGAAACCATGTGAGTTGGCGCTTCGCATATCTGCGACTGTTGCGTTTAATTAAATCTACAGCTTCATCCAATGATGTTTTATTTTCAAATAAATCAAACAACTCTTTGTACCCAACTGTTTGCAAGGCGTTCAAGTATTTCAATGAAATTAATTTTTGGGCTTCTTCCGCTAAACCTGCTTTCATCATTTCGTCAACACGTTCATCAATTCGTTTGTAAAGCACTTCGCGCGGAAGCTCAAGCCCGATTTTAATAATCCTGAAATCTCTTGGATTTTTCTTTCCTTCTCTTAATATGGAATAAGGCTTCCCTGTTCCCATGCAAACTTCTAATGCACGCATCAAACGTTGCGGATTATTCAGATCAATCTTATTGTAATAATCAGAGTCAAGTTCTTTTAATTTTTTCTGAAGTTGGTCAATTCCTTCTGTTTCATACAAATCCTGCAGCTGTTTTCTAATCTCCGGAAAAGAAGAAGGAACTTTATCAAAACCATTGCAAACGGCATCTATATAAAGTCCGGAACCACCAACTAAAATTGAATACTTATTTTGCGGAAAGAGTTTACCAAGTAATTGCAAAACGTCTTTTTCATAAGCACCTGCATTGTAGTCTTCATCAAGGTTGCGCGATGCAATAAAATGGTGTTTTACTTCTTTTAACTCCACATCAGATGGTGGAGCAGAACCGATTTTAAGTTCTCTATAAATTTGCCGAGAATCAGCAGAAATAATTTCTGCTGAAAAATGTTTAGCAAGTTGTATGGCAAGTTTTGTTTTTCCGGAAGCAGTTGGACCGCAAACTACAATAAGGGTTCCGCGCATCAGGAAAATATATGTCAGACTTCTTCGTCAGAAACCATGTCCTCGAAGCCACCCTCCTCACCTTCTCCAAATTCACCTTCAGCAAGATCCTCGCCTCCTTCAGACACTTCTGTTTCTCCATCGGCTGTAATTTCAACTTCGCCTTCCGGCAATTCAGATGCATCTGCAATCAGAGAATCTGCTTCTTCCAAATCATCTTCACTTGGTTCTTCAATTGAATCAAGGCTTGTCATTTTTGCATCAAACTCTGCAAGTTCAGGATCAAGAAAAGCTGCTGTGGTTTCTTCTTTTATGCCATTCAGCATATTGAAAAGCAATTTTGGAAATTCACCAGCTGTAGCTGCTGTTCGGGGGTATGTAGTTTTAAGACTATCAGGAAGAATTTTCATTAATTCAACCAGAAAAACAATTTCGGTGAGCGCACGAACTGAATATAAAAAACGTTGATGCGGATCATCAATAAATTTAACTAATCGTTGCTTTCCTCCTGCTACATCATCTGCTTTTGTTTCTTTAGGAAAAGCAACCACATCGGTTACTTTATGCCATCTATCATCACTCACATAAAAAACGGAATCCCAATCTTTATTTATGCTGTAAGCACTAAGAATTGCCTGCCGGAAATCCATAAAATTCTGTGTTGAACTTATTTCAACATCACGATGTATCTGATCATCATCTTCAAACGTTACTCTGAACTTATATACTGCCATTTTTTATGATTTGTCATTTTTATAGAATAATGCCCGAAATTAGTTATTTCAGTAAAACCGAAAATTTATTTCTGAGAAAAATCAGGGTTAAATTACAGGCTTTAACCCAAGTTCAGCGCCTTTTAAAAGCATAAATTTATATGCTTCGTCATAATTACTCCCAATTTCACCTTCCAGTATTGCTTCTCGTATTGCGTTTTTAATAATCCCAATTTCTCTGCCGGGAGTTAAATTAAACGCTTTCATTATTTCTTCTCCTGAAACAGGTGGCTGCCAATTGCGCAGATTATCTTTTTCTTCCACCTCCTTCAACTTCAATCTTACTATTTCAAAATTTTTGAGGTAGCGTTGAACTTTACGATCATTTTTAGAGGTAATATCAGCTTCACATAAAGTCATTAAATCATCAATATCATCACCTGCTTCAAATAATAATCTGCGCACTGCCGAATCGGTCACCACATCTTTGGAAAGCACAATTGGTCGCAGATGCAGCAAGACAAGCTTCTGCACATATTTCATTTTTTCATTGAGCGGAAGTTTTAGTTCAGCAAAAATCTTAGGAATCATGCGCGAACCTTTGTCTTCATGTCCATGAAATGTCCAACCGATATTATTCTCAAAACGTTTTGTTGCTGGCTTTGCAATATCATGAAGTATGGCAGACCACCGCAGCCAGAGGCTATCGGTGTTTTTTGAAATATTATCGAGCACCTGCAAAGTGTGATAAAAATTGTCTTTGTGCGAAACGCCATCTTTTATTTCCACGCCATGCAGCTTTACCATTTCGGGGAAAATGAGGTTCAATAATTTCGAATCGAACAGCAATTTAAAACCAACGGAAGGAACTGCTGAAAGAATGATTTTGTTCAACTCATCTGCGATACGTTCTTTTGAAACAATGCTAATTCGTTCTGAATTCTTGCAAATCGACTGAAAAGAATTTTGCTCAATGACAAAATTCAATTGTGATGCAAACCGGACAGCGCGCATCATACGCAAAGGATCATCTGAATAAGTGATATCGGGATCAAGCGGTGTGCGGATGATTTTGTTTTCAATGTCTTTCAATCCTCCAAACGGATCCACTAATTCACCAAAATTATCTTTCTGCAAACTCAGGGCAAGCGCATTCATGGTAAAATCTCTGCGGTTTTGATCATCTTCCAATGTTCCGGGTTCCACATCAGGTTTTCGCGATTCCCCACGATATGATTCTTTACGTGCTCCAACAAACTCAATCTCCAAATCACCGAACTTCACATTTGCTGTTCCGAAGTTTTTAAAAAAAGAATAATGGCTGTCTTTTAATTTTCCGGAAACTCTTTTTGCAAGTTCAATTCCGTCACCGGTAGTAACTATATCAATGTCTTTTGATTCCTTGCCGAGAAAAATATCGCGCACAAAACCACCAATCACATATGCGTGAATATTAAGTTCTTCAGCTGCTTCTGAGACAACAGAAAAAACAGGATTGTCTAAATGCTTTTTCAAAAAATTTATTTCCTGATGATTTGTATCTCTCCTTTCAATCCAACCTTAATTATTGAAGAAGGTGAAGCCGGAGTTTTTTCTTCCTGTCGCAAATCTACCACATAATCTACAGCGCTTATTATCTCTTCATCAATATCTGAAAAGTTCTCGGGCGATGCGTTACCACTAATATTGGCGGAGGTAGAAACCAATCCATTATCAAACGAGCGGATAAGGCTTTTGCAAAAAATATCAGAAGTAATACGGATAGCAATACTCTTATCGGGACCAATCATATTTTTAGCAACGTTTTTTCCTTCCGGATAAACAATAGTCAAAGGTTTATCGCTGAATTGCATCAACTCCCAGGCAATTTCGGGAACAGTTTTTACATAACGTAAAAGGCGGGCATCATTGTCAACGAGCAAAACCAAACTTTTAGAAGAATCTCTTTTTTTGATTTTGAAAATTTTATCTACTGCCCGTTCGTTGGTGCAGTCGCATCCAATTCCCCAAACTGTGTCGGTCGGATACAATATAGTTCCACCTGAATGCAATGCTGCCAAGGCATTGGTCAATTCTCTGTCAAGTATTCTTTTATCGATTAGCATAAATTATTTAGTCAAAGAAAGCGAAATTACGTCTTGAGCATTGATACTTTCTGCGCAATTAAAATGTTTCTCGGGGCATGAACTTTTTCCATGCAAGCCGCAGGGACGGCAAAGAAGATTTACTTTTGTCTGCGCAACAAAAGATTTATCGCTCAACGGACCGAAACCAAATTCGGGAACGGTAGAACAGAATACAGCTGTTACAGGAGCATTAACAGAGGAGGCTAAGTGCAAAGGCGCTGAATCATTTACGTAATTCATTTCTGCGTCTTTCATTAATGCTGCGGATTCTAAAAATGAGAGGTTTCCTGAAAGATTAACAATTGATGATTTATGATTGACAGTTGATGATTTTATTTCATCACACAATGAAAAATCGGAAGGCGCCCCCAGCAAGTAAACATTTTGTTCAATAGGAATTAAATTAATCAGTTCAGCCCATTTATGTGCGCTCCATTGTTTGGTAAACCAGACAGAAGCAGGGGCAATGCATACGTATTTTTCAGTTTTGTATTCTGATACCTTTTGAAAATCCATTTCTGAAGGACAGAGCTTCGGTTTAGATGATTTCTCGTTTGTAAGCGTAGTTATGAGCTTCTTGTTGCGCTCAGTTTCATGAATTCCGTTGCCAATTTTGTGCTCATATTTTTCAGTAAAAAGAAACGAAAATGGGTTTTTGTCAAACCCGATTTTGTTCTTTGCACCTGAGAACGCTGTTATAAATCCCGAGCTGGCAAAGCGATGAAGATTGATGACATAATCGTAGTTCTCTCTTCTTACTTCACCTGCTATCCTGAGTAATTCTGAGACTTTGTTTTGCTTTTTATCCCAAATCAACACTTTATTTAAAAAAGGATGTGAAGCAAAAAGACTCTCATTTCCTTTTCGAAGTAAAAAATCAATTTGAGAAGTTGGGTGAAATTCATACAACTTCTCAACCACTGATGTTGCAAGGATTACATCACCCGGAAAAGCTGTTTGTATGACTAAGAATTTCATTTAAACGGCAACGTTGTGCTCACGTAAAGCATCATTCAGCGAAGTTTTTAAATCGGTGCTTTCTTTGCGCTGTCCGATTATTAACGCACACGGTACGTGAAAATCACCTGCCGGAAATTTCTTGGTGTATGAACCCGGAATAACAACAGAACGCGAAGGAACAAAACCTCTGTGTTCAACAGGTTTTTCGCCCGTAACATCAATAATTTTAGTTGATTTAGTAAGCACCACATTTGCACCAAGCACCGCTTGTTTCTGCACATGCACACCTTCCACGACAATGCAACGCGAACCGATAAAACAGTCATCTTCAATAATAACGGGTGCAGCCTGCACCGGTTCTAAAACACCGCCAATACCCACTCCGCCACTGAGATGGACATTCTTTCCAATCTGTGCGCATGAACCAACCGTAGCCCAGGTATCTACCATTGTTCCTGAATCAACATAAGCACCAATGTTTATATAACTCGGCATCATAATCACACCTTTTGCAACAAAAGCGCCATGGCGAGCAATGGCATGAGGAACCACACGCACACCAAGTGCTGCATAATTTTTCTTCAGTGCAATTTTATCGTGAAACTCAAACGGACCAACTTCAATAGTTTCCATTTTTTGAATTGGGAAATAAAGTATTACTGCTTTTTTCACCCACTCATTTACCTGCCAGCCATTTGGTGTTGGTTCAGCAACTCGTAATTCACCCCTATCAAGTAAATTGACAACTTCATTGATTGTCTCTCTTGTTTTAGGTTCTGAAAGTAATTCGCGGTTATTCCAGGCGCTTTCAATTATCTGCTTCATATATTTCTCTGAATTGATTTGCAAAAATACGGATTAAGAAGAACTATTTAGTTCTAAGAATTTCTGATGCGTCAGGCCCAACATTAAATAACAAATCAAGAATACTAAGATTAGGAATAAAGCCATGGCGCTCTTCAAACACCTGATTATATTGGAAAGTTGGAAATACGAGTAAATCATTTTTTCGCAAATCAAGAACAGAATTCCCATACTCTGAAATATATTTTTCTGTGAACCCAACTCTGTATTCCACTTTTAACAATTTCATTACAACCTGATGCAGCGACATATTAAGATCAAACAATAATTCAGTTTTTGTTTCAAAAAATGGTTGAAACTCATCAGCATAATATTCAAAATAAGGCGAGTTGCGATAGGCTGAAACAATAGAACGCCAATGGATTTTCTGCCAGTCTTCTTTATAGCTAATCTGCACGTCCATTATAGGAATATGATTTCCCCTTTTTTCAACAGGAACGGAAAGTAACTGCTTCCCATTTGCTCCGTAAATCTCGCAGCGGCTGCGAATGGTCTGCTTTACAAAATTCTCGTGCTGTTCAAAAATTATTTTGTCGCTTCTGAAGATTGTAGCATATACAGCTACAGGAGCAAAATAACTTACCGGAACAACTACACAATCTGCCGATTTCATAAATATGAAAAAGTTAAAAAATACTAACTTGCAACATTAAAACACAAATTTCATGAGGGCAAATCTACTTTTCTTCTTTCTTGCATTTTTTATTTTTTCAAGTAATTTAATTGCACAAGATCTGCCTAATTACATGACAGAGGAAGAGCAAATGCTGATGCCTGCTTACCTGCAATCGCGTTCTGCTAAATCCATTACCCACCCACCAACATCACCTGTTCGCGCTATGGCTGAATGGGAAGAAATAAGTGGTTTGTGTATCCGCTGGACATCAAGCCAGCAAACTATTTTGAGACAAATTATTGTTGCTGCTAAACTTGAAACCATGGTTTACATTGTTTGCAGCGATTCAAATTCTGTAAGAAGTTACCTGACATCAAACGGAATTAATTTTACGAATATTAAATTCGTTCAAAAACCATCAGACAGTATATGGATGCGTGATTATGGCCAATGGAATGTTTACAAAAATGATGTGGATTCACTTTATCTTATTGACTGGATTTATAATCGTCCGCGTCCTAATGATGATGCGGTTCCCTCAGAAATTGCAACCGCAACGGGTTTACCTCTTTATGAAATGGTTAATTCTCCAAATGATTTAACACATACCGGAGGAAATTACATGGTTGACGGGTGGGGAACTGCATTTTCATCTAAACTTATACTTGATGAAAATACAGATAAAACAGAATCTGAAATTGATAACATCATGCAAGACTGGATGGGAATTGACCGTTACATAAAAATGCCAACACTGCCCTATGACGAAATTCACCACATTGATATGCACCTGAAATTATTGGATGAAGAAACTTTATTGGTTGGCGAATACGCTTCAGGAATTGCTGATGGACCTCAGATAGAAGCCAATCTTCAATACGTTTTAAGTAACTACAACTCAGTTTTCGGAACGCCTTACAAAGTTGTACGCATTCCCATGCCCCCTGATGGTAGTGGTGATTACCCTGATAATTTTGGTGATTACAGAACTTATACCAATTCTACTTTTATAAATAAAACATTGATAGTGCCCACTTATGCTCAGCAATACGATACAACAGCACTAAGAATTTTGCGGGAAGCCCTTCCCGGATATACAGTGGTTGGAATCAACTGCAACAATATTATTAATCAACTTGGCGCGCTACATTGCATTACAAAAGAAGTTGGCACAAGTGACCCGCTATTAATCACTCATCAACCTTTGCAAAATACAACCAACACAACCACACCTTACCAGGTTGATGCCTGGATAAAGCATAAAACAGGAATTCAAACAGCTACACTTTATTATACAACAGACACAACACAAGGCTACCAATCAGTAAATATGAGTTTTACTAATGTTCCATCTGATACATGGACCGGATTCATTCCTGCACAACCCGCAGGAACTGTAGTATTCTACTACATCCATGCTCAGGCAAATTCAGGAAAACAACAGGTGAGACCAATTACTGCTCCTGATGGCTGGTGGAAATTTAATGTTGTTGGCTTCACAACTATTATTGAAGATGAAGACACTGAAAACGGAATGTTGAGTTCATATCCAAATCCCTCTCATGGAATCACCTGTATTCCTATAAAGACAAGCAGTGAACTAAACGGAAAATTATTTTTAGCTGATGTTTCAGGAAGAGAAATAACAACTATTTACACAGGAATATTTTTTAGGGGAGAAAAGAATTACTTCATCAATACATTAAACCTAAATGCCGGAAATTATCTGCTTATTCTGCAGACTGAAGATGGAAATTCTGTTCAGAAATTAATAGTAAAGTAAAACTGCATTATTGATTGCAGATTACCTTGCCTTCGTTCTGAAAAAACTGTTTTCCGTTTTTATTTCCAAGGTCAGCAGCCACTTTGATATCGCTGCAGGCATCAGCAGGTTTATCAAGTATAAGTTTTTCAATGCCTCTGTTCAAGTAAGCTTCATCATCTTCAGGAGAAAGTTCAATAGCTTTTGAATAATCCTGAATTGCTTTTTGATGATCATCAATTTTGCTGTGAGCAATTCCTCGGTTATAGTAAGCTACTGCGTTAGTGGGATTATACGTTACCGCACTGGTGTAATCTCGTATGGCAAAGTCAAATTCTTCCATGTAACGGTAAATAACACCTCTGCACAAATACGCATCTGAATTTTTACTATCCATTGTGACTGCTTTATTTGCATCAGCAAGAGCTTCATTATACTTTTCAAGTTTAAGATAGCACTTAGAACGTTCAATAAATGCCTGTACATTATCTGATTTAATTTTTATAGCAGTATTAAAGTATTCTACAGCTTTTGCATCGTTATCAAGATTTTGATTTGCAATTCCAAGGTGCAACCAAATGTCAAAATTGTTAGGGAAAAGAGCTGAAGCAACTTTCAAATTATCATTTGAGCGTTTGTATTCACCAAGGGCATTACAGGTTTTTCCACGCAAAACGTAAGCATCAATAAAGTTGATATCGTATTTCACTGCTTTATCCAAGTCATTAACTGCATCCTCTTTTTTCCCGGTTGCAGCAAGCCCTACTGCCCGATAATAATAGGTTTGAGAAAGTAATTTAGTTTCGTTACCCGGAACAGGATTATCGCCTACAAGTTTTTCGGGAAAATCTCTTTCAGCCGCTTTTATTGATTCCGTAAAATCAACAATAGCTCCATCTAATTGTCCTGCCTTAGCTTTTGTTAAGCCGCTGTTGAAAAATTCTTTTTGTTTTACACTCTGTGCAAACACGTCCACCGAAAAAAGCAGAATAAATAATGCAAGTGAAACTATTTTAAATTTCCCACCTGCGTTATTCATTAAAGCTGTAGCTATTTTTAAATCCATTTTTTAATTATAAAAATGTTTAAACTCTTACTCCTAATACAACAATGTCATCAACCTGTTCATTTGAACCCTGCCATTCTTCAAGGGTTTTCTCAATTTCTTTAAGTTGTTCATTCATAGATAAATTACTGATCCGCAGCAACATGTTTTTGAATTCACGTTTCTTAAATTTCTTAATAAACGGCCCTCCAAACTGGTCTGCATAACCATCAGAGAAAACATAAATTGCATCACCTTTTTTCAGTTCAATTTCGTGATTGACAAACTTTTTCAATTTTTCACCTACAAAAACACCAATCGGGAATTTGTTGGCTTTCGTCTCTATCAACTCACCTTTACGAATAATAAAAACAGGGTTGTAGGCTCCTGCATATTCAAGAATCATTTTATTAGTATCAAGGGAGCACAAGGCAATGTCCATACCATCTTTAACGCTTGATTCTTCATAGGTCTGATGAAGCTTGTTTGTTAATCCTGAATTTACTTCATCTAAAATAGATGATGGCTTTGTCAGTCCGTGTTCTGTTATTGCATGATTTAAAAGGTTATTTGCTACAAGCGACATAAATGCCCCCGGAACTCCGTGTCCTGTGCAATCCACAGCTGCAAAAAGGACTTTATCATCTTTCTTTTCTACCCAATAAAAGTCACCGCTTACAATTGCTTTTGAACGGAAAAACACAAATGAATCGGGAAGTAATTTTTTAATGTCTGAATTTGTCGGGAAAATTGCACGTTGTATCCGTTTCGCGTACTTAATACTGTCAGTAATGTTTTTAACATTTCGCTGAATTTCATCTCTGTTCTTTTCAATCTCTTCTTTTTGGGCAACCACTTCAGTTGTTCGCTCTCTAACTAGTTTTTCAAGTTCTTCTTTATCACTTATAAGCTTGAATGTTCTGTAACGAATTACTCCGTAAATACCAGAAATAACAGCAGTAGTGAAAAATAATATAAACCACCATGTTTTCCAAAATGGTTTTGCAATTCTAAATTCAAACACTTCAGGAGTTGTGCTCCAAACACCATCAGCATTACTTGCCAGAACCATAAATTTATAACTGCCTTCTTCAAGTCTTGGATATCTTGCATAAGCTAAATTGGAAGGCTCCGACCATTGAGATTCAAATCCTTCTAATTTATATTTGTATTGAATTTTTTCAGGGCGAGAAAACGAAACTGCCACGAACTCAAATTGTACGAGGTATTTTTTATATGGCAATGCAAGATTCGGTTCCAAATCAACCAACTCATTAAATAATTTGAGGGCAGTGATGGTAACTTTGTTTTCAAATACTGATGATATATGAAGAGACGGGTCATATTTTACGGCACCGTTGGTTGTACCAAACCACAATATTCCTTCTTTATCTTTGTATACCGCATTAGTATTGATATTGTCGTTAAGACCCGCTTCTACAAGGTGTTTAAATGTTTTATTTTTCTTTGAAAAAATACTTATTCCTCCTCTGTGACCAATCCAAACATTGTCATAATTATCTGAAATAATATCGTAGCAAAAATCTGAGTAAAGACCATTAGCAGAAGTATAATGTTCGGCATTCTTACCATCATACATAAAGATTCCTTTACCGTCAGTTCCAAACCAGATGTTCTTATCTTCATCTTCGGCTATGCAGTTTACAGTAGTAATATCGGCAGCATTGCCTGTTTCA
>CANKAM010000034.1 GCA_947479755.1 Bacteroidota bacterium
ACTAATACTAACTATGGAGGAAAAACTAAAATCTCAGTTTGAGTTATCCAGCATGAAATCAAGTTTTATTAAGTTAATAACTCATGAGTTAAGAAATCCACAGGCAATGGTTTTAAGTAACTTAAATTTATTTTACAATAGGTGGGAGACTCATATGAAAGACATTCCTGAATTTTCAACTGGATTTAAGTTTATACAAGGTGAAATACAAGGCATGAGTAAGATGATAAATACATTGATTAATTATGAAAATATTTTGTCTAGGGGGGCACTTTTAAAAACAGAAATTTATTGTAAAAACTTTGTAAGTAATTTTCTTAATTACCACTACAGCATATTTATTCATAGTAACAAGTTTGCCATTGATGAATCTATTGGTGAGGAAAAAATACTTGTGGATTTAGATTTGTTTGAAACCGCTCTGAGAAACCTTATTGAAAACTCGCTTAAATATACAATTTCAAACAGTCTCATTGAAATCTCAATCGGAATAAATAAAAACAGTTTATTTGTTATTAAAATTAAAAACAAAACAAGAAACGATATTAATTTGAATCAAGATATGCTAGGTGTTTCTTTTTACAGAGGGAATTATAACCAGAGTGAAGGTTATGGTTTAGGCTTAAATATTGCAAAGCAAATTATACAAAACCATTATGGTGAATTAAGTTTTTCTTCTGAAAAGTCAATTTTTATAAGTGAAATTAAGATGCCAATCATTATATAAGTTAATATGCTATGCCAAAAAAAATAATTGTATTTGAAGATGATTTTCGATTGTTATCTGCAATGACTACAATATTAAATTCATCAAAATTTCAAGTTATTTCCTCATATGAATCGTATGAAGATTACAGCAAAAATAAAATTCTCGACCTTTCGTATGATATTGCTCTTATTGATGTTAATTTAAATGGTATATCAGGTATAGATATTATTAAAAAGTTAAAATCCAGAAATCCTTATCTGAAAGTTATTATGCTTTCAAACGAAACTAATTTAAATACTGTTTATGATGCATTTATAAATGCGGCAGATGGCTACCTGTTGAAAATTGATGCAATTACCAATTTAGGGGTATTTCTTGATCAAGTTGATACATGTGAGTATGTAGTCAGTAATTCTATAGTCAGTGTTCTGGTAAAAATCATTAAGAATATTCCATCTAAGCAATTTAATACACTGCAATCTGTTAAACTTACCAAATCACAGCATCGGGTATTAACTGAACTTATGAAAGGTCTTACTTATACTGAAATTGGCCATAAATTAAATATTTCAAACAGCACTGTTTCTTTGCATATTCAAAAAATTTATCGCGCTTATAATGTAAAGAGCCGTAATGAACTTTACCAACGTTTATAAGTTATATTTTTTTTAAGTTAACATTATATTGAATTTGTTTAAAGCTGCCTCTTTGAGATTATTTGTTGAGAAACAGATAGCAGTTTATTCATAAAAATATAAAGAATTCATTTGGCGCGATTTGCTTGCCGGCAAATTTAATCGTAAGCATTAATTGATTTAATTTTAAATATATTATATAGTGTATTTGTACTATATAATATTTAGGGAAATAGTTATAGTTAACTATTGATATTACATTATTACAGTCCGTTCTTTGTGACGTATACATAAATAGGTGCAAAATGAACATATACTCTGGAGTAATTAATAACTATGAATATAATATTCGCAAATTATGTTGCAAATCCAATATTTCGTTTTATTTAAAAAATAATGAAATTAATATCTTTATAACAGGTGATTTCGTTACAACACCTACTATAAACTCATTGTATGATAAAGTTATTAATATTGATAAAATAATTACAAAGAAAGATAAACAAAAAGTAACATTAGATTTTTCGTTGTTATATACATGCGGAAAATCAGAGATGTTATTTGCTCATTTATTTAAAATTATTAAAACTCATTTAGTTAACCATAAAGAGTATGAGATAATATGGCGTTACCAGAATGATAGTACTGATATACTTGAACTAGGACAAGTATTACAAGAAATAACTGAACTTGATTTTTGTTTTCTTGATGATAAAAATCGTTTAGAAATATTTCGAAATTATTTACAATAACCTTACCTGAACTAACTTCCCCCCCCAATACTATGTTAAATAAATTTATTTTACTCAATGAAAAAAATTTAAGGGCAAGTTTTGATATTTCAACCAATAAATTTTATATTGACGGTCCATCTATAGCGCTTTACCCGGAGAAAAACTATTTAACTTTAACCGGAATAATTCTTGATATTATTAATGTAATACCCTTAAAAGAAAAAGTAATAATTAGTTTTAACTTTTCATTATTAAATACTCGTAGTATTCTTGAATTGATAGCATTATTAAAAAATATTAAAATTTCAGACAAATGCAAACACGATATTAATGTAAACTGGTTATATCAAAGTGATGATGAAGATATGTTGGACATAGGTCATGATTTAGCCGAACTCTTCTCAGAAATCAATTTTAATTTTAATGAAAGCTCAGAATGTAGTTATATTAAAACTAATAGTTTAACCACCTTCACTCTGAAAAGTAGCGAATCGAGTAATTAAGCACAAAATAACTTTTACTCTACAGGTTCCAATATCATTTGCATTTGTTTGACGACATCAGATCGGCAATTACAATAAATCAGACTTAACCCCGCTCGGCTGAATGTTCAACGCGTTCGGCTGTGCGGCATTTGCAACTAAGCGAAGCACTCTCATGAGTTCCTTATAAAAACAAATCAGTTCACGAATAATGCCGCTCGGAACACAAGACAATTTATAATTGTCTTCACTGAAAATTACATCCCCTTCAAACATCTCCGTAAATGTAATCCGTTTTATTAATTCTCTGTATTTATCATTTGTCCCATTAGTCATGCTTGTCCTTTTAAATATTTTCCACCCACACAATATTCCCCCCATCCCTCCGTTATACAATTTGCAAACCATCATCATTTTCAATGCCTCCCCGCCAGAAAACAGCCTATCGGGTTTCTCCCTCCGTATCTGTTACTGCAATGGATGTAGGCAACATTGTATTAAATGAAATCAGCCACCGCGATGATAACACCACCTATTTCTATCCTAATAAACACCCCGTTATCTACTTTATCTTAAAAGGCCGCTGTTCAATAACAGCAAATAAAACCACCAATCACTGCCTCAGCGGCACAGCCATCATCATCAATGACAACAAAACCCTCCCCGTTGAATTTTCCCATGCCGGAACAAAAATATTCTCCTTCCCGTTAACGCCCGCCCTCTGTCAGCAGCTAAACATAAGCCTGCCAGATTTCACTACCCATGCCTTTTCCAACTACAGTTTTGTAAACAACCTCCTAACCCGCCTCTTTCATGAGTTCAGTAAAAATGATGACCACGCATCCGAATGTATCCTAAGTATTCTTTCATTAATCCTAATAGAACTAAAGCGCGAAGCTGCAACATCCTATGTACGCAAACCCCCATGGGTAAACAAACTCGCAACACTGCTCAATAATAATCTAAGCAAACCCATTGATCTCCGGTGGGTAGCCTCTCAGCTAAAACGTAACTACAACCATCTCTCCCGTGCAATACCAATCTACTTCCACTGCACCTTTCATGAGTTGCTACTCTCATTAAGACTAAAAAAAGCAGCCACCCTTCTCCTCGAAACCAACCAACCCATCTACGCTATAGCTGCCGATTGCGGCTTTGCATCCACCAGTCATTTCGACAACCATTTTAGGCATGCCTATGGCCTTACCCCCCTCCAATTCCGTAGCCAATCCTAATCACTGTAATTTTATTTTATCTCTGAAACCTGCGCCACATCCCCCTCTCCTTTGGAGAGGGGTTAGGGGTGAGGCTCCCAAAATGCTAAATCCATGCAACAACGCTAAACAAACCTCCGCCAACCCCATTTCTTGCCCCACCTTTGTCCCGAATACAATCGCACACCGTTCTTTCACATCATAACAAGCTAAAAACCATCCCGCTATAAAAACGGCAGGTCTCGCGGAACACTTGGCAGGTCTCGCCAACGTGTCGGCAGGTCTCGCGGAAGGGTTGGCAGGTCTCGCGAACAACCCGGCAGGTCTCGCCAAAGACTTGGCAGTTATCGCGAACAACACAGCAGGTCTCGCGGAAGACTTGGCAGCTATCGCAAACAACAAGGCAGGTCTCGCGGAAGACACGGCAGGTAGTGTAAGCTATCTCGGCAGGTCTCGCGAAAGACACGGCAGGTAAGGTAAGCTATCTCGGCAGGTCTCGCGGAAGACACGGCAGGTAAGATAAGCTATCTCGGCAGGTCTCGCCAAAGACAAGAACACAGTCGCGGAAGACAAGGAAAGCATCGCGGTAGACAGCACAAATGTCCCCAATGTCCCAAAAGTCCCTGCGAAAAATTGAACAGCTGAAAAAATTAACCCGAACACATTAAAACTTGAACACACAAACACATTAATATCTAAAACAACAAACATGAAAAACCTAATCTCCAACCGCGTAAACATGGTACGCACAACCTTAAACCACATCGCTCTCGACCCTACACCCGTAATGAGCATTCCCGCATTCGCAGGTGTCCGCACAACAGCAATCAACAAGCTCACCCTTATCGACCAGCTCACCCAAATTGCAAACCGCAGCGTAAGAGACGTAACCCTCGATACCAACCTTATCCGCATAACCATGTCCAACATTGCCCTTAAAGTAGGTGATGCCGTTAGCGCTTATGCAGCTTCCGTAAATAACAACGTCCTCAGGGGCAAAGTAACATTCACCTTGCCTAAACTCAATAAATTCAAAAAAGACGAAGTAGATGATATTTGCCAAACCATCCATGACGAGGCAAATACAAACATAGCTGTTGCAGGCCCCTTTGGTTACGATGCAACCGATGTTACCGACCTTCAGACAGCCATAGACCTCTATCGCACCTCCATGCAAAGCCCGCGCGAATTCACCATCACTAAAAAACAGGCAAACGCAAACATCACACTCCTTGCTCGCGAAATCATCGACAACATCTTTAAAAAACAAATGGACAAAATGGTCAATACAAAAAAAGCCACCTTCCCCGATTTCGTAAAAGCCTACTACTTCGCCCGCGAAATAATAAACATTGGCTCCACCACCGCCAAAGTCCGTGGAACACTCCGTAACCCCGAAGGCACCTACCTTGTAGGAGCTACCTTCTACATCACCAAAACAGGCGAAACCCAAAAGGTAGGGGAATCCCTTGCGGATTCCCTCGGAAAATACGGCATATCCCACCTCCTTGCCGATGATTACGATTTATATTGGTCAGCCCTCGGATATGAAACCCTCACCGAATCCAATCTACACATCCCAGCAGGCAAAGAATTCACCCGCAACAAAGTCCTTCAACACACTGTTATAACAGGAACAATCACCAGCGGTCAGCAACTCAACATCCTTGGCCCCTCTAACCCTGCATGGCGTGTAGGCGCAACCGTAAAAATTAAAAATACAACCACCACACCAATGGTAGGAGGCATTGCATTCTTCCCCGCCAACAACCCCGGTGATGGCTATCCCGGTTCAGGAGGTTCAATCCTCCTACCTGGTCAGGAAGAAACACACATCATCACAGCAGCAGACTTCAAACCCTACCTTAATATTCAAAACCAAAGCACCAACCTTGGCACATACGAAATAACCTTCCTGTAGGGTCACACTATCAATAGGCTATTTGTGTGCTCGCGGTTGCAAGCCCTTCTCCTTATTTCAAGGAGAAGGTGCCCGAAGGGCGGATGAGGTCAAGGAGGCGGTGGTCACCTTTGTGGGAAAACTCTTTTAAACCACACTTCAGAACAATATCTTTGCCCCAATGCAGGATATAATTCTCCAGGCCGCAACAAACATCCGCGATAGTTTCGATCGCTTTCATGTCGAGTTCAAAATCATGACTCACCATGCCTCACTCCGTTTTGAGCACCGCGATTGGCAAGCCATCCAAAGCGACAGCATGGAGCGCCTCGATCACTACAAAAAATACGTAACCGCATCAGTCGACCGCACTCATGAGCTGTTAAGCGATAAAATCAACGATCATGCAACATGGGCCGAACTCAAAAAAGAATTCTCAAAACTGGTTGCCAACCGCTATGACGGACCAATTGTCGAAACCTTCTTCAATTCCGTGCTGCGAAAGATATTTATTTCAGAAGGTATTAACGAGGAAATTGAGTTCATAGATTTCGACCGCGATGTAATCTTTGTTAATCCCGACCAGCCAATTTATAATTCCTCTTTCCTGGGTAGCGATACCATTGAAATTGTTGTGCGCAGAATTATTGCATCCTATAACTTCAACTTTAAGTTTGCCGACTTTGAAGCAGACGTTGCTTACATCACTGACCGCATTACAAAGGCTGTACGCAAGGCTTTTGTAAAACTCTCCTTCGACCGTGTGGATATGTTGCGTTCCGTTTTTTATCGTAACAAGGGCGCCTATTTAGTTGGAAGAATTATAAAAGGCAACAAGCTCATTCCTGCTGTAATTCCTATGGTTCACAGCGAAAGAGGAGTAGAGGTCGATAACGTATTACTCACCCAGGATGAAATCAGTATCGTGTTTAGTTTTACTCGTTCCTACTTCTTTGTCGAAGCAGAAAATCCGGCAGAACTAATTCATTTTCTGCGCCCGCTGATGCCGCAAAAAGCAGTCTCCGAATTATACAGTTCTATTGGCTACAACCGCCACGCTAAAACGGTTTTATACAAAGAAATATACCAGCATTTGGAGAAAACTGACGAGAAATTTATTGTTGCTCCCGGCATAAAAGGCATGGTCATGTCTGTCTTTACATTACCCACCTACAACATGGTATTCAAGGTGATTAAAGATGTTTTTAAGCCACCGAAGACCGTAACACGCAAACAAGTAGTGGATACCTACCGCTTTGTATTTATGCACGATAGGGTAGGGCGCATGGCCGATCCGCAGGAATTTGAATATTTAAAGTTTGATAAAACCCGTTTCGAAGACGAAGTACTCAACGAGTTGCTCGAACTTTGTTCTGAAGCAGTTTATGTGGAAGGCAATCTGGTAATTATTCGTCAGCTTTTTACCGAAAGGAGAATGATTCCTTTGAATATTTACCTTGCTGAAGTGGACAAGGAAAAAGCAAAGAAAGCTGCCATAGATTATGGCCATGCTGTTAAGGAGTTGGCAGCAGCCAATATTTTCCCCGGTGATTTACTGATGAAAAATTTTGGTGTTACCCGCCATGGTCGTGTAGTTTTTTACGACTACGATGAGTTGTGTTTTCTTACCGAATGTAATTTTCGAAACAAACCGGAACCACGCAGTCATGAAGAGGAATACTCATCAGAAACATGGTTCACCGTTGGGGAGCGTGATGTTTTTCCTGAAGAGTTTCGCGCTTTTATGTTGCCAACCGGTGATTTGCGCGATGCCTTTTTAAAAGTACATAAAGACTTATTCAATGTTGAGTTCTGGAAAAACATGCAACAACTGCACACCACTGGACAGGTTATGGATTTCTTCCCTTATCAGCGCAGAAAAGCACGTAAGGAAGAAGGTGTTTTGAAGTTAGAGTAAATAGAACTTTCAGGTTATCTTTGCCCTGCTTTGAAAAAACTTCATCAGTTAGTTCTAAAATCTTATATCGGACCTTTTGTCCTCACGTTTTTTATTTCCCTGTTTATTCTGGTAATGCAGTGGCTGTGGAAATACATTGATGACCTTGTAGGTAAGGGTTTGGAATGGTATGTTGTTATGGAACTTTTGTTTTTTGCATCTGCCAGTTTAGTGCCGCTGGCTTTGCCTTTAGCTATTCTTCTTTCGTCCATTATGACGTTCGGAAATATGGGTGAACACTATGAATTGGTTGCTTTTAAAACAGCAGGAATTTCACTTTGGAAAATCATGTACCCGCTTATTATTACTTCCGTATTACTTAGCATTGGAGCATTCTATTTTTCAAATAATATTATACCTATTGCCAACCTTAAAATGGGAACATTGCTTTATGATATTCGCCAGCAACGTCCTGCATTAAATATTAAAGAAGGAGTTTTTTATGACGGCATTGATGGTTATGTGATGAAAGTGAAAAGTAAAAGTGATGATGGTGAAGTGATGAACGATATTATTATTTATGACCACAGCGAAAGACAAGGCAATACCAAAGTAATTATTGCCGAAAAAGGACGAATGGATATCTCGAAAGATACCATGGTTATGTCACTTATACTTTATAATGGTTATAGTTACAAAGAAGAAGAAACTCCGCGCAGACAAAGAGGCTCGTATCCTCATCTCCGTACTTCATTTAAAATTGACACCATCCGTTTTGATTTAAGCTCTTTTAAACTTTCGCGCAGTGATGAGTCTATTTTTAAAGACAATTACCAGATGCTGAATATTTCTCAACTTGAAAAAAGTCAGGATACACTGCAACTTAAGCTCGATAAAAGAAGAGTGGAAATGGCTTCAAATGTTTCTTCCGGTTTTAAATATTTTAGCGCACCACAACTGTATACTGAAAATGATAGTGTAAAAGTTGATAGTAATGCTGTTGTTTTTTCAGCAGATATTCTTGCTAATTTTAATCATGACGATCAGATAAAAGTTGTGCATACTGCACTGGAACAGGTGCGCAGCCGCGAGCTTTATATCGATGCAGCATTAGCCGATAATTTTTCAAGAACAAAAGCTATCAATCGTCATAAGATTGAATGGCATCGCAAATTCACACTTTCATTTGCCTGTCTGGTACTGTTTTTTATCGGGGCGCCTCTAGGGGCAATTATCAGAAAAGGCGGACTAGGCATTCCTGTTGTGATTTCAATTCTGCTCTTTATATTCTATCACATTGTTTCCATAACGGGCGAAAAATTTGTGAAAGAAGGTTTGTGGAATGCTTGGAATGGGATGTGGATGTCATCAATGATATTATTGCCATTAGGTGTATTTCTTACATGGAAGGCAACCTCCGATTCTGGAATATTTAATGCTGATGCCTACATGAAACCGTTCAGGTTCATTGCAGAAAAATTTCAAGCTAAGAAATGAAGGTTCTTCAGATTTGCAATAAACCTCCTTTTCCTCCTGTTGATGGTGGTTGTGTGGCTATGAACGCAATAACTTCAGGTTTACTTGCAAACGGGCACAAAGTAAAAGTGCTGGCAGTAAGCACACAAAAACACCCCTTCCTTGAAAAGCAAATCCCTGCCGAATATTTTAAAAGAACAGGATTAGAAACTGTTTACATTGATACAAGTCTGAACGTTGGAAAAGGTTTTGTCAACCTTTTTTCAAAAGGTTCATACAATGTAGAGCGCTTTTATTCAAAGGCTTTTGAGGCAAAGTTGGAAGAGATTCTAAAAGCTGAAAACTATGATGTGGTCCAGTTTGAGAGTATTTTTGTCGCACCTTATTTTGAGACTGTAAAACGATTTTTACAGGCGAAAACAGTTTTACGTTCGCACAATGTTGAACATCAGATTTGGGAGCGCATGGCAACGCAAACTTCAAACCCGTTGAAAAAATGGTATCTGCGTTTTCTTGCAAAACGATTGAAGGAATATGAGATGAATGTGTTAAAGAGTTTTGATGGAATTGCAACAATTACAACTGAAGATGAAAACTATTTTGTTGAAAAAGGTATTTCCGTAAAGACAGATATTTTTCCGCTTGGAATTGATTCCGCACACTATAAACCTGCACAAATAAAAGATGTTGAGTTTCCTTCCCTGTTCCATTTGGGTTCAATGGACTGGATGCCGAATGAGGAAGCAATCAAATGGTTTTTGGAAAAAGTTTGGATTGATATTCACTCTGCGTTTCCTGAGTTAAAACTATACCTCGCAGGACGCAATATGCCTGAGTGGCTTGCAACATTGCAATTGCCAAATGTTATCATTAAAGGCGAGGTAGAAAATGCTCATGATTTTATGAGACAAAAAGCTATCATGGTTGTTCCTTTGCTTTCGGGTGGCGGAATGCGTGTGAAAATAATTGAAGGCATGGCCTTAAGTAAAGTCATTATTTCAACTACTATTGGTGCAGAAGGAATTGAAGTGAAAGACGGAGAAAACATTTTGATTGCTGATACTCCTGAAGAGTTTGTTAATCAAATCGGAAAGTGTATTAGCGACAGAGATTTTTATAACCGTGTTTCTGCTAACGCCAGAAAATTGGTTCTTGCAAATTATGATTACAAGAAAGTTGCGGATAAATTAACCCATTTTTACAAGCAGCTATAATCCGTGAAAATACTGTTCCTCGTTTCCCGTGTTCCGTATCCGCTTGAAAAAGGTGATAAACTGAGAGCGTTCAATCATCTGAAGTTATTGTCCGAGAAGCATGAGATAACATTGGTTGCTTTGAATGACACAGAACTTCATCCTGAAGCAGAACAAGTATTATCACACTATTGTAAGCGTCTGCATATTTTAGATATTTCATTTACGCTAAGACTGCTAGGTCTTATCACTTCAGTATTTAACGGAAAACCTTTTTCAACAGGTTATTTTTATAATAAAATAGCACAGGATATTATTGATGATATTATCGATGAAATACATCCTGCACATATCTTCTGTCAGTTGACAAGGGTTTCAGAATATGTGAAAAATAGAACGGACATTTCTAAAACATTGGACTATCAAGATGCTTTTGCCAAAGGAATGGAAAAGCGTATCAGTAAAGAACCGTTTTATCTGCGCTGGCTTTTTAAGATGGAATATAAACGTTTGCTGAAGTATGAGGCAGAAGTTTTTGATTGGTTTGAGAATAAAATCATCATCTCTAATCAGGACAGAGAAAATATTGCACACCAAAACAAACAAAATATTGTGGTTGTGCCGAACGGTGTAGACTTAGACTATTTCAAGCCAAGAAGCCTCACCCCAACCCTCTCCGAAGGAGAGGGAGCAGAAGGCAAAAAGAAATACGATTTACTTTTTACGGGAAACATGGCCTATCCGCCAAACATTGAAAGTGTTGTGTTTCTGGTAAATGAAGTTTTGCCTTTGGTGGCGAAGGAGAAGCCAGATATAAAACTATTAATTGCAGGAGCAACACCTGTTGCACGTGTTAAAGATTTACAAAGCAATAATGTTGAAATCTGCGGCTGGGTAGATGATATGCGTGAGAGTTATGCTGCAACTAAACTGTTTATCGCACCTATGCAAATCAGCATTGGATTGCAAAATAAATTACTGGAAGCAATGGCAATGAAAGTTCCCTGCATTACTTCTGAACTTGCCAACAACGCCTTACACGGAACGCATAACGAAAACATCATTGTATGCAAACAGCCACAGCAATATGCAGATGCTATTTTACGTTTGTTGGATAATCCTTCAGAAGCAGAACAATTAGCAATTGCAGGACATGAATTTGTGAAACTGAATTACGGCTGGAAAAAAATGACGGAGCCGTTATTAAGGCTGATTGAAAAATAAAAAAGCCCCCGCCTGTGGCGGGGGCTTTTTATTATAAATCTTTACAATAAGAATCTTTTACGGCATCGGCATCATCACCACATTCAGCGTTACCGGATGGTCAATATCGGTAATTACTACACCGGGTATTGATTGCGGCATATAGCCGGGTTTATTAAAATTAATGTTATAAGTGCCCGCAGGTATGTTGCCAAAGCCATAGTTTCCGTTGCTGTCGCTTTGGGTAATGAGGCCGGGAAGTCCCATAACGCTGATGTTAACATCCTCCAGCGGGGTTGGTGGTGTAGCACCTCCGCCAATAGCAGGTTGTGTTACTTTTCCTTTCAGAATCATAGGAGTAGTTTCGTCACTGGCAGGAAGCAGGTACTGTTGGTATTTTGCGTATTGGTTGCGGAAAATAAGTTTTCCGGTTTCGCATACGGTTTGACAAAAATTCCATGCCGTTTTAAGTTTGGTCACGCGGGTTTCGGTAATGGAAAGGCGTTCTTTTTTAAATTGTTCCTGTATGTTGTTGGTAGTGTTAAGGGCTGCCCTGCGGGTTTCTATTTCGTCAATCATTACCTGAGTAAAGTTCACCGCTATCAGTTGGGCGCTGTATTTTACGGCTGTGCTGTGAAAGTTTTTCATGAATTGCAACATTTCTGCCTGGTCTTTGCGCACCGTGTTGTAGTCTTCAAATCCAAACTCATTCCAGGTAGCCGGTTTGTTCGGGAATGCTTTTTTAATAAACGGTTTGGCATCCTGAAAATTGTTGCGGCACAATTCCATTTGTTCTTCTACATCATCGGTTTTCTGTGCCAGTTGGTCTTCAATGGTGTTGTCCGATGGCTGGTTTTCGGCATCGGTAATGGCCGCGTCCCAATTCATTTCGTAGGGATTGCCAAACGAAGGGTCCCGGGCAAGAAAGGTTGCCTGATCGGCAATAAATAATCCGCGCAGGGTTTTGCCGTATTGAAGCGCATACGCATCGGATACATCATAGGGGCGTTTTACTTGTTCTGCTGACATGGTTTTGAGTTTTTGTGGTTAGTGTTAAAATTGAGGTATTATTGTTTTCCGGACAAAAGCCAATGGTTGCTGCCCTGAGTTTATGTTTTTCCGGGATGCTGCTATCGTTTTCTGCCCCGCAGCGTTTGACTGCTGACACCCTGCTATGGTTTTCCGGTCTGTAGTTATAGTTTTCCTAACGGTAGTTATCAATTTCCTACCTCCTGCAATAGATTTCCGACCTCCGGTAATGGATTTCCGCCCGGGGGTAATGGATTTCCGAAATCGGAAACCCTTAACTGGCGTGGGTTGTAGGGGTGTTTTTGAAAGAATGGTAGCAACCTGCAAAGTTGGCAGGTTGGCGGGGGCAGGTATTACCTGCTTAACAAAGGATTTTAATCCGGCTGTTGGCTGTTGGCTGTTGGCTGTTGGCTGTTGGCTGTTGGCTGTTGGCTGTTGGCTGTTGGCTGTTGGCTGTTGGCTGTTGGATTCATTCGGGCTACTAAAGTATGAACTTTATCCGACATAAACAACAGTTGAGCAAAAAATTTATAAAATTATTTAACGGCTGTAATAGTGCAGCTAACAGTATCAGAAGTACCAATCTCTACAGCTATATAATGAAGAACCATAGTGTAACCGCTCAATTCTCCTGAGCCGCTAATTATTTTAGTGCCGTAAGTATCTTCTGTAATTTCAACTAAACTTCCGCTCACGCTTGCATTAACATCAATAGCATAATCTCCAAAGTTTTGGATAACTATCTTATTTAACCCGGTTGCAGTAATTATAGAAATATTGTAAACATAAGAAGTGTCAGTGCAATTCGCCTGAACTAGATAATCACCCAAAAATTTGTCTCTTGCAGGAATACAGTTATCGCTGCTCTCCGTTGCATCAGGATCATAATTATCAGCAGTTGCATCAGTACAGCCTTTTTTTGAACAACCATATAAAGCAATGGATGTTAATACCAATACAAGTCTTAATAATTTAATCATTTATCTGGAGTTTTGAAAATAATTTAAAAAAAAAGGAGGCTTCTTAGAAGCCTCCTTTTTTTTTAAAACATCAATTATTGTTTAGTGCCAGTAATTGTGCAGGTAATACTTTGTCCGCTAGCATTGTCTGTAGCAGTATATGTTAGTGTCAGAACGTTGCCATTTAATGAGCCGGAACCAGTGAAAGATACGTTGTTGTAACTTGCCGCATCAATAGTAATGTTGCTTCCGTTTACAGTTGCTAAAGCGTCAACTTGAGTAGAAAAATCACCAAGATTTTGGATGATTACTTTTAAGGCTCCTGAATTTGAAGAAACAATAGTCATGTTATAAGTATAATTATCAGGACCACATACTTCTTGACACGAGTATGCAGCAATAAACTTATCTCTTGCTGGGATACAAGAACCATCATCAACGGTAGCTGTTGCATCATAGTTGTCAGAAGTAGCATCCATACATCCTTCTATACCTGCATCTAAACATGAGCCATCGTCTTCTGTCGCAGTTGCATCATAATTGCTTGCTGTTTCATCTGTGCAACCTTTAGTAGCGCAACCTGAAAAAGTAGCAAGACCGCCAATAAATAATGCTGCTACACCAAGATATTTAGCAGTTGAAACGATTTTAGAGAAATTGAATTGTGTTGTTTTCATTGTTTGTTTTGATTTAGGTTATTAATTGTATTATTATGTTAGTTTAAATTTTATCGGTGCAAAGATAAATATTTCACATTGCCGCGAAATTAATTATTAAAAAAGTTACTTTTGTCGATCTAAACCTTAAATCAAAAAATAAAAATGAAAAACGTATTGTCATTATTAGTAGTTGGTGGAATGTTGGCTGTTGCAGCTTGCGGACCCAGCGAAGCAGAAAAGAAAGCAGCAGAGCAAAAGAAATTAGATTCTATTGCAGCAGTTGAAAAAACAAAATTAGATTCACTTGCAGCTGATGCAAAATTAAAATTAGATTCACTTGCAGCAATTGCTGCTGAAGCTCAATCAGATCTGAAAGATGCTAAAGTAGATGCAAAAAGCGCAAAAGCTGACGCTGCTGCTGCTAAAGCAAAAGAAGAAGCTGCAAAAAAAGCTGCTGAAGAAGCTGCTAAAAAACCAAGTACACTTGGTAAAAAAGGTGATGCTAACAAATCAACTGAAAGCGGAACTACAACTTCACCTTTGAAAAAGAAAGGTAATTAATTCTGAATATATGTTCAGCAATAAAAAGGAGGCAATTGCCTCCTTTTTTATTGCTTTAATTTAATGAAACAAAAAAAGCCTCACTAATTAGTAAGGCTTTTTTTGTGATCCCGCTGGGATTCGAACCCAGGACCACTACATTAAAAGTGTAATGCTCTACCAGCTGAGCTACGGAATCGGCTTTTTTAAAGCGGGTGCAAATATAGAATCATTATGAACTAAATCAACAGCAAATTTTATTTTTTCTAAACTTTATTAACAATGCTGCATTACTGATTGATTTTCAGGTCGTGACCCATTTTATTTTTTTTTGTTTGCAGGTAAAGTTTGTTGTGTTCGTTTGATTCTATTTCAAGTGCAATATTTTCAACTATTTCTAATCCATAGCCTATAAGTCCTGCTCGTTTGGTAGGATTGTTAGTAAGTAGTTTTATTTTAGAAATACCAAGGTCGCGCAATATTTGCGCACCAACACCGTAATCGCGTTCATCCATTTTAAAACCCAGTTCTAAGTTGGCTTCTACAGTATCGCGTCCTTCTTCCTGTAATTTGTATGCTTTCAGTTTGTTCAGCAAACCAATTCCTCTTCCTTCCTGATTCATGTAAACAATTACGCCTTTGCCGTCTTTCTCCACCATTTCCATCGCTTTTTCCAATTGAGGTCCGCAATCGCAGCGGCACGAACCAAAAATATCGCCCGTTAAACAGGAAGAGTGAACGCGAACCAACACAGCTTCATCTTTTTTCCATTCGCCTTTTACTAAGGCTAAATGCTCTTGTCCTGTTGTTGTTTGTTTGTAGGCATACAAATCAAAGTTTCCCAGTTTAGTGGGTAGTTTTATCTTCACTTCGCGCTCTATCAATGATTCCGTGCGCAAGCGATAAGCAATCATATCTTCAATTGAAATAATTTTCAGGTTGAATTTTTTTGCCATTTCCAGCAATTCGGGAAGACGAGCCATTGTTCCGTCTTCGTTCATGATTTCAACCAAAACACCTGCAGGCTCAAAACCTGCCATGCGAGCTAAATCAATAGTGGCTTCGGTATGCCCTGTTCTACGCAGAACGCCACCGCGTTTTGCTTTTAGTGGAAATATATGTCCGGGTTTTCCGAGTTCTTCCGGTTTTATGTTCGGGTCAATTAATGCTTTAATTGTTTTTGAGCGGTCACTTGCAGAAATTCCTGTAGTGCATCCATGCCCGATTAAATCAACTGAAACGGTGAAGGGCGTTTCATAAACGGCAGTATTATCTGTTACCATTAATTGTAAACCAAGTTCATTGCAGCGATCTTCAATCAGCGGAGCGCAGATTAACCCGCGTCCATGTGTTGCCATAAAATTGATTACTTCGGGAGTTGCGTTGCGGGCTGCTGTAATAAAATCTCCTTCGTTTTCGCGGTCGGCATCATCTACCACAATCACCACTTTTCCTGCTATAATATCTGTGATTGCCTCCTCAACTGTGTTGAGTTGTTTTTTTAGTTCGTTCATTCTTTAAAATAAGTGTGCAAAAGTAGTGTTTTTTACCTTATCCACACTCGCTGAACTGCCCGTTGTTGTAGATTGCTAAAGCCTTTCCTGTAAAGGATTTTCCAGTGAAGGGAGTGTTTTTAGATTTAGAGCGGATTTCTTTTTCCGTGAATGTCCATTTCAGCGTTGGATTGAATAGTGTAAGGTTGGCATCGTTACCTTCATTCACAGAAGGAATATCAAGATTTAATATTTTCCGTGGGTTAATTGCTGTTTTTTCAATTAGCTGTTCTTGTGTCAGCGCATCTGAAAGTCCAGTGTTTGCTATTGCATAAGATGTTTCCAAACCTATTATTCCGAAAGCGGCATAATCAAATTCTACCTTCTTGTTTTCTTCGTCTTCGGGACTGTGGTCGCTGGCAATAACATCTATTGTTCCGTCATTCAGACCTTTTACTAAGGCTTTAATATCGGCTTTGCCGCGCAATGGTGGTTTTACTTTATAGTTGCTGTCAAATCCGGTGAGTAAACTGTCGTCTAATGAAAGGTGGTGTGGTGTTACATCGGCAGTTATTTTCAATCCTTTTTTCTTTGCCTGCCTTATTAAGTCCACAGATTTTGCAGTACTTACCGAAGATATGTGCAGTGGTGTATCGTTGTATTCTGCAAGAAAAATATCGCGTGAAATTTGTAACTCTTCTGCAACTGCAGGCATTCCCTGAATTCCAAGTGTGGTGCTTGTTTCACCTTCATTCATTTTTCCTGAAGCAGATATTCTTGCATCATCTGGAAAACTGATGATTAAGCCATTAAATCCTTTTGTGTAAAGCATGGCAAGTGAAAGTAATCTGGGGTTTTCTATCGCTTGTTTTCCGTCTGAGAATGCTACAGCACCAGCATTGTGCATGTCAAACATTTCAGCCAGTTCTTTTCCTTTTCGTTCTTTTGAAACCGTTCCTATAGGAAAGACATCTACTATCTGGTTTTTTGTTTTGTTTTTTACGAATTCAATTTCTGCTTTGGTATGCAGTGGTGGATTGGTAGATGGTTTGCACGCAACACCTGTAAAACCGCCCTGAGCAGCAGCTTTTATTCCGCTCATCAAGTCTTCTTTTTGTTCGTATCCGGGTTCCCGGAAATTCACATTCATATCAAACCAGCCGGGAGAAACGCACAGGCCTTTGTGATCATACACTTTTATTTTACCTTCTGATTTCAGGTCTTTTCCAATCTTCTCAATTTTGCCTTTGCGTATTAGAATGTCAACTGTTTTTCCGTTGTGCTTTGAAGCGGGGTCAACCACTTTTGCAGATTTGATAAGAAGATCCATGTTGTTTATTTTTAGTTTGTCACCCTGAGCATAGTCGAAGGGTTTATTTTAATAACCGTATCAATAATACTTCTGAAATAATAAAAGCAAGTGCCAGACACACAAACCATTTCCACAGTTTTATTCCTTCATTCAGTTCGGTCAAAGTTATTGCAAGACTTTTATTATTTGTTTCTACTACTGAAAAATTTCCACTTCCTGCTTTTTCAGCCATTGTTTCCAACTCTGTGGTGCTAAAATAGTTCAGCACAGATTCTTTGCGGTTGTAATTAAATGAAAGTCCGAAAAGTGTGTCCGTCTTTGCTTTCAGTAAATAGTTTCCTGCTTCTTTCAGTTGGTTGCCGAATACTACTGATGTAAGCGGACCAATAATTTTCTGCTCAGGAATAATTTCAAATGAGTTGGAAGAACCTGTAATGCGGTAAACACTTTCCCCTGCGATATTGGTATTGGGAAATTCAGTTGATTGTTCTTTTCCTATTGTATGAGAAAGCGGTCGCACCGGCTGACTGAACAAGGCAATATTGTAAAGCGTTGGCACAAAAAGTGCGTGTCGTGAAAAGTTGCTAAACTCATCTGAAAGGCTTACAGATAGCAGATATGTAATACCTTTTCCTGAAACATATTTCGAAAGAAAACTTTCACCATTGCTCAGACGCATCAGAATTTCTTCGCGTGTTTTGGTGTTTTTAGAAATGATATAATGTTTTGAAACAACAGGTAAGTCAAGGTTCTTATTTTCTTTTTTCTTTTCAAAAACATTGGCGAAAATTTCACTTTGATAATTAATGCTGCTCACTTTTGATGCACTGCTGTCTTTTCCGGAAATGCTTCCTGCTTCTAGGGAAAGCAACAGCTCGTTGTATGAAGTGATGTCTGAATTCTGAGCAGGGATAATCATCACACTTCCTCCTGCCTGTGCAAAGCGTTTCAGTTCCTGCGTCAGTCCAGATGAAATGGAGCTGATTTCATTTGCGATAACCAATGAGTAGTTTGGCAATGAAGTATAATTCACATTTTTTTCATTCTGATTATCGAGAATAAAATAGGGGTCGTTTCCGAAAAGAGAATTAATCGGTTTGCTCTCCTCTTTACCTTTGATGCAAAGCACCGGAATGTTTTTTGCCACATTGAACGTGAAGAAAAACTTGTCGTCATACGTTACTGGATAATCAGTGATGGTCAGTTCGCCAAGTTGCAACCCTGTTTCTGAAAGCGTGAACGAAAGCGGAACTTCAGTTTCAGATTGTGCCGCTATCGTAAAACTTGCCAACGCTTTCTGTGTGCCGTTGAGCATCAATTTTATAGGAATATTTTCATAATTTTCGTCTGAGTTGTTTCTTATTCTCAGCTTTAGTTCCTCCGGCCGGTTAATCTGACGGATAGGAGTGGAGAACCAGCAGGAGTCGATATACAGGTTGTTGCTTTGCGCAGGAGTTACAGGAATAAAATAGCAAGATAAAGAACTATCTGCTTTTATCTCTTCAATATTACTCACGCTTTTCTGAAAGTCAGAAATGATGTAGTTGCTTCCGCCTGAATTTCCTTGTGACTTGAGTGCGTCTTTTTGTCTTGAATAAATTTCGGAAAGTGTTTTTACCGAAGGGCTGATTTTCACTTCGTTTAACAACTCCAGAAATTCTTCGCGGTTTACCAGGCGTTGTTGATGTCCTTCAAAATCATTGGTGAGCAATTGAAACTTCTGCGAAGATGGAAATGCTGAAGCAATTTCTTTTGCTTTGTTCTTCGCATCATCCAGCATTGTTCCAGAAGTTCCGTTGGCTTCCATACTGAATGAATTATCAACAAAAATGCTTGCAGCACCTTCGGGTGTGTTGGCGCTGCTGTTTTTTGCAGGAATAAAGGGTTGTGCAAATGCTAATACTAGACAAGCTATAGTCAGCAGTCGTGCAGCCAATACCAGTAAGTGTTTAAGTCGTGAGCGCGATTGTGTTTCAATTTTTACTTCGCGCAGAAACTGCACATTGCTGAAATAAACGGTAACAAAGCGTCTGAAATTGAAAAGATGAACAAATACGGGAATAGAGAGAGCCGAGAGTGCAAAGAGAAATTCGGGATAGACAAAACTCATCGGAGTGCAAAGGTAATAAAAGCTACCCCATACCGAATTATTTTTTTAGTTCTTAAAACGAAAGCATAATTGTTCTCAGGCTGAGCAGAATTATTACGGCACCAACAATGAGCATCAGCGTGCGGTTGTTTACCTTCTGACATAAATAAGCTGCAAAGGGCGAGGCAATAACACCACCACTCATAAGTCCTGTTACCACTATCCAGTTGTCGATGCCTAGCATAAAAGTAAAGGTGCTTGCACCTGCCAGTGCCACAAAAAACTCGGCAAGGTTAACCGAACCTATTGTATAGCGTGGGTTTCGACCATTGTATAACAGACCAGAAACTACAACTGCTCCCCAGCCTCCACCACCGGTTGTATCCAGCAGCCCTCCGGCAAAGGCAAGAGAGGTTATATGTTTTGTTTTTTTCTTCTTTGCTTTGTTAAACAGTGCTTTAAAAATTACTACTCCGCCCATCACAAACAGATAGGCTGCTATGTACGGCTTAATTATGTTGCCATCAATTGAACTCAGTAAAAATGCTCCGATTATTGCACCGATAACACCCGGAATAACCAAACTGCGAAACAGTTTTTTGTTAACGTTTTTAAACTTCAGATGCGACAAGCCCGATGCACCTGTGGTAACTACTTCGGCAGCATGAACACTTGCGCTGGCGGATGCAGGAGGCAAACCTAAACTG
This sequence comes from Bacteroidota bacterium, assembly GCA_947479755.1. Classification (GTDB taxonomy): domain Bacteria; phylum Bacteroidota; class Bacteroidia; order SXHM01; family SXHM01; genus SXHM01. The sequence continues at coordinate 20,232 of CANKAM010000034.1, forward strand.
AGAAGAAATGTTGTAGAACTTATTCCGTAAGCCATGCCCAATGCACCGTCTATCATTTGGGCAAGAAAACCTACAAGCATGAATAGTAGAAAATCAGTAAGATTAAAGTCCTTAATTAATTCATTAAATGAAGCAGAATTGCTGAACTCAGGTTGAAATTGAAACGCAATTAGCAGGAATACAGAAATAATGAGCAGTACAGAAACAGCTATAAGCACCCACTTGGTAAAGGGATGAACAATGCCTGCAAATAATAGATTTTTAAACTCCTGCACGATGTTGATTGTTGTGCGAAGATACAAAGTCTGAATATCAGGTAGGCTATTATGAAGAGAGTAATTTTTTGTTCACAGTATGCGTAACGATTGTATTTTTAGAGCGTGAGAAAAATAATTATTTGTTCCTGTTTTATTCTGCTTTGTATATTTGGTGTAAGTGCACAAACTGATTCTCTTAAGTTTAAAATACCAGCACTCGATACCCTTGCCGCACTTAAGTATTTTGAAAGTAAAGGATTAAAAGTTGACAGTTGTGTTAATATGAACCTTTATTTCGAAATTTATAAATGGCTTAATACACCTTATTGTTATGCAGGTGAAACAGCTAAAGGAATTGATTGTTCAGGCTTTTCTAATAAAATATATCAATCAGTTTTTGGCAAAACACTAGAAGGGGGTTCGCGTGATATTTTTACTAAGGTTAAGCCCATTAATATTAAACTGGCACAAGAAGGCGATTTGCTTTTTTTTAAAATTTGGAAAGGACAAATATCACACGTTGGTGTTTATTTGCAGGGGCGAAAGTTTGCACACGCTACTACGCAGGCAGGCGTAATTATCAGTGACCTTGACGAGGCTTATTACAAGAAGTATTTTTACAAAGCAGGCCACTTACTGAAGTAATGATTGCCTAGCTGAGGAATGTTATCTTTCCATTAATAGTACTTTTAGCAACAATCTAATCTCATTTTATGAAAGTTATTCTGCCTATACTTCTTTTTTCGGTTTCATCTTTCTTTGCATCAGCACAATCTACATCCGACAAAAGAAATGATCTCGAAAAGTCCTATCTGAAAGGATCAGTAACTTCACTTAAAGAAGTCAAATACAGTATTCGTCTTGAAAAAGGCAAAGCAGTAAAAGACACTATTGCCGAAGCACCAAAATCCTATCGCTACAATAATGCAGGATATATTACCGAAGAAGTTTATTACGAACTGAATGACAGCATTAGCGAAAAGTGGAGTTTTGTGTTTGATGCCAACAACAAGCAGCTGGAAGGCAACCGTTATATGGCTGATGGTTATTTGGTGTGGAATTATACCTGCACCTATAATGCTGCAGGCAACTGCACAGAGGTGAGTAAATATGAGGAAGGCGTTCTGGTTGAGATTTCCACTTATAGATATGACAGCAGAGGCAACTGCACTTTTGTAAGTTCTGAATCAGAGGGGATTTGGACAGATACCATGCGCTATGATGCCAACAACAATGAGATAGAACATTACACCACCAACCCAGAAGGCGAAAATGTATTGCATAAAACACATCACTATGATAGCAATAACAATATGATTGAATCTATTGAGTACGATAACTTTGGCGCGATTTCATTTAAGCAAACCTTTGTTTACGATAAAAATAACAGGGAAACAGAAAGTAAGTTTTACTCTGCTGAAGGCAATATGCTGGAGCGCGTTGGCCGCACTTATGATAGCAAAGGAAATGTAGCAAGCTATATTTCATACAAAGATAATGGCGACCCGAAATGGACAATGACCTATACTTATGATTACGACAAGCGCCAGAACTGGACGCAGAAAACAGATTTTGCTGATGGCAAGCCTATTTATATTACCGAGCGGTTAATAACGTATTATTAGTCTTTGTATAAATTTGAAAATTGTTACAATTACATTTGCCCCAAACCCCGCATTCATGTATAACAAACTACTCTTATTCACAGGCCTTATCCTTCTGGCAGCCTGCAACAACTCTTCTGATATGAAAACAACCCCTTACCAATGGCCCGACGTAAAGGCCCCCGTTGCCGAACTGAAGCCCCTGCAACGCATCCTTCACGGTGATACCGTTACCGATAACTATTACTGGATGATAGACTACTTTAAAAATGGCCCCGACAGCACCAAAGTGGTTGATTACCTGAAAACCGAGAATGCCTACTTAGATACTATGATGAGCGGCACTAAAAATTTTCAGCAGCAATTGTTTGCAGAAATGAAAGCCCGTATCAAAGAAAAAGATGAAAGCGTACCAGTTTTCAATAATGGCTATTTCTATTATACCCGCACCGATGAGGGCAAAGAATATTACAAATACTGCCGCAAAAAGGGCAGTCTTACCGCCCCCGAAGAAATAGTGCTGGACGTAGATGCCATGGCCGAAGGCAAAGCCTATTACGATATTGGCGAAATTGAAATCAGCGAAGACAATAAACTGGTGGCTTATGGTGTGGATGAAATATCGCGCAGAGAATACGTTGTTCATGTAAAAAATCTTGAAACAGGCGAGATTTACAAAGATGCCATACCCCGTACCGAAGGCGGTGCCGTGTGGGCCAACGATAACAAAACACTGTTCTATACATCCAAAAATCCCGAAACCCTTTTATCCGAAAAAATTAAGCGCCATGCACTGGGCACAGATGCCGCCAGCGATGTAACCGTGTACGAAGAACTGGATAAATCCAATTACATAGGCGTATCTAAAACTAAGAACAACCGATACATTGTTATTGGTTCGCAGGCCACCATGAGTTCTGACTACCGCATGATTGATGCTGCTAAACCCGATGCAGCTTTCAAGGTGTTTCAGCCCCGCATGAAAGATGTGCTCTATTCTGTTACCCCGCTTGCCGATAAATTCCTTATCAAAACCAACTGGAATGCAAAGAACTTCCGCTTGATGGAGTGCCCGCTCGACAAGACCGAAAGCAGCAACTGGAAGGAGATTATACCCAACCGAAGCGATGTATTACTCGAAGGTGTTGATGAATTCAAAGATTTTATTGTGCTCACCGAACGCAAAAACGGTTTAACACAATTAACCATTCAAAGCCTTGCAGACGGCAAAGAGCATGTGCTTGATTTTGGCGAGCCTGCCTATGCAGCATGGCCGGGTGCAAACCCCGACTATAACAGCTCAACCCTGCGCTACCAGTTTACCTCCTTAGTTACTCCTTCATCAACCATTGATTACAACATGGCTACCCGCGAGAAAAAACTTTTGAAGCAGGCCGAAGTAGTTGGCGGCTACAACGCTGCCGATTATGTTACAGAGCGCCTGTATGCAACGGCCAAAGACGGAACAAAAATTCCCATCTCCATCGTTTACAAAAAGGGATTCGAGAAAAACGGAAAAGCTCCGCTCTTACTCTACGGCTATGGCTCATACGGCAACAGCATTGATGCCTATTTCGGAAGTGGTCGCCTGAGTTTGCTCAACAGAGGTTTTGCCTTTGCCATTGGTCACATCCGTGGCGGACAGGAAATGGGTCGCCAGTGGTACGATGACGGCAAGTTGATGAAAAAGATGAACACCTTTACCGACTTTATTGACTGCGGTGAATTTCTTATCAAAGAAAAATATACAAGTGAAGAACACCTCTATGCAGAGGGTGGCAGTGCAGGTGGCCTGCTGATGGGGGCAGTCATAAACCTTGCTCCCGATATGTGGCGCGGTGTAGTGTCAGCCGTTCCTTTTGTGGATGTGGTTAACACGATGTTAGATGAAAGCATTCCGCTTACCACCAACGAGTTTGACGAGTGGGGAAATCCGAAGAACAAAGACGCTTATTTCTACATGAAAAGCTATGCGCCTTATGAAAATATTGAGAAAAAGAACTACCCCAATATGCTGGTAACAACCGGTCTACACGACAGTCAGGTGCAGTATTTTGAACCAGCAAAATGGGTGGCAAAACTCCGTGCAACCAAAACAGACAACAACGTATTGTTATTGCATACCAATATGGATTTCGGACACGGTGGTGCCTCAGGACGTTTTGATTATTTAAAAGAGGTGGCGCTTAAATATTCCTTTATGCTTTCGCTGGAAGGCATAGATAAATAGCAGATATTAAGTGCCTTTTCTTAACGGCAGCAGCACTCTCGCAAAATTAAGTTTGCGGGTATTGCTCTCGTTAAAGACACCTTGATTGGTTTCGCGGATATCCTCAACCGAGTAGAACGAGCCTGGTAAATGGCGATCAATAAACTCCGAAATCTGTTTTACATTTTTGCGTTCGGCCACAATAAAAATAACTTTAACAGGACCCATAGCTCCTTGTCCGTCAATAATGGTGAAACCGTGTTTCTCTTTTTTCAGATCCTCTAGAAAAGCATCAGAGTTTTTGTTTGTGATAACGCGTATTACCTGCGTGCCTATGGCCAGTGCCTGCTCTATGGTTAATCCTAAAAATGTTCCGGTGGCATATCCTGCAGCCCATGCAAAGTAGCACATAACATTGCTCAAGTTTTGCATAATCTGTCCTATGGCTATCAGCCACAACAAGACTTCAAAAAAGCCAATGATGGGTACAATCTTGCGCTTGCCTTTTGATATCATAACAATGCGCAGGGTTCCCAACGTAACATCTGTCATGCGCGCGAAATAGATAATCAGCGGGAGCAATACCCAGTTAAAATAATCAAATCCTTCTTTTACTTCCATTAATCAATTAAGGCCTTGCAGCCTTTACAATTTTCTGTTTATAAATGTGCTTTTCTTCGCTGGTAATGGTGGCGAAATAAATACCCGCTGCAAGCGGTGCCGTTGAAAACGTAAAAATATTCTGTCCGAATTTAGCCTGATCCTGAAATAATGAAATTACCCTGCGTCCGTTCATATCATACAAGTCAACCGAAATATCAGCGGTCTGCTCCATGAAAAAGTTAAGTGTTACCAAATCAACCGTAGGATTAGGATAGGCTGTTATTTCCAGCGAAGGAAACTCATCAGGGCGAATGGAATCGGTGCTGGTAAGTTCTGCAATCCATGTTCCGTTTTTTTTGGTCTGCTGCCCGAATGAACCAACAGCCCAAACCGTTGCGGTTTCATTATACCTGCGTTGTGATCCGCTGTAATCACCCCATCGCTCGTAATCACCATCACCAAAAGCATCTACATAGTTATTACCTGTTTTGATTTTTTCAAATGATGAATAGGTTCCGTCATTGGTATAATACACGTAAGAGAAACCTGCAAAATCATTGGGCGAAGTATGGTTGTAAGTAATAATACTCTCCTGATCGCGGTGGTCGCGCCCAGAGTAAGAAATATTAGGAAATCCGAAATCAAGATTGTCATCTCCCAAAATGGTTGCCCTGACATTAGGACTATTCGCTCCCGGACTTTCAATAAACCCGTGATAGATACCGGAAAGGCCCGTAGTTTCATTCATGCAGGCCTGCACAAATTGTATAACATCGTTCTCGTAAAATCCACCCAATATTCGATTATCGTTGGTATCAAAGGTGTTGGTTCCCTGCTGATGTGCTTCAGGTGGCAACAGGTATTTCACATCCGATGTAAGAAATTTTATCTGCAACGATGCATTGTTACTTTTTACGCTGTCGGAAATGTGCAGCAGAAAAATTGAGTCGTTCTTGTAAGAAGTGGCGCGGTTGCTCAACAAATACATATCAGGTCCGTAAGGTTTTGTTCCTCCTTTAACAGGGCAAATATTGAATATAGATTTAATTCCGTTGTCGAGAAAAATATCGTGATAATATTGTGTGGTGAGTGATGCTCCTGCATATCCATCGTAATTGCTTACCTGCCACAAGCAGGTTTCAGTAAAGCCCGAATTGTTACTTGAGCCGTTTGTAAATGTATTTACACCAATATACAAATCACGGTTCGAAATTCCAATTACGGGGTAATCGCTCCAGGTATCATTGCTCAGAGGATTGCCGCTCAGTGCATATGAATTCCAGTTGCCCATGGGGTCATTTGTCTGCGAATAACAAACAATTACTTTGCTTTTTTGGTAAGTGCTGCCGTTCAAAAAAACCAGGATAAAGCGGTCGGCATCCGGATCGTAAACCATCTTGGGGTCAAACTTGGAGTCGGTAGCATTTAGGCTGGTAGCATATGAACCAAGTGATTTAACTTTCAGAATGGTGTCGTTGTTAGTATCGTAAATCAGCACACGTGAGTTGATAACCGAAACAATAATTCCTGAATCGGAAATAGCCATGTCGTTATCATTAGGAATACTGTTTTGGGCAATGTTTCCTTCAAAACTTTGTCCTACAATTACAGGCGAAATAGTATCTGTTTTATAAGAAGGTTGAAAACTATCTCCTCTTTTTAAAGGATATTTTTTGCGCATTTCTTCTTTCATGGCACGCAACTGTGAGCGATACGAAGAGCCACCGGGAGCAGGCACTTCAATGTTTTGCAGCGAAACGTCCCATTCAGGATTGGTATCTGAAAAGCTAAGCACTGCAACTTTTTCCCATGTAAAATTTGTTGCCTTGTAAGTTGTTTGTGAATATGAAACAGACGCAAGCATTAATACTAAAACAAGAGCAGAAAGAAATCTCATTAGCGTATTTCAGAATTAATTTCCTGACGGATTTCGCGCTGTAGTTGTTGAACTGCTGGCGGAGTAGAGTAGCGGTTAATAAACTCCTTTACTTTATTTTCGTCCAATCCGCTTTTGCTGAAAAGTCCATTGTCAGTAATTATCTCCAGTGTTTTTTCTGCCGAGCGCACTGTAACATCGGGGTATGCAATTGAGCCGTTTGCAAAACGGTAGTAGTTTTCCTTAATGTTTATAAGGCGTTGCTTACCGTCTAATGAATAGGCAATAAAACCAACACCTGATTTTTTCAGCAAACCAGCCGGGGTATTATTGCTGTAAATAGTGTCGGTAGTTGTTTCGGTCTGAGCTGATGCAACAGAAAACGAAAGTAGCGCGAAGAGAAGAAGTGTATATTTCATAACAACAAAATTATTGAAATTAATCGGACTGTGAAAAAGTGATTCGTCATTTAGGAATTATAGTTTCTTCCACATACTGCGGTGCGCACCCACCTTGTTTACATCGTATTCTTCCCCATAAGTCGTCCATCCGCATTTTTCATAAAATGGAATAGCGGCAATGCGCGCCTGCAGCCAACCTGTTCTTGCATCCCAATGTTGTTTGACAGTTTCTTCCAGTGCAGCAAGCACTTTTGCAGCAAATCCTTTTCCCTGAAATTCAGGAAGTGTTCCCATTTGTCTTACCTGAACGGCAGGTCGTAAACGCGAAGCAAAAGGTTCGCCTTTGTCGTCTGTTAAAACTATTTTAACATCCTCACCTAAAGGCTCAAATGCAGGACAATTACTGCCAACAGGATCTTTTACTGAGCCATCACCCGCAAGCAGGGCAATTCTTCCTACGGCAACAATTTTATCCTCAATTGAAATGTACGCATGAATAGATTTGTCATCATCAGTCAGTAATTCAGACCCGCGAGGACTTCCCAAAGGCTTGCGCAACACTTCATACCGCACATCAAAATATTCCTGCGGAAGTGCCTCACCCGGAAGCACAATGACTAAGTTCATAGATATAAATCTACTATTGCAAGCGAAGCAAACACAATGCTGGCAATTCCGTTAGTGGTAAAAAATGCGATGTTCACTTTGCTCAAATCATTTGGTTTTACAAGGCTATGTTGGTAAAGCAGTAGTCCGCTGAAGATGGCAGCAGCAATCCAGTAATAAATTCCTGCATCGCTAATAATTCCTGCTGCAAGAATAAATGCCGCAGAACAAAAGTGGAAAACGGAAGATAGCAAGAGTGAGTTTTTTGTCCCGATGGATGCGGGAATGGAATGCAGTCCTTTTGATTTATCAAATGTTTCATCCTGCAAAGCATAAATAATATCAAAGCCGCTTACCCAGAATAAAACGGCAAACGAAAATAAAACAGGAAGTAATGCAAACTCACCCGTTACCGCCAACCATGCACCAATCGGTGCAAGAGATAACCCCAATCCTAAAATTAAATGACAAAGAAAAGTAAAACGTTTGGTATAGCTGTAACCAAGAATTACCAGCAGTGCAACCGGACTTAAATAGAAACAAATGGTATTGATAAAATAAGTAGCAGCAATAAAGAAAAATGAATTCAAAATCACAAAAACCAATGCTGAACCCTTGCCGATAATTCCGGCAGGTATTTCACGGATAGCAGTGCGCGGATTGTCTTTATCCACATCGGTATCAATAAGTCGGTTGAATGCCATTGCCGCGCTGCGCGCGAAAACCATACAAAGAACAACAAGACCTAACAGCTTCCAATCAAAATTTTTTTCAGTGGTTTTTACCGCAAGGAAAAAACCAAGCAAAGCAAAAGGCAGTGCAAAAACAGTGTGACTGAATTTAATTAAAGAAAGGTAGTTGGAAACAGCGGATGTTTTCATTTGTCTGCAAACTTACTTATACTTCTTCATCTGATTAAACTTAGCCGACAGCAAAATCATAACAACAAAGAACCCCAATAGTTTCAGCATATCCGGAACAAGTGCTGTAAAATCGGTCTGCCGCAGAAACACATTGTTTAGTCCATTCAACGACCAATTCAGGGGAGAAATTATGCTAATGTTTTGCATGATGCCCGGCATTACATAAACGGGAACCAATACCCCGCCAATGGCTGAAAGAATTACAACACTCACAGAACCAAATACCATTGCCTGATGATGACTATTGAAAATTGAACCCACCATGAAACCATAACCTGTGGCTGCAAGCGCACAAGCAATTATCATTAGTACTAATGCGATAAAATTATGTCCGATTTCAAAGGCCGGGAGACCAAGTAGAGGAAGAATATAAATGCCCACCATCATCATTAGAATAAACTGGATAAGACAAACTATGGTGTAAATAAAAATCTTTCCATAAAGGCAGGTCATATATGAGCCGGGAATAATCAGCAGGCGCAGTGCGCTGCCTTCCTCGCGCTCTTTGATCATGGAAGAAGCCAACGGAATAACAATATAAAACATTGCAAAAATTGCCCATGCAGGAACATTGTGCTGAACAGAATTGGTAAGCAGTTCCGCCACTTTACTGTCGTTTGCCTGTATCTCTTTTAATGTTATCAGCGGACGGGATTCTATTGCTGCTTCCTGTTTTATTCCACTTGCTTCACCCAATTTTTGTGAGAAGATGAGGAGCATAGTTTCCATCTCCGTGCGGGTGATAAACTTATCCAGCGTACTGCTTACTGAGCTTCGGAAAGCAATTTTAGCAGCCGGGTCAAACAGGATAATCAATTGAATAGAATCGGATTGAAAAACAGTGCTGTCTTTTTCAGCCATGCCGAAATTTGCCAGCATTTTGTCAACACGATTTTCCACGTTTTTGTTCATCGTTTTGGTAGCTCCTTCGGGAATAATAATTCCTAAACGATATTCTCCACGTGCTACAGATTGTTTTGTGTTTTCATCGTTTGCAGCTGTTCCATCAATTTCTGTGATGACAGAAAATATACCGGAGTTCACCAATCCTTTTTCAATTATGCTTCCCAATGAATCTTTGTCGTTGTCCACATACACAATCGGTATTTTATTCTCTTTGTAATCCTTGAAAGGAGCATCTTGTATCAACGACATGATGGTGATGAGAAACAAGGGCATGATAAAAAGTATTGCAAGTCCCGCTTTATCGCGAAGCAGAATAAGGCATTCCTTTTTTATTGCAGCTATAAATCTCATTTAATCTCTCAGTTTTTTTTCTGTCAGTTTTAAGAAAATAGTTTCAAGGTTATCAAACCCCGGTTGACTGCCGATAATTTGTTGTGGTGAACCCTGAATAACAATTTTTCCTTCATCAATAATAGCGATCTCGGTGCAAAGGTTTTCTGCTTCTTCCAGGTAATGCGAGGTGTATAAAATGGTTGTTCCCTTTTTATTCAGGTCACGCAGAAACTCAATAATCAGATTGCGCGACTGTACATCCACACTTGCCGTAGGCTCATCAAGAATTAAAATTTTAGGGTCGTGCAGCAGCGATGCAATTAAATTCAACCTGCGTTTCATTCCTCCCGAAAACTGCTCTACGCGCTTCTTTCCCGTATTCTCTAATCCGAATAAATTTAAATAGTTTTTGATTTTATCTTTCAATGCCGCTTTTTGAATTCCATACATACTGCCAAAAAATTCAAGGTTTTCATTTGCTGTAAGAGTAGGGTAGAGTGCTATTTCCTGAGGCACAACACCAATCAATTTTTTGCTTTCGTCAATTTGTAGTGTTACATCAAAACCATGAATAGTAACCTTTCCCTGCATAGGTTTAAGTAATCCCGAAAGAATAGAAATAGTAGTAGTTTTTCCTGCTCCGTTTGGGCCGAGCAAACCGAAAATTTCGCCTTCTTTTATTTCTAATGAAATATCATTTACAGCAACTTGCTCCGCATCTTTGTAGCGATGTACAAGGTTTTCAATGCTGATGGCAGCAGACATCAGGCTTTAAGATTTTTCAGTTTTTTGAAAACCTTTTCTTCCTTGTCGGCACAATCCAAAAGAATATCGGCAAGCAAAGGATAGGTGATGTCGCTTGTTGCACGACCCTTGCAGACTTTACCTGCAAGGTAGGCGAACTCGCGCCAGCGGTCGCCAGCAATGGTCATCTCAGCCGATGCTTCATTGAACAAATCCTGGCGCATAATATCATTTGCTTCCTGCAAAAATGCAGCGAAAATAAAACGAAAACCTGCACCGCCTGTGCCTATTTCTTCCTGCATACGTATTTGGTTTCCGAGGTAAAGCCCTGCTTGTTTCTCGCCTAATTTTTTATCCCAGGTACGTAAGCGTTTTGCAAGAAAACGCACACCCCACAAACCGAAAAAAGGTACAGGTATGGTTAGCATATCTGAAGTGGTTTTGTTAAGGCCTTTCATAATGGCAATTTTCATTTCCTTTTCGGTTGGAGTGGGCACTTCAATTGGGTAATACATTCTGCCTTTTGGCGGCATCACCCCTTTTGCAAAACGTGCGCGCATCAGATCTTCGTAAGAAATTTCGGTGGGATTATCCATCACCGGGTCGCTTACTAAATAGTTGCCGTTTTGCTTTCCGAAGACAACAATATTGTGTGCATTAAAATGAAATCGAAATGCCTTTGGAAGATAAGGTAAATAAAAGACACTGGTAAGCATACCAATAGGTAAGCCTTTATCCAAAGCACGATCAAGTTCATCCATTGCTTTTTTCTTGTCGCTGAATGTCTCTGATTTTATTTTGATGTTCAGGCGTTTGGTCATGCGCTGGAAAATTTCTCCCGGCAAAATGCGATAAGAAGTTGCAGGCATTCCGTTCAGTTTCAAAAAAGGCATGTAGCTGAAGAAAAGTCCGGAGCCAATGCCGAAAACCAAAGGCTCGCTCAATTCAAGTTTATGAAAATTCAGAAGATTGGAAACAGTGCCGTTCTCGCAGTGCGCGCTTTGCTGGTGCTTATAGTTAGATATAATCAATGCTTTATTTGCTTAAGCTATTTTAGTCAACTCTTCAACAGAAATTTTAAAAACTTCTGCATACTTTTTCAGAACATCTTCTGAAAGTGTTTTGAATGTTTGCGGATTAAGATGCTCTTTCACTTTCCATTTTGAGAAGCCCATGTAATCGCCAATAAGTTTTTCGTCCATCATGTTTTTTTCAATCCAGTAGGCCAGCTGACTTACTTCACCTGACAAAACACGTTTGCGGGCATCTTCAACCTTTTCATTGATAACTTCCCAAGCTTGTTTCAGCGCAACGTTTTCGGGTTCCCAGCCAACGCTTGGAACTTTCACGTATTTCCCATTCTTGTCGAGGGCATACTTTACTACAGTAAACTTACCTTCTAGCAGGTTTTCATCGTCCTGCGGCACTTGTTCTTTTTCCATTTTCTTTTAATTTGAAACCGCGCGAATTTAGTCTTTTTTGATGAAGATTTTAAGCTCGCATTCAGCCGCTTTTTCTCCGTTGCTGCTTACAGAAGCATTTACAACAGTGGCGTCAAAAATCTGGTGAGTTACTTTAATTTCTGTTACTATTTCTGAATTAACAGCAGGTAGAAAATGGATTTTTAAATCTTTTATTGCACCGATAAAACCGATGGGTGCTTCTTTGTATTTGCCTTGTTCTGAGTTTAAACTTGAATTGTAACCTGCTTGGACAGCTGCAGTTTGTGCCATATTTTCAATCAATCCCGGCTCGCGGAATAAACCATCATTACAGAAAATATTTTCTTCCGTAATATGCAGACCCGTAATGCATTTTTCTGTATCGGAAAAAAGGAGTTTGTCTATCATCACCATAGGTGATCGTTGAGGAATAAATTTCAGGAGTTGTTCTCCTTCTGCAATTGCTTGCATGTTATACAACCGTTAATAGCGAAAATGCATAGGAGAACCGAGCGCTTTCAGGAACCAGTAAAAGAATTTTTTGTCCTTTCTTCAGTTTGTCTGATTTGTGCAATTCTTCCAGCATGAGGAAGATTGATGCTGCCCCAATATTACCGACTTGTACCAGATTGGTAAACCATTTTTCTTCAGGGAAAGGAATACCATTGGAAGCCATTTCATCCATCATTTTCTTGCGGAAGAACTCAGATGATATATGAGGCAATACAAAATCAATTTTGGCAGAATCGATGTTGTGTTTTTTCAGTGTTTCGGCCAGTTTTTTCACACCAATGGTAACTATGAATTTGTCCAGCATTTTCACATCCTGTTTCAGCGAGAAAATAGATTTCTCCAACCATTCATGTTCTTCGTATTCTTTCCAGCCTTTCAGGCTTCCGTCTTCTTTTTTATCGGCACCGGCATACATGCAGGTTTCTAATTCTCCTGCAAACGAGAATAAATCCATCCACTCAATTTTGAACGAGAGGCCATCAGCAGCAGGTGTATTCTGCAACAGGGCAGCACCTGCACCATCAGAAAGCATCCAACGTAAAAAATCTTTTTCAAAAGCCAATACTGGAAGTTCATCTAACTCCCGATGACTGCGTGTTTCTTCTTCAAAATTGCGTGCAAGCATCCATGATGATGTTTGTTCAGAACCTGCGCAAACAGCATTGTTTTCGCCTGAAAGAACCGACATATAAGCATATTTCATAGCATGCATTCCAGCACAGCAGGCACCTGAAAAAGTAACAACTTCGGTAACAGGACTTGCTAATTCACCATGCACCATCGAGCCATGCGATGGCAATAACTGATCAGGAGAAGTAGTGCCGCAGGCAAGTAGTTGCATGTCGGCAGGATTGAAATCTTTACCGAATAAACCTTTTACGGCTTCTGCTGTAAGCCCGGCATTGTTGTGGGTGATGTTGCCCTCTTTATCCAAGGCGTAGTAACGTGTTTTTATTCCGTTGTTGCGCAACACTATTCGCCTTCCGCGTGAGGGTTTGCCGTCAATCATACCCAAAATGCCTTCCATTTCATCATTTGAAACAGGGCTGTTGGGCAAAAATTTAGCTAAACGGGTTATGTAGACTTCCTTACTCAATTTCCGGGCAGATTTTTATCAGGGGAGCGCAAAAATAGCAGATGTTTTTGGTTTAGCAATAGCCGCTTTCCTAGCCTTTGTTGTTAATGCTTTCTAGAATGCTGATTATTATGGCTTAATAACACGTATGCGTATTTATTGTTCTGAAAAATTAATTCCGCTGCTTGTTTCTTATTTCCTGAAGAAGTTCGTTATTTTTCTTTTCCAAATCCAGAATTTTTTCTTCAAGCGAAATAACGGTGTCGTGCATTTTGCCGATGTCTTTTAATCCTTTCTCCAGAGTTGTTCTGCTTTCGCGGTTCATCTCATCAATAAAAATGGAGTTAATGAGCGAAAGACCAAGAATACTTCCGAACAGAATAATTGCAGCAAAATAAATCTTGGTAAAAAATCCTTTTAGAGGGCTGGCATGAGTAACAATGTTTGTAGTTACATCAAAAAAGCCATCACCCGAAAATACAATGAATGTGGAGAAAAAACTTTCAAAGCCATTGGAGAAATATTTGGGTGAATTGTGTTTGAAAAGACTGACATTGATAAGTGAAATAATGGTGGTGTAAATAAGGAATGAAATCAGAATAAACGATACGGAGCGAAGCGCTTTAAATACGCTGCGTGCAATTTCATTGGCGTTTGGAATAAACTCAATAACGCGAACGAGCTTAAAAATTCTCAGCGCACGGAATACCACAAAAAATTCAATGAACACACCGTGTGTACTAAATGCAAGTAGTAGCGAAGGCACAGAACAGGAAATAGCAATAAAGTCAACGTAATGCCACGAATCTTTAAAGTATTCTTTTATGCCAACAGAAAAATTGCGGAAAGCACCTTCGTGCGAAAAAAGAATTTTAACAAGCAGTTCGCAAAGGAAATAAATGGTAAAAGCATGATCAGTCCAAATAAATAATGGAAAATAAGCAGACAGCGAATCAAACGAATGCAGATAAATAACAAAGGTATTAAGCAGGATGCCTGCCAATATCAGTTTCTCGCTGTAAAAATGACTGACTATCTTTTTCATCAATGCAAAGTAAACAATATTTTTATTTGACTGTTATCACATAATTCTTAGACTGTCTGTAATTCCTTTATTTATTTTTGCAGTCCTAAGTAAAGAAAAATATGCAGAAAAAATACGATGTTGTTATTTTGGGTGGCGGACTTGCAGGTCTCACACTTTCCATTCAACTAAAAAATGCAAAGCCTGATATTTCAATCCTCTTGCTAGAGCGCAGAGATACAGCAGCACCTTTAGCTGCTCATAAAGTAGGCGAATCAACTGTTGAGCTTGCCAGTCATTACCTACGCGAAGTGCTGGATTTAAAAGGCTATCTGGAAGAACACGAACTGCCAAAACATGGTTTGCGTTTCTTTTTCAAATCACATACTAAGGAAGATATTGCAAGTCGTGTAGAATTAGGACCTCGCTATCGCTTGCCTGTTCCAAGTCATCAGTTAGACCGCGGAACACTGGAAAACTACATGACAAAACTTACACAGGAGAAAGGTTCAGATTATTTGCTGGGAGCAAAGGTCAGTAATGTGGAATTGGTTAGTGGTCCAGAGTCCACAGATCACAGTCATAAAGTGAGTTATATAAAAGACGGTGTGGAAGAAACTGTTTCCTGTCGCTGGGTAGCTGACGCTTCGGGAAGAGGAAGTATTTTAAAACGTAAACTGCAATTTCAGAAACCAATGGAACATCATATCAATACATCATGGTGGCGTTTGAAAGGTGTTATTGATATTGATGATTGGAGTGATAACAAAGAATGGAAAAATTATCTGGAACCCAATTTGCGTTATCTGAGCACGGTTCATTTTTTAGATAAAGGTTATTGGTTGTGGGTAATTCCACTGGGCACAAAAAATACAAGTATTGGTATTGTTGCTGACCCTGATATTCATCCGTTTGATACATTTAATACCTATGAAAAATCAGTAGAATGGATGAAAGTGAACGAACCGCTTGCCTATAAAATGCTGGAACCATTGGGCAGGGGAGAAGGTCTTCTTGATTTCAGAATTCTTAAGCATTTTGCGCACCATACACAACGCATTTATTCTTCTAACCGCTGGGCGGTTACCGGTGAATCGGGTGCTTTCCTTGACCCGTTCTATTCACCCGGAAGCGATTTTATTTCACTGAACAATACCTGGCTTGGCGATTTGATTTTGCGTGACCTTGCTGGTGAAGACATTGCTCTGCGAGCGCAGATTTATGAACAAGCCCATCTGGCCTGGGTTGACAGCTTTCTACCTATTTACCAGGAGAAATATAAGCTGATGGGCAACGCACAGATTATGGTCATGAAAATTTTCTGGGATTGGGCTGTTTACTGGGCTATTCCTTGTGTATTGTTTGTAAATAATGCCTTTACAGATTTGAAATTACTGCGTGAATTATTTGCATCTGAAAAAGGTTTAGGACGCAAGTTTGCAGACCTGCACAAACGAATGCAGGATTTCTTTTTGGAATGGCTACCCTATGAAAATCGCATTTTTGAACACAGATACATTGACCCGTTTGACCTTGCTATGCTGCGTGAATTTCAGTCGGCAATAACTGTTGATATGGAATCTAAAGATTTGATGAAACAGGTGGCTGTTAACCTTAACAAACTTGAACAAATGGCTGTTGCAATGTTTCGTTTGGTAAGTACTCAAGTGAAAGGAACTTCACCGGATATAAGGGTAAATCCTTATACAATAACTCTGAAAGGTGAAGTAGATACTTCCAGTGATGAAGCGATTGTGCCTTCTGAAGAAATTGTAAAAGACGTAGAAGTGATGTGGTTTTATGAGAATGAGTCCGCGGTCCGTAGTCGCTAGTCAATAGTAGCAGCCATGAATACAGCCGCACAAAAAATGGAATTCATTCGCGAAGTCTATCAGGCTGCGAAAGTTTTTTGTGCAGGGGAAAGCGATTTGGAGAAGATTGTTGATTATTGCGAAAGTTCAGATAGCGAGTTTCGTTCCATTGCCTATGAAGCGGCTTCCATGCAAATTGGATTGCGTGATTTTGCAGCCAATAACCAATTGCAAATCTGGAAATATTTTGCAGATGATTTGGCAAAACCACATGCAGCACAGATTTATGCAGGTTTGGGTTGGGCAATAGCACAAGAGGTTTTGGAGTTAGAACAACTAATAGAAAGTTTTCCTCCATTGCTGCGCTATCGTGTTGCCGATGGCTGTGGTTATTACGATGGAACTTTCCGCAATCGCCAAACGGTTCGCATGAAAGCAGTGCCAACCTATATTCCGGAAAAAGCATTGCCCGCATATTATCAGGGTCTTGGCCGCAGCCTCTGGTATATCAGTAAGGGTGATGCTGCAAAGACAAATGAACTATTAGTTGGCTTTCCGGAATTGCGCCATTCAGATATGTGGCGCGGTGTAGGAATTGCAGTTACTTATGTCGGAGGTTGTGATGAGGCAACTCTGAATGAATTGAAAATTTTTTCAGGCAATTTTTTTCCGCAATTTAAATGCGGTGTTGCACTGGCTGCACGCTCAAGAATGCAGGCAGGAAGTATCACAGAAGATACTGAATTGTGTTCGCACATAATTTGTAATTATTCTGCTGCACAGGCAAGTCATCTTACTGTTGATTTAGAAGGTGATGATTACTTTCAATGGCTTAATAGCATTGAAAATTCTTTTCTGTAACATTAGTCACCAACCACAACTTCGGGTAGCTGTAGTTTTGTGTCAACAAAAACAAAACACAGATGGATATTCAAAATACAATAGTAATAGCATTGATTGGCATTGTAAGCGGGATGCTGGGCGGTATGCTTGGTTTGGGCGGGGCAATCATTATTATTCCCGCAATGGTAATGTTACTTGGCTACTCGCAGCAAATGGCGCAGGGTACAGCATTGATGATGATGGTGCTTCCCGTTGGAGCATTGGCTGTTTTTCAATATTATCAGAAAAGTTTTGTGGATGTGAAGGCTTCATTGGTTATGGCCCTGTTTTTTATGGCAGGCAGTTATTTCGGAGCAAAGTTTGCCACCGATATCCCGCAACTGTTGCTGAAGCGCGTGTTTGCTGTTATGTTGATTATTATTGCTGCTAAAATGTTGTTCATTGATAAAAACTAAAACCCATGGAAACTAAAAATAAAGAAATTGTATGCTGCTCGTGCGACCCGAAAGAAAAAGATTTAGGTCAGCAATTTTGGGATAACCAATATCAAAGTAATACTACCGGATGGGATCTGGGCGCAGTGTCGCCCCCGTTGAAAACCTACATTGACCAACTGCAAAACAAAAACCTTCGCATTCTTATTCCCGGTTGCGGAAATACCTATGAAGCAGAATATCTATTGCAGCAGGGTTTTGCCAATGTTACACTGATTGATATTGCGCCAACGCTGGTAACTAAATTGAAAGGGAAATTCAAAGACAATAAAAGCATCAACATTATTCTTGGTGATTTTTTTGAGCATAGCGGTGCGTATGATTTAATTCTTGAGCAGACTTTTTTCTGCGCACTAAATCCTTCGCTTCGCACAGCCTATCGCGATAAAATGCTTACGCTGCTTGCGC
This sequence comes from Bacteroidota bacterium, assembly GCA_947479755.1. GTDB lineage: Bacteria > Bacteroidota > Bacteroidia > SXHM01 > SXHM01 > SXHM01. The sequence goes on from CANKAM010000034.1 coordinate 38,304, forward strand.
CCGGAGGCAAACTGACCGGACTGCTTTTTAATAAAGTGTTTGAAAAAGAAGGACCGCCTTTTGGGGGAAGTAAACAGGAATACGAACAGCTTTTTAAAACAGGCTTTAAATTTATTACCTGTGAGCCCTGTTACAATTCTGTTGCGCCACGAGCAGACAGTGAACTTTTTATTATTCTGCAAAAAGCTTTGTAACATAAGTAGCTGTGTGCAGGCCGCTGATGTGGTAATTTTGCACCTGAAAAAAATAAACAATGAACTTTATTAAAAAATATTTACTCACCATCATTGGCGTTGCAGTAGGTGCAGTTGCGGGTTATCTCTACTATCATTATGTAGGTTGCGCCAGCGGAACCTGCGCCATAACTTCAAAGCCGCTTAACAGCACACTGTATGGCGCTATGATGGGTGGGCTGTTTTTTAACATGTTTCAAAAAGATAAAATCACCAATAACACCAATAACAATGACTAACACTAAACAAACAATTGTAGACGTAAGAACTCCCGGAGAATTTATGGGAGGAAATGTAGCCGGTTCCATTAACATTCCTTTGCAGGAAATTCAGGAACGTCTGGATGAATTGAAATCACTTCCACAACCTATTATTTTATGTTGCGCCAGCGGTGGCCGTAGCGGACAGGCAACATCATTTTTGCAGCGACAAGGTATTGACTGCGTAAACGGAGGCAGTTGGATGGATGTAAACTATGATGTATACAACGGGTAATTTCTAATAGTACTAATAAAAAAGGCGACCCTTGGGTCGCCTTTTTTATTAGAATTTACCAGAGTAAATTATTTTTTTCCTGTCATAGCAATTTCCAATGCTACATCATTTGAAATAATCATGTCTTTGGCTCCTGTATCATATACAACATCATATTTTTTACGGTCAAAAGTCAACGTTCCTTTTGCATTAATTGTTCCGTTGTTTTCGGTAATGGAAATGTTCTTCAGTGTTTCAGTGTTTTCTTTTCCGCGAATTTTCAATGTTCCTGTAGCTTCGTTTCC
>CANKAM010000035.1 GCA_947479755.1 Bacteroidota bacterium
AATATAGGCAATAGTGGTTGCTAGATCCGCCAGTATTTATTCGTTCATTGTAAAAGATATTATTTCTTAATACCAATGTATTAGATGTGTAAGTTTGAATAAAAGCGGCAGTAGTGTTGGTGCCTGTGTTTTGACTTCCACCGATATATACCGAATTATAAAAATAATTTGTTGCCTGGCCAGTGCAATCATTTATTCCGTAAGCTCTCACATAATTTGTATTGCTTCCGTTGGTAATTATTATCTGATTGTTATAAACCTTCCATGCGCCATCCCAAAGTCTAATTCCCTGTATACCTGGTTGCAGGAATGCGGTCGTGCCTGTTGCAGTATTTGTAAATCCAAAAATCTTATTTCTAAAGATCTGTCCGGTTATGTTTCTGTCAATTCCAATTCCGACAATACCAGGTCCAACTGCGGTTGTTGCAGCACATTTAAGATTTGAAATAGTGTTATCTGAAATAGTAGGGCTACCACCGGAGTTTGTATTGCTTATTAATATTCCGCATAACTGATAAGTATTGCTTGCATATGATGTTTGTGTGCCATCGTAATAAGAGTAATTGTTGGTTCTGCCGTAAGAAGTAAGGTCAGAAATTGTATTGTGATCAATTGAAATGCCTGGTCCGGATGCATCTGCTTTAATACCTCTTAAACTTCCGGCAGTACCAGTTCCATTATCAATGATATTTGATATAGTGTTATATGAAATATTCACTACGTCTGCAGAACTGCTCCCAATTGTGAAAATACCTCTGCTTAATGTATTGTTCGCACTAGTACCTCCTACCGTTATACCAAGAGAAGCTGAAGCATTTCCGATCGTATTACCTGCACCTGATTTACCAATGTTTGCCTTTCCACTTTCTATATCTATTCCATAAAAGTAAGGTGAATTGTTACTTGTCAATGAAATATTCTGAATTTGATTGCCCGAGATATCTGAAGGAGTTCCTCCAGCTGCACCGGCAAAATAAATACCAGTAAACTGACCATTGCTTGTTATTGTATAAGCTGAACCTGTTCCTGTTGAATTATCACCTCCGATAATGTTGCCTGTAACGATATGGCTGTTTCCGGCATTTAAGAAAATACCATAATTAATAGAGGTTCCAATAGCAATAGAAAATCCACTTAAATAGCAGCTGTTGTCTGTAATGGTGCAATTATTTGAAACTGAATTAAAGTAAATGCCTCCTACAAAGTAATTATAAACTTTATTATTAGTAACTGTTACAGTAGCTGAAGAATTACCTACATAAAGTCCGTAATTTGGGAGTGTGGTCGTGTTTGTAACATCATTGTGCAAATCATTATTGTCAATGATAACACTTGCGGTGGCCGGTATTGCAGCATATACCTGAATGCACGAACCATTGTTCTGAACATCGCAGTTATTTATTTTATCTCCAACACAGTCATTAGCAAAATTTATAGTTCCATAGGTTCCGTCTGTATTTCTGAGAATAAGATTTCGGGTTGTTCCTGTTCCTCCATTAAATGTTACTCTGTCTGCACCGTTTATTCGGAATAGAAGATCGATAGAGTAGGTGCCTGATAATGTTCTAACGGGTCCACCGTTAGTTGATAAACCATCTGACTGTATGGTAAGTTTGTATCCACCAATACCGCATTCACTCCATTCGTTTAGTCCATTGATGCCTGTTTCGGCAGTATTATTAGTAATATTTACAGTTAAATCTCCACTCAAACCATTTGTATTAATAGCAGCAAACAAACCGCCTGCCCCGGTAAGAGTTGGGTATGTGCCCGGTACTGTAACCGTTCCTGAAAGTGGAGTGCCACCACCTGTTGTTGTAAAAGTTGATGGTACTGCATTAACAGGAGAAGGTGTGGCCGATACACTTGTATGAACCGGTGTAGTTGCATTATAAGAGCTGTACCAAACATTTGGAGTGCTAGCCTGATCCTGCGCAGCAACATAGTATTCATAAGTTTGCCCGGTAGTAAGGCCGGTTAAATTTAGGTCATAAGTAAATGTACTGCCACTTGATGATGTTGGGAGTAAAGCAGCGTATGTACCTGTGCTAAGTCTCCACCAAAGTGTTGGAGCTAAAGCGCCTGTTGCTAAACCAATACCTGCATCTGTAACAGTAGCAGTAATTGTAACTGTTGCTGTTGTTCCGCAACTGATACTTAGTGGCGAAACGGATGAGACTGAAACAACAGGTGTATAAATATCGGTTGTTGCATCTAGTGCTGCAAAACTTCCTTCATCAGCGCCAATATCTGGCGGGTCAAGGCGTGTTGCAGGGCTTCCATCGCGGTCAGTGGTAATGGTAGAAATTGCAATACCTGCATCTGCAGCTGAGGTGCTTGAGTTAAGACGCAAATCTACAGCTGAAGAATTGCCTGCAGCATTGACAAAATTAATTTTACTGAACGTTGCAATACCACTGTGAAGGTTATTCCCTGCAGGAGCATTAGCCCTCATTGCCTGAAGGCGCAAAGCAGGTGTTGCAGCACCGCTTAAATTGGTTGAGCCATTATTAATGCTGAATTCAGTGTTTGTAAGCGAATGAAAAATGTTGTAATCAAACCCCGCAGCAGTAAGTCCTGTTACGCCATTTGTTGAAAAAGCAAAATGTATTGGGGTGCCCGAACCGGTTCTGTTGTTAGCAAAGATGTTATTTCTTATATCATCGGCTCCGCTTGCTACTATTCTTCTATATGCATAGGTTTTATTGGTAGAAGCTGAAGCTGTACCGTTTATAAGTACAGTATTAAACCATATATTTTGAGCATTTGAACTTCCATCACTTATACCTGAGAGAATGATATCTGCTCCGAAATCACTACCATCTGCTTTTTTCCCAAGTCGTATCATGTTATTGCTCACGGTTGCAACTCCTGAACCAGCCGGAACTTCAATACCCATCTGTTGAGATGTTGAACTGTTAACTGTATGGTTAAAACTATGGATAAAATTGCCATTTATCTTGTTTGATGTGCTGCTTCCTCCGTTATAGGTAATACCAATTATTGCAGCGTTATTTGAGGCACCGTTTGCAGTCAGGTCATAAATAGTATTATTACTTATGCTGAGGTCAGAAGAATTACCTGTAACCATACTTATTCCAAATACAGCTGCACCTGAACCGGTAGAAGCCTGAGTTCCTGAACTTGTTAATGCAGATATGGTGTTTCCGTTTATAATAAATTGACCGCCCGATGAACTTATTATACCACCAGTTGTACTTGAAGATGTTACAGCTCCGTTGGTAATGTTTTTTATATTGTTGGTTAATACAGAGTCTGTATATGCAGCGCCTGCAGCTGTGCGAATACCGGAAGCTGTTGAGCCCGTTGATCCGCCAGCGTTTGAAACAATTTGAATGCTGTTAACAGTTGAGCCTCCAATCGTATTTCCTTTTACTGATAAACTTCCATTGTTAACATAAATTCCGTCAAGATAAGTTGCAACATTACCACTTGCATTTGTTAATGTTATTGAACCGATATTGTTATTGCTGATAGTTTGACCGCTGGCAGTTGAATTAACCATTATTGCCGCTACAGGGTTGATTGTACCCAAAGCACTTGAAACGGTTACTGCAAGTGCACCTGTACCAGTTAAAGAACCAATAGTATTATTGTCAATTAAATATTTTCCTGATGAAACATAAATACCGCTGAATGTAGGTGTTGCAAGTGAGCCTCCACTTGAAGTTCCTAGGGAAATATTAGCAATAGTATTTCCGGTAATGTTATTAATTGTACCGGTGTTAGATGCAGTAAGATATATGCAGTTAAAGCGATTGGTTGCTCCAGGACTAAAAGTTAATGTTCCAGTACCGCTTGAACTTGAGTATCCAATAATATTGTTGTTGATATTGTATCCGCTTCCGGCATTATTTACAAAAACACCATAATAATTTGCACCTCCAGCCCTGGTTGCAGTTTGAAAAAGGCGATTTCCGGTAATTGACCATTGCGTGTTATTCGTAGAAACAGATATTCCGCATGGGCTTGCGCTAGTGCTATAGAAATTATATATATTACAATTAGAAATTGTGATATTGCTATTTTCCTTTGAGGCTGTTCCTAAAGAATAGATGCAATTCATTGGAGTTGATGCACCATCTTTTATATCGCAATAATCCAGAGTATTATTATCATTACCCGTGCCACTCCCTGCAGTGCCAAACACAACCACGCCACTTGTTGTTGATGTGTTTACACCTGTTATGGTGCAGTATTTAATGACGTTGTATTGTGCATCATTAGTGAAAGAAAAAGTCTGCCCGGATGTGTTCAGATTACTGAAAGTAAGATAAGATGTAGTGCCAGTTCCGTTGTATCTTCCATCAAAGGTTACGTTATCTGCCCCCGTTAAGCTAATTAATGCCCCTGCAAAATTCCCCGACAGAGTTCTTAGTGATGTAGCCGAAGGAACTATATTAACAGTATACCCGCTGCCGCAACTCTCTGTCCATTGGTTCAGTGCATTTGCACCTGTTTCAGTTATGTCAGCTGTAATATTAACTGTTAAATTACCTCCAAGACCGTTTGTATTAATTGCATTAAATAATCCACCTGCACCTGTAAGTGTTGGATATGCTCCAGGTACGTTAATAGAACCTGATAATGGAGTTATAACTGTTACATCAAATCGTGTTGTGCTTTCACACCCGGTTAACGTTTGTGAAGCATAATAATGTGTACCGGCTACAAGTGCAGTGCTGGAAGCAAGCGGACTACCACCTGTTGCTGCTGCATACCATTGAATGGCCGTACCTGTTGCAACAAGGTCAGCTACTGTAGCTCCGGGGCAGACGGCTTGTGGTGTGGTGCCCGTAGGTGCTGCGGTAGCTGCTGTAATAGTTACAGTAAATGAAGGACAGTTACCTAATCCAGGTCCGTTGTAAGTACAATTGTCATATCCATTGATAGAGTTTTTTGGATTAATATAACCTGTGTAAGTGCCGGGCTGAACTCCGGCAGGTATTGTAACTACAATAGGGCTTGAAGGCAGGGTAATATAGTTTGCCCCACAAGAAGTGTTTGATGCATTGCTTGAAGGATTATTTACAAAGCCTGCTGTTGCTGCAGCCGTGTTCCAGATAAGTTGATACTGGTTGGGCACCCCGCTTGGGAAAGTATAAGAAAGGTTAAATGAAGACCCGGTGTTATTACATGAAGTACCGGAAGGTGCTACATTTGTAATAACAGGCGCCATACTCGCCAGGTTCCATGTGCCGGAATATTTTGTATTGCAGGATGCGCCAGAAGAGTAAGAGTAAATAGTAAAGTAATAAAATTGATTAGCTGCTAAGTCAGCACCACCTTGAGCATTTGCATCATAAGTCCAGGTAACGGTAAAATTGCTACCACTCACACCGCCAGGTGATACTGTTCCACCTTTGTAAACTACAATTTGAGTACCTACAACATCACCAACATTATAATCTGTAAAATCTACTGGTGAGGCCGTTGAATTGGTTGTATTGGCAAAGATAATTACTCCTGTTACATTGGTATTAAATTGTAAACCCACATCTCCGGACATTGTTACAGGTGTGGAAGTATTGCTGATGGATGTAAGGTGAAAAGTTTGCGGACCGGAAGGATTTGAACAGGAAATATTACCCCCTGTAAAATACATGGCTGTCGTATTCAGTTGTGTTGCTGAACCTGTTAGATCTAGGGTTTTGGCTGTTGTATTTACAGTACCCCCATATGTAATAGCATAAGTGGACGCAGTATTATAACCTGCAAACATTTTGCTTTCAGTGCCATTGATATCACCTGTTGTGCCATTATAAGGCAAGCTAGCGGACCAGTTGAATGTACCTGTTGCGATTGAAGCATTACTCACCCAATAACGGGATATATAATCACTGGGAGGGCTGGTAAGAGCTGCATCTACAACTCTATATCCTACTTTACGATTGTTTGAGGAATTAGAACTGACTGATAAGGTAAAACCGCTATACTCGCCTGCTGTAACACCAACAATCTCACCAATCGGGTAAAGTTTGCTGCTGGAACCGGTGGAAGAAATCCGGTGAACAAAATAACCTGAAGAAGCGCTAGTAACAATCATGTTTGAAGTTGAAGGGGACCCTACAATGCTAGCTACTGCTGCCAATGCCAAATCGCCTCCTAGTGTTGTTTGACCCGCTGTCAGATTAAAAGTAGTATTAACTAAAACCGCTTCGGTACCTGCTGTACCACCTATGGTAAGTGTACCGCTTGAGGTTCTGTTAATGGTTAACGTACCTAGGGTATGGTTAGTGGTGTTAAACCATAGAGTACCTAATGCTCCTGAACCTCCTATGGTAAGTATAGAAGATGTAGGGGCACTGCTTAAATTGCCGTCTGCCCCGCTGAGCCCTGTAAAGGTGCCATTTAAAACAAGTTCCTGTGCATTCATCAGAATTAGGCCGTGGCCTAAATTACATGTTGTGCCTATTTCAAGTTTATTCCCGAGAGTAACAGTATGTGTAGCTGTTCCTGTGGTTGATGTGTAGGTGGCTATAGTTCTTGTAGCGGCACTTGTTTGATCAAAAAATACTGTTCCGACTGCAGCAGTTCCCCCAAAAGTTAGGTTTGAAGTTGCTGAACCAGTAAGACTTCTTGCAGCTGTCATCCCACTAACAGTGCCATTAAGGTTAAGGGTGTTGCTTCCTATACCAAGTTTGTAATCTGCACCGAAAGACAAAGCACCAGTTACAGTAATACTTGTAGACAATGTTTTGTTTCCGGTTCCTGCAACATTTAAATTATAGAAAGATGGGTTTAATGCGCCACTGATATTTTGTCCCGCACCCGTTAGATTTAATGTTCCTGCTGAATGAGTAAAAGTGCCGCTGGTAAAAACTAAGTTTCCAACTACGTTTAATACTCCTGTACCCGAAATAGTTAAAGTGCCTCCACTTATAGTAAGAATACCATTTACCGTCAATGTTCCAGAAGAGATATTTAATATTCCAGCACTAATTGTAAGATTATTGCATGTCATGGTTGCGCTTGGATTAGTTGTTTTGGTAGCACAGTCAATAAAGACATTGTCAGTTGAAGTTGGAACTGCAGTTGTTCCTGTACCGCAGGCTGCTCCGCTTAACCAGCAGTTTGTGCCAGCAGCCCAAATAGCGGGTGTAGTTGTTGACCGGTGATAATCAATACACCAACTCTCACTCACCCCAACAACCAGCATCAACACTGCCAGCGATAAATATTTAATAAAACGTTTTCCAGCAAAAGGTGAATTGTCAGAAGTTTTTACAGAAACCTTGCTGCTGTAAATTCCTGATGAGTTGGTAGAGTAATTTGTATTCATAATTATTGGTATTAATTAAGGAAATATTTTTATTTCTTATTATCTTAAGGTTTACTTATTCAAATTATTACTTTATAATTTCAATTTTCTGTATTGTGCTGCCTTCGGGTGTTTCCACACTTAGGTTGTAAATTCCAGGTGCAAAATTCGTCTCCATATTTTTCCTGTAATTCCCTGCTGAAACAGTCTCATTTATAGAGTAAATCAACTGCCCTGATAAATTACTGATTTCAATTTTTATGCTTCCGTTTTTTATAAACAAGGTTTCAACATAAATGTTCCCACTGGTCGGGTTAGGGTAAATAACAACCAATGGGTTTGCATTGTTTGTTGCAATTCCTGTAATAGTTATGTTAACAGTATCAGACGAAACGGAGCAGCCGTTATTATCGGTATAAATAAAATAATAATCACCACCCTGAGTGGCAGTATAGGTTTGTCCGTTTCCAAGTGGGGCAGGGTTGCCCAATAAATACCATTGATTTCCGGTTGCACTTCCTGATTGAAGAAATGTGGCGTCAAATGATATAGAAGGGGCAGCAGGCAGGGTGTAAACCACAACAGTAGTCTGAGTTGATGTAGCCTGGCAATTATTACCTCCGGTAACAGTAACGGAATAATTTCCGGCATCAGTAACTGTTATACTTTGTGTTGTTTCGCCCCCCGGTGACCATAAGTAGGTGTTAGCAGCGCTTGAAGTAAGTGTAACACTTCCGCCATCGCAAAAACTGGTTGCTCCGCTTGGTGTGATTGAAGCTGTTGGTGCCTGATTTACAGTTACTGTTGTTTGACCTGAGGTAGCAGAGCAATTGTTTGTTGTTACAGTTACAGTATAACTTCCCTGACTGGTAGCGCTTATACTTTGTGTAGTTGCCCCCCCCGGTGACCACAGGTAGCTGCCTCCCGAACTTGAAGTAAGTGTTACGCTTCCCCCCTGGCAAAAGGTGGTGTTTCCGGTTGGCGTAATGGTTGCCGATGGTAAAGCATTAACAGTAATGCTGGTTGTAACGGAATCTTTGCAGCTGCCATTAATAGCTACCAAACGGATTATAAAAGTTCCGTTAGTATTAAATGTTCTGCTGGCATCAGTTGAAGATGAGAAAAGTACGCCATTCTCTTTCCATTGATACGATGTGGCGTTTGTGCTTGTGTTTGTAAAATCAACTGTTGTTCCCACGCAAACGCTAGTAGCGCTTGAGGTAAATGAAGCCGCAGTATTGCATCCACCGCTTTCGCATTCAACTCCAATTTGTGAGTTGCTTCTGCGTGTTGCTGTTACGGGATTTAAATTTGTACTTGGCCCCGTTCCTTCAGTAGCGCCAGTTCCGTTAGTTACAGTGGGACTGCCTGTTGTTGTACTTGCTGTTACTTCAGCGCATCCGCTGTTACCATTTGCATCTGTTTTTACCAGATAGGCATCTCTTATGCCCGCTCCAAAACTGGTGGTATAGCCTGTAAGCAGATATCCGCCATCAGCTGTTTGAATCATATTTCCTGCCTGGTCAACATTAGCGCCTCCGTATGCTTTTGACCACTCATGTGTTCCGGAAGAACTTGTTTTTACCAAAAAATAATCACCATCAGCATCACCATTGCTGGCCGTTCTTCCGGCTATTGCAAAGCCTCCATCGCTGGTTATTTTTACATTCAGACCGTAATCATCACCGCTGCCACCATAAGTTTTGCTCCAGGTGATAGCGCCTGCCGATGTAAGTTTCATAAGAAGAACATCGCGACCACCAGCTCCGTAACTATCAGTATACCCAGTAAGAATATAACCTTCGTCACTGGTTTGTTGTATTGAATAACCTAACTCCAAACCACCACCACCAAAATTCTTTGACCAGGTAACCACCCCCGATGAATTTGTTTTAACCACATACGCCTGATAGCCGTTGCTATAGCTTTGAGTAAACCCGCAAAGAATAAAGCCACCGTCTGATGTTATTTCAACTGTTCTTCCTTCATCATCCGAAGCACCTCCATAAGTTTTTGACCATTGTACGGCACCGCTTGAATTTGTTTTTACCAGCAACATATCTCTTCCACCTGCACCTGCGCTGGCAGTTAATCCAAATACTATATAACCGCCATCTGAGGTTTGTCTAACACAATAACCAAAGTCTGCAGTTCCTGCTCCGCCAAAAGCAGTTGACCATGCAACCACTCCGCTGGCATCAGTCTTTACAAGATATACATCACCTGCAAAATTTATGTTATCTGTTTGTCCGGTCATTATAAAACCGCCATCACTGGTTTGCACAATATTCTGTGCTTCATCATAACCAACATTACCATAAGTTTTTGTCCAAACAGTATCACCGGCAGCATCCAGACGCAGAAGATAATTGTCGAAACCGCCAACACCATAGCTGATGGTTCTTCCGCACATAATATAACCGCCATCACTTAGTTGCTGAGTGGTATACCCGTATTCATCGGAGCTGCCACCATATGTTTTCTGAAATGTTTGCTGCGCAAAAGCATTGTTAAAAATCAGAGTTGCGAAAACAATAATTGTAAAGATACCGCTGAGAGTATGGCATTTTTTCATAAATAAATGTAGTTAGTTGTCTAAAGTGAAAACTTCTTTTTTGCTTTATTAAGCCTGTAAACAGCAAACAAAGCAGCAGGAATAATAAAATACAAAACATCGGTATCAATGGGTGTTGATGTTCCGGGTGGTGGTGGAACAGGAGGCGGTGGAGGCGGTGGTTGTGCCCACACCGTTGCAGTAACAACAAAAAATAAGAGCAACAGTAAAATTTTCTTCACAGGTTTGCGAGCGTGGTTTTAATTTTTTAGCCAAGAATGGCATTGAGAAAACCAATGCCATTCTTGGGGTTGCTAAATTAAATGATTTCTTAACATAAAATTAACCAATATTTAAAATTCGATGTAATCAATGCAATGGTCGGCAAGCCGTTTGTAAGCCCCTACATATAACTTGCCATTATTAAAATAGACTTAAACTTGGGTTCTTGTATAAAATAATTTGTTGACTAATGTGGTGTATCTGCTCAATAAACTGACACAGTTTATTGAGCAGATACAGTGTCGTTTGCAACCTGGCACGCAAATAAATTGAGGTGACAGACAAAAGAATTAAGCTGGAAAGTTTATATAGTCCTACTTTTGCCCCGTGCAAGAAAAGATAAAAGCAGTAGAACAGGTTTTTCAAGAACTGGATAAAGAGATTGCTACATTTCAAAGCCATACCAAGCTGCATTGTATTGCAGGTTGCGGTGCCTGCTGCAAAAAGCCCGATATTGAGGCTACGCCTTTAGAGTTTATTCCCTTTGCGCATTATCTGTATCAGAAAGGCGAAGCCGAAAAGGTGCTGGAGCAACTGGAAAGCAATCCGCAAGACATCTGCATCATCTTTAAATCTTTTGAAACTGCAAATGGCGGAACCTGCACCGAGTATAAATACCGCGGCCTGATTTGCCGTTTATTCGGTTTCTCAGCACGGGTTGATAAGCACGGTAAATCTGAGTTGGCTACCTGCAAAATAATCAAAGAAACACAGAGTGAAGATTATACAAAAGCTGTGAACGAAATAGGTGAGGGGATTGCTATACCTGTAATGCGTGATTATTATTTTAAACTGCGCTCAGTTGATGCCAGCTTATCGGATAAGTTTTATCCGATAAATATTGCAATAAAAGAGGCTATTGAAAAAGTGCTGTTGTATTATGCTTATCGCTAATTCGTCATGCTGAACTTGTTTCAGCATCTCATATAAAAGACCCTGAAATAAATTCAGGGTGACGGTTTTTACTCTCCAAAAAATTCTTTCAGCGAAAACTTTTCTTTCAGCCTAATTCCTTTGTCGGTATGTTGAACAGTGCAGCATTCATTCACCGGGTCGTGTTCCAGAAAAAGAATGTATTCCTCATCGGCAGCGCGTTTCATAAACGGTTCGCGCTCCTGCATGGTCAGCAGCGGACGGGTATCATACCCCATCACATAGTTCACCGGAATATGCCCTACTGAAGGCATCATATCGGCCATATACACCAGTGTTTTGCCTTTGTACTTTATGTGCGGAACCATCATGCCATCGGTATGTCCGTTGGCAAAAATTACCGAAATGTTTTCAGTAATGCTTTCTCCTTCCTTCAAAAGCTTCAGTTGTCCGCTTTGCTGTATAGGTAAAATGTTCTCCGATAAAAAACTTGGTTTCTCACGCGGGTTAGGTTCTGTTGCCCATTTCCAGTGGCGTTCGGCACTATAATATATCGCATTTTTAAACGCAGGTTCAAAACCGGTTTTGTCTTTGTTATGTTGTATGCTTCCACCACAGTGGTCAAAATGCAGATGCGATAAAATCATGTCGGTAACATCATCAGCAGTAAACCCGGCTGCGTTCAGTGATTTCTCCAGCGTGTCATTGCCATGCATATAATAATAGCCGAAAAACTTTTCGCTTTGTTTATTTCCCATTCCGTTATCAATCAAAAAAAGGCGGTTGCCGTCTTCAATAAGCAGGCAGCGCATGGCCCATGAGCACATGTTGTTATCATCTGCCGGATTTAATTTATTCCAGATTGATTTCGGCACCGTGCCGAACATGGCACCACCATCTAATTTAAAGTGTCCTGCGTTTGCGGAGTAGAGTTTCATTGCTTACAAATTATGTTGCCAAAGATAGATATTGCAATCTGTTTGCATTAAATTGAACTTTAAATCCATTCCTTTCGTAATCAGTTTGCAATTTTTAACAGAACCTTTGTAATAAAACGTTGTTTATAGCGTTACCTTAGTATCCGCATTCACGAAAAACAAAACAGAAAGCCAAATTTTATGATGAATAATACAGTAAAAAAAGTATCAGCTCTTTTAATTGCCGCAACTTTTATTTTCAATTCTTTAAGCCTTACAGCGCAGGAAAGAACCATTTCAGACGAAGCCAAACTTAAGTTTGATGATGTGCTCTCGTTACTAAAGACACGTTATGTTGATACCGTTAATATGGATGTGCTGGTTGAAGATGCCATTAAAGGAATGATGAAAGATCTTGACCCGCACAGTGAGTATTATACTGCCGAAGAATACGAGAAGATGAACGAACCTTTGCAGGGAAACTTTGAAGGCATTGGCGTTCAGTTCAACATTACCCGTGATACCATTGTGGTGCAATCACCCATTTCAGGCGGTCCATCTGAAAAACTCGGCATCCGTTCGGGTGATAAAATTGTAAAAGTGGAAGGCAAATCAGTTGCCGGAATAAAAATCACCAACAACGATGTTATAAAAAAACTGCGTGGCGATAAAGGCACAACGGTAAACGTAAGCATTTACAGACGTGGTGTAAAAGACCTTATTGAATATGCCATTGTTCGCGATAAAATTCCGATTTTCAGTGTTGATGCTTCCTATATGCTTACCCCTGAAATCGGTTACATCAAGGTAAACCGCTTTGCTGAAACTACAATGGACGAATTTCGTGCAGGATTGGATAAGTTGAAATCTAAAAACATGAAACACCTTGTTCTGGATTTGCGTGGAAACTCAGGTGGCTATTTAAAAACATCCATTGAACTTTCTGATGAGTTTTTAAAAGACCGCGAAATGATTGTTTATACCGAAGGTGTTACCAGTCCTAAGCGCGATTACATTGCTACCACACGCGGAGCATTTGAACAAGGTAAATTAGTGGTGCTGATTGATGAAGGCTCTGCTTCTGCTTCCGAAATTGTTTCGGGTGCGGTGCAGGACTGGGACAGAGGATTATTAATTGGCCGAAGGTCATTCGGAAAAGGATTGGTACAGGGGCCATTCCGCTTGCGTGATAATTCATGGTTGAAAATTACAACTGCACGATATTACACTCCAACAGGGCGCTGCATACAACGCTCGTATGAAGAAGGTATTGATGAATACCGTAAAGAGGATGAAAGACGCGTAGCAAGTGGCGAACTTTTTCATCAGGACAGCATCAAGGTTGCAGATTCGCTAAAGTATTATACACCTAACAATCGTGTGGTATTTGGTGGTGGTGGTATTATGCCTGATATTTTTATGCCATTGGATACATCTGAAAACTCAAGATTTCTGACGGAGATTTATGCGCAGGGAATCCTGAATGATTTTGTAAATGAATATACAGACGAGAGACGTCAGGAGTTTGCAAGTCTATACCCCGACTTTGAAACGTTTGACAAAAAGTTTGTGGTTGACCAGAAACTGTTTGATGAGTTTCTTGCCTATGCAGATAAAAATCTGGCAGAGAAATCAAAAGCAGATTCTATAACTGTTGTTGATGATGACGGTGAGGATGTTAAAATCCTCAATACTAAAGTTGCAGGCGACAAAACTCCTGAACAGATAAAAGCGGAAGGAATAAAAACTTCAGGTGCGCATATTAAAAACCGTATCAAAGCATACATTGCCCGCACCTTCTGGCAAACAGAAGCATTTTTCAGAATTATCAATCAGGTTAGCCCTGAAGTGCAGAAAGCTATAAAGGTTATTAATGACAAAACTTTTGAAGAAATGAAGATTGCGAATAAGTAATCCTTCTTCTTGATAAAAAAAGCGGGCTCGCCAATGGCGAGCCCGCTTTTTTTATGCCGTAAAAATATTTTTCAAAAGATGTAATATTTCACATTTGTCTGCGTTATGAAAGTATAGTCATCTAATTATTGGAAAAATTCTACTTGTTTTTTAAATCTCCAAACCATGAAAACAGTAAACGTTTTGCTCTTCGTGCTGCTCATCTCTTCGGGATTGATGGCACAGATATTTCAGACTTCACAACTTTCTGCAGTAATTAAAAAATGCAACATCGACTCGGTACAGAAAACCGAGCGATTGGCAGCGCTTAAATTTCACAAACTCATTAATAAGTACCGAAAAGAAAATAAGATAGATACACTTTGTTGGGATGATACGCTGTGGCTTACTTCGCGCAATCACAATATCTGGATGGGTGAAAATGCCAAACTCTCGCATTCACAAACAGAGGCTACCAAATACTTTACAGGTAAAAATCCGGGCGACAGGTATAATTATACAACTGATAATAAAGGTGGCAGTTCATGGTCGGGCGAAAATGCATTGTATAACTACAATGACGCTGGCTCATCTGTTGAAGAAATAAGTGAAACGATGGCTAATACTGCATTCAAACAGTGGAAGGATTCGCCCGGCCATGATGAGAATATGCGCGCTCCGCATAGCCATTCGCATGGTACTGCGTTTTTTCTGGAACCTGACGGACCGGTTTGGGCAACCGATCTGTTCTCGTATAAAAAGTTTGACGATAATTTCCAGTGGGCAAAGGCTGACCTGGCTTCACTTGAAAAGGAAGCAGCAAAAACAGTTGCTAAAAATGTTAAAACTAAAACTGAGTCGGTAAAGAAAATCAGAATTAGAGATGCTCAGCAATTAAGTGCTAATCTGCTTTCAATACTGGAACAGAGCAGCGAAGTAAAAACAGGTAAATCAATTAAGAAAGCTGCGCAGAGCCATGCTTATTATATTGCGTGTTCAAAAAAACTTACTCATGAAGAAAAGAAAAATAAACCGGGCTATTATGGAGCAACTGAAAAACAACGAATGCTGAAAGCTTCATTTGGCTGGTATCTTTTTCAGCAGCGCAAAACTCCTGTCTCTGAAAGTATAGCATTAATAGAACTTACAGAGATACCTGCTGATTTATCTGCTCTTGCTGCTGAAGTAATAATTGAACTGGATGAAGAGAAACAATTACAAGGTACTCCTGTTTCAGCTGCATATGGTGTTGCTTTTAAGCAAGTGAAGAACACCCTCAATATATATGTTGTAAGAGTTGAGCGGGTGAAGCCTGAAGATCAGGGTTACTCTGAGTTGACTGATAAGTAATTTAAATTCTATCTTAATATGGAGGGCGTATCTTTGTACGCCCTCTTTTATTTTAACATGAAGTTAGAAGACGAAATATCTCAACCAAAGTTCAAAAGCGAATACCAGAAAGCTGCGTTGAATATCATTTATACGTGCAACTGGTTTACTTCGCAGCATTCGGCAAAGCTAAAGCCGCATGGAATTACGCAACAACAGTATAATATTCTAAGGATATTAAGAGGGCAACATCCAAAGCCTGCCTCTATAAAGCTGTTGAAAGAACGCATGATGGATAAAATGTCGGATGCTTCGCGCTTGGTTGAAAAATTACGATTAAAAGGTTTTGTCGAGCGCAAAATAAATAGAGACGATCGCAGAAATGTTGATGTTGTTATTACTCAAAAGGGCTTAGACCTGCTTACCTCACTTGATTATTTAGATGATAATTTCAAAGAAATTATTGCTCTTGATAATTCGGAAGTACAACAACTCAATGAATTACTGGATAAACTGAGAGGATAGTTTTAAAAGGAACTCCAGGTAAATTCCACCGGCTTTGCAGGTTCTGCACCGGCTTTTATTCTTCCTTTAAAAACAACAGTTTCATTTTCCTCCACACCTTCGCTCCAAGGGTTTACTGTAAAATGTCCTGTGATACTGATTGTTCCTAATTCCTTATGCGAAAACTGAACAGCTAATGTATCCTGTGAAGCGGTGAATTTTTTTGCAGTCAGATCAATCATTTCAGCAGTTTCTTCAATTTCTAATGATAACGTTGCTGCTTCACTTTTTTGCAACGAAAGACTGCGGAACGTGTATTTGCCAACCGCTACTGGCTCGCTTAATTCAGTCTGCCAGTAAGCGCCATCTGCATCAAATTCGGTCTTGTATTCTTTTTCCGTCTCTTCAGGGATTGCTTTTTTAGAAGATTCGAAAATTCCTTTTTCCTCTTCCTCAACCACCGCCTCATCTGATGGCGGCTGCAAAGGACTAACTTCTTTTTTCTCCTGTCCGCATGCAACTAACAGAGCAAATACAGGAACGAGCCAAACTTTTTTCATTATCACTTGTTTTGAGTTGTTGGGCAAACCTAAATGATTTTTTTGTAGAAAAAAAATCGGAGTATGGTTCTCTCTGTCAACTAAAAATCAAATTATAATCAGAGAAAAGATAAAATGTAATTTCGCCTAAAATATTATCTAATGAAAAAATTTATTATTCCTTTTATTGCCATTGTAATTACTTCCTGTGGCAACAGCACCAAACCAACCGAAAGTCAGGATAAAACCTTTGATGTTTTTAAAGAAGCTTTTGTAGAAGAGCTTTGGAAAAACAATCCTGAATGGGCATCTTATAACGGCTACTATAAATACGATTCGGTGCTTTCTGTTCCAGATGATAATTACAGAAAAGCTCAACTCTCTTTTTCTTCTGTCTGGCTTGATTTGTTGAAAAAGTTTGATGTAAAGCTTCTTTCATCGAGCAATAAAACAGATTACCTGATGATTGAAAACCAGTTAAAATCAAATGAGTTTTATATCAACGAATTCAAATCATACGAATGGAATCCTTCAAACTATAACCTTGGCGAAACCTTTGCCAAGATGATAAATGAGCAGTATGCTCCTTTGGATGAGCGTTTGAAAAATCTTTACAAAAGACTGCAAAAAGTTGATGCTTATTATGCTGCTGCAAAAACAAATATCAAGCAACCAACTATTGTTCACACTACTCTTGCTATATCACAAAACAGAGGTGCCGCAGAAGTTTTTGGTGCTGCTGTAATTGATTCTATTGATAAGTCTGGCCTTACTGCTCAGGAAAAAGTGGATTTAAAGACTGCTGTGGAAGAAGCAAAAGAAGCTGTTTTGGGCTATTCTGATTGGTTAGAGAAAGATATTCTGCCTACATTGAATGAGCAAACAGCGCGTTCGTTCCGTTTAGGAAAAGAGTTGTTCACTAAAAAGTTTGATTACGAAATAACTTCAAGCTACAGTGCCGATCAGATTTACAACAAGGCATTGGAACACAAAAAGAATTTGCATTCTGAAATGGCAAAGCTTACCAAACAGCTTTGGCCAAAATATTTCAAGGATAAAATAATGCCAACTGATAGCTTGTTAGCAATTAAAGAAATGATTGGGGTGCTTTCATTAAAGCATGTTCATCGTGATTCATTTCAGTTTGCTATTGAAAAACAAATTCCTGAACTGACTGCATTTGTGAAGGATAAAGACCTGCTTTATCTGGACCCTTCAAAACCTTTGGTGGTGCGTGTGGAACCTGCTTACATGCAAGGTGTGGCAGGTGCTTCCATTTCTTCACCCGGACCGTATGAGAAAAATGCGAATACGTATTACAATGTTGGTCCGCTTACAGGTTACTCTCCCGAAGCTGCTGAAAGTTACCTGCGCGAATACAATCATTACATGCTGCAAATTCTGAATATCCATGAAGCAATTCCCGGACATTACGCGCAATTGGTTTACAGCAATCAATCGCCAAGTATTATTAAAAGTATTCTCGGAAATGGCGCGATGGTAGAAGGTTGGGCAGTATATACCGAGCGCATGATGCTGGAAGAAGGTTATGGTAACAATGAACCGGAAATGTGGCTGATTTATTACAAATGGAATTTACGTGCTACTTGCAACACTATATTGGATTACAGCATTCACACGGCAAATATGAGTGAAGAAGATGCGATGAAACTGATGGTGAATGAGGGTTTTCAACAGGAGAAAGAAGCTGCGAATAAATGGAAACGCGCCAACCTTACTCAGGTTCAGTTATGCAGCTATTTTACAGGCTATCGTGAGATTTATGATTTCCGAGAGGAAGTTAAAATGCAACAGGGCGATAACTTTAAATTGAAAGCTTTTCACGAGAAATTCCTTAGCTATGGCAGTGCTCCTGTAAAGTATATCCGTGAATTGATGCTGGAGGATTTGAAAGAAGGCAGCCAATTGGCCAATTAAGGATGCAGCCAACTAGTTCACTTGAACACACAAACTTATTAATACCAGAATACCTTGCTTGAAGCTATAAAGAAAAAACTACAGTCCATACGCCTGCGTTGCAATGAGAGTGAAGAGCAACACGATTTTGATATTGCCTTGTTCAGCTCGGTTGATGATATCCCGTTTGAACATTGGAACAAGGTGTTAAACAAAGAGAAGTTGCCGCTCACCATTCCTTACCTGGCTGCAGTGGAAGTGAAACCAGCGCGAAACATGAGCTTTCATTATGCAATCGTTTACAAGGATATTGTTCCGGTAGCTGTATTATATTTTCAGGAGTTTGATTTTTCACTTGCTAATATCAGCCGCAATGTAAATATGGCTCGTATTGAAAATGTACTTAATGGACTAAAGAAATTAGCAGGTGTTTCAGTTAACGGAAGTGAAGGTGTTGCTGCCCGTTTACTGGTGTTTGGAAACACTTATACCACGGGTGAATATGGCTTTCATTACAACTCGGATTTTCCTGAAGAGAAACTGAGCGATGTTATTTTACAGACAACTGAAAAAATTATTGCCGGTCAAAAGAAGAGCGGAAAAATCAATGCCATTCTGCTCAAGGATTTTTACAAAACAAGAGAGAAGCAACTGACTGGAATAAGAAATAATAGTTTCCATGTTTTCAATGTTCAGCCTTCGATGGAGCTGACCATACAGCCGGAATGGAAAATATTCGAAGATTACTTAGCAGCATTTTCTTCCAAGTACCGTGTGCGTGCAAAGAGTGCTTTGAAAAAAGGAGTAAGGCTAACTCAACGAGAATTTACGGCAGATGATATTGTGATGCATTACGATAAAATTCATCAGCTATATTTAAATGTGGAAGAGAAAGCAGATTTTCAATTGGTGACCATCAGTAAAACGTATTTCTACGATTTAAAAATTGCATTGGAAAATAATTTCATTTTCAAAGCATTTTTTCTGGAAGATGAGTTGGTGGCTTTTGCAACCTTGCTTCATGGAAAAGATTGTCTGGAAGCAAATTTTGTAGGCATGAACTACGATTATAATTTAGAGAACTGCATCTATCAGAATATACTTTACGATGATGTGAAAATGGCGATTGAACGTAAGGTGAAAGTTCTTTATTTCGGCAGAACTGCATTAGAAATAAAAAGTACGTTAGGAGCAGAGCCTTTGGATATGTTTCTCTTTGTGAAACACAATAACAGCATTACCAATTCAATTCTTGGTACTGTGATGGCAAACCTTAAACAAGCGGAGTGGATTCAACGCAGGCCGTTTAAGGGTGTGGAGGAGAAGGTGGAGGGATAGAGCGATAGTTATCCGTCATTGCGAGGGTTTTTCACCCGAAGCAATCTTATAAATTCTGCAGTATTTTAATTGTGAGATTGCTTCGCTATGCTCGCAATGACGTTCAAAATCACATCACACGCTTTCATTATTTCAGCAGTAGTAATTATCAACGGTGGCGCAATGCGCATAGAGTTATCGCAGAACAAAAACCAGTCGGTTATAACACCCTGCTGAATACAGCGGTCAATCACTGCTTTATTAAACTCAAAACTTTCAAATTCAGCAGCAAGCAATAAACCTTTTCCTCGCACCTCTTTAATAGCAGGGTGGGAGAGCAGCTGTTTTATCAGTTCGCCTTTTTGTGTTGCTTCTTCAATAAGGTGTTTTTCGCGTAATAAGAATTTGAGTGCAGCAAGTCCGGCAGCGCAACAAACCGGGTGTCCTCCAAAGGTGGTAATATGACCCAGCATGGGGTTATGCGTAAAGCTCTGCATGATTTCCTGCGGAGCAACAAATGCGCCCAACGGCATTCCACCGCCCAATGATTTGGCAAGACAAAGAATATCAGGTTCAATACCATAATGCTCAAAAGCAAAAAGTTTTCCCGTTCTTCCGAAGGCGCATTGTATCTCATCAAGAATTAACAAGGTGCCTGTTTCGTCACAACGTTTTCTAAGTGATTGCAAAAACGCTGTGCTGAACTCGCGAACCCCTGCTTCGCCTTGTATGGTCTCGATAATTACGCAGGCTGTTTTCTCAGTAATCACCGGCAGCGAGTTGGTATCGGCAATGATCACATCAGGCAGAAGCGGCCTGTATGCCTGCTTCAGTTTTTCATTACCCATAATGCTCAGCGCTCCTTGTGTGCTTCCGTGATAAGCATCTTTGAAAGCAATTATTTCGGTTCTTCCGGTAAAACGCTTAGCTAATTTCATGGCACCTTCAATAGCTTCGGCACCTGAGTTGGTAAAATAAACACTGTTCAGTTTTTCGGGTAAAACCGAGCAAAGCAAAGTTGCCAGTTCAACCTGCGGTGTTTGCACATACTCGCCATACACCATCAGGTGCAGGTATTTTTCGCTTTGCTCGCGAATGGCTTTTACCACCTCAGGATTACAATGCCCCACATTGCTTACGGCAATACCGGAAATCAGGTCCATGTATTTTTCACCCGCTTTACCATAAAGGTATATACCCTCGGCACGTTCTATTTCCAGAGCAAGCGGGAAAGGAGTGGTTTGGGCAAGGTGCTGATAGAAAAGCTCGCGTTGGCTAGGCATGGGGGTAAAAGTAGTTGGAATTTGGAAAGTTTAAGGTTGGAAAGTTGTTTCGGACAGCCTGAACAAGATTATTTACAGGAATGCCCCTATTTTGCATTATATGCATTTAAACGGCAGAATGGCTTTTGATAGTCTCCAAAGCCAAAATGCCATTTTATTCGTGCCGTTGTCAATTGGCTTTATCCGATTACCTCCGTAACCGTTACGGCAAGACTTTGTATTGTCCGATTGCCACCGTAACCGTTACGGCATGACTTCGGATTGTCGGATTAGCTCCGTAACCGTTACGGCAAGACTTCGAATTGACTGATTGCCACCGTAACCGTTACGGCATGACTTTGCATTGTCGAATTACCTCCGTAACCGTTACGGCATGACTTTGTATTGTCGGATTACCTCCGTAACCGTTACGGCAAGACTTCGGATTGTCGGATTACCTCCGTAACCGTTACGGCAAGACTTCGGATTGACGGATTAGCTCCGTAACCGTTACGGAGGCAGTTGGCTTTAAGAAAAGCAGGTAAATTACATGCAGAACCTATATCCCGCTTTGCACAGCATTATAAACATCTTCCACGCTCATGCCTTCAAAGCCGGCATTGCCGAATTGCTCATTGCAAAGCCTGTAAACAACTCGGTTATAAGGTGCAGACATGTTATGCTTATCAGCCAGTGAAAGCAGATAGCCATTGATGTCGTCCAGTTCGGTATCGGTAGCGTTGCGACTGAAAATATCCTGTGCCATGCTGCTCATACCCATTTTCTTCAGGTTTTTGCGGAAGAGCGGAGCGGTAATCAGTTGAGGCAAAACAGCACTTGCTTTCAGTAAAGTCCAGGAGGGCAAGCCTTTGATGCGTTCTTCTTTTATGCCTTCGGCTTTCAGGATGTTCATGCCTTCCATCATCATGTTAGAGATTATCTTTTGCAGCAAGTCGGGCCGTGTTGTGCTTTGGAAATTCTTGCCCAATAAAGTGGTGATAGAATTTCCGAGGTTAATCAGCAGCTTGGTATGTGCCACATTCTGCCAGTCTTTGGCAATAAAGGTTTCGATGCCTTTATTGAAAACAGCTGCAACGTTTTTTAGTTCCTGTTGTTGTGTACTATTAGCAGAGCCGATAACCAAAACACCCTTGTGCTGATAGCCTACCACACCGGGTGCATCCAACCAGGCATTGTAAGCCAGCACTCCAAAGAGCACCTTTGCTCCCTCTCCCTCGGAGAGGGTTGGGGTGAGGCTTCTCTGATTAGCCACACCGTTTTGCAATCCCAAAACAACAGTGTTCTTTTTAAATTTCCCTTCCAGATTTTTTACAATTGCGGGCAGCGAATAATTCTTCACCGCCAAGGCAATCACATCAGGGTTTTCTACTTCATCAATGCTTTCAATAACTTTTACAGGGACAATCTTACTCCCTTTTCTTTCAAGAGGGTCGGGGTGAGGTGATGAATAAATCTCTAATCCTTTCTCTCGTATCCGCTTTGCACTTTCACCGCGACACAATAAATAAACATGCTCATGCTTTTCACTCAGCCATGCAGCTAAAGTGCAGCCGATAGCGCCCCCACCGTAGATAATTATTTTAGCATCTTTTGTCATTTTTCTGATTGTAAATGTACTTGAAAATCTATGGACCATCGACTATGGTCTGTGGACTTTTTTACTCATACTTTTCAGCCCTGCATTGTGAATATCTATTTGCGAGTCACCCAAAATTCCGCTGCTTGTTTTGCGAATATTGCAAGGAAAATAAGATTGAACACAATAAATCAATTCAGTCTGCCGTTATCATAAGAAACATATATACTATGAAACCCATACTTCTTCAAGTTACATCAGCAATTGATACTGTAAACAGAGTTGCATCAGCCGTTCCAGCTATTCCTGTTCAGCCCGTTCCCGAGCCCATGACAGTGATGGAAATACTCATCAAAGGCGGATTGATTATGATACCGATTGGTATTCTTTCCGTAATAGTTATTTACATTTTTATTGAGCGTTACCTCACTATCAGAAGGCACGCCAGCATGGACGAAAATTTCATGAACAGCATTCGCGAATATATCCGTGATGGTAAAACTGACTCGGCTTTAACGCTATGCAAAAACACACAGAAGCCAATTGCGCGAATGATTGAAAAAGGTATTTCGCGCATCGGAAAACCAATCAAAGAAATTGAAGAGTCAATTGAGATTGCCGGGAAATTTGAAGTGTACAGCATGGAGAAAAATATTCAGATACTGGCCATCATTGCAGGTATTGCGCCTATGTTTGGTTTCCTTGGAACCATCATCGGGGTTATCAAAATTTTCTATGACATATCCGTTACCAGCGATGTAAGTATCGGAAGCGTTTCAGCCGGACTATATGTGAAGATGGTAACGAGTGCTGCAGGTCTTGTTGTTGGTATCGTTGCTTTCATTGCCTACAACTGGTTGAACATTATGGTAAACAAAGTAGTGCAAAAATTAGAGTGGAATGTGATGAATTTCATTGACCTTCTTAACGAACCATCCAAATGATTAATCTCCGCAAGAAAAAAGAAATGGGAGCCGAGGTTTTTACTTCGGCAATGAATGACATCATGTTCTTTCTCATGCTGTTCTTCATCATCATCTCTACGCTTTTAAATCCAAGTATGATAAAGGTATCGCTGCCTAATTCGCAAAGCAGTCAGAACCTGCACAAGAAAGAGATTAACCTGAGCGTAAATAAGGATATGTCTTATTTCGTGAACAACAAGCAGGTTGGTTTTGAAAGCCTTGAAACAGAATTGCAGGCCGAAATAAAACTGCATCCCGAAGCAATTGTTATGCTGCGTTTTGATAAAGAACTTACCATTCAGGATTTGGTGAATGTGCTTGCCTTGGGCAATAAGCTGAACGTGAAAATGGTGCTTGCTACCAGCAAGTAAAGTTTTCTAAGCTTCTGGTTCCTTCTTCTCTTTGCCTTCTAACTTGTGAATTTTCTTTGTTCCCTCGTAAATAGAGAACTTCAGAAACCTACACTCCAGCGGACCATTGAACACGGTTATTTTACGGGTAGGTTTTAAGCCGATATGCTTAACCGCTTCCATGTTGGAAGTAATCATCCAGCAATCGTAACCGGCATATTTCTTCTTGAAAACATCACCAATACTTTTGTAAAGTTCGTTCACGTTTTCGCCCATACGTTCACCATAAGGTGGGTTGATAATCACAGTTCCCATGCCTGGTGGTGGCGTAAAATCTTCAATAGAAGAGCGAAAAGTTTTTACCGTATCTTCCACCTTTGCATTTCTAATATTCTCTTCTGCTTTTCCTAAATCCTGACGGTTAATATCAGATGCATAAATGCGTGTGCGGTCGTCATCACTTATTTTCTTGATTGCTGAATCCATGATGACCTGGAATAGATCAGCATCAAAATCTTTCCACTTCTCAAAACCAAATTCATTTCGGAAATAACCGGCCGGAATATTATTAGCAATCAGCGCGGCTTCTATGGCAATGGTTCCTGAACCGCACATGGGATCAATAAAATTAATAGGAGGAGTCCAATCCGTAAGCATTACCAAGCCTGCCGCCAATACCTCGTTGATAGGCGCAACACCTGTTTCTTCGCGGTAGCCCCGCTTGTGCAGAGATTCCCCTGAACTGTCCAATGAAATAGTGAAATCATCTCCCCTTACGTGAACATTAATTTTGACATCGGGCTTCTCTAAATCAACATTCGGGCGCTTGCCAAACTTATCACGAAAGCGGTCGGCAATGGCATCTTTGGTTTTCTGTGAAAGAAATTTTGAATGGTTGAAAAGCTCTGAATTTACAGTGCTGTCAATGGCAAAGGTGTTCTCTAAACCAAAAATATCCTCCCATGGCATTTCAAAAATTTTCCCGTAAAGCTGTACCTCATTCTCAGCTTTAAAAGTATGAATAGGTTTTAAAATCCGGAGTGCAGTGCGCAACTGTATGTTAGCTTTATACATAAAGCCTTTGTCGCCTTCAAAGCTGACAGCACGGTTGTGCGCTTCCACTTTTTGCGCACCCAGTTTCATCAACTCCTTTGCAAGAATTGGTTCAAGACCTGCCATTGTTTTGGCAGTCATTTTAAATAGTTGTTCTTCTGCTTTCATTTTCTTCTGTTCGTCATGCTGAACTTGTTTCAGCATCATTTTATTTAGAGACCCCGAAACAAGTTCGGGGTAACGTTATTCCAACGACAACAACAACTTCCACGCTTCCCCCACATTATCTGCATTCAGCAACTGCTGCGCATTTTGATGAAGGATTTTCTCCAGTTCCTTTTTATCTCTTTTGTGAACTTCCAAAATCTTTTTTATCCCGGGTTGTTCTTTAAATACGTTAATCTCTTCTTCTGTCGGCATTGCCTCTACATTGCCAAGTTTACCCAAATCATTTCCGGTAAGAATATTGCTATCTCTTATTTGTTCGGGCAAGGCATCAATGCCGATTCCTTTGCCTGTTGGCTTGGCTACTTTAAAGATAGCACTGCATGAAGCGCGTGAATACCAGTCACCCCCCATGCGACCAACTAAATCAATTTTGTTTGGGTCAATTACTCCGTTGGTATCCAAAATATCTTCGCTTACGTGCATCAGTAGTATTTCACAGATGATAAGATTAGCAGCACCGCCTTCATTTCCCATTGAAATAATATCTACAACCTTGCACTCCATCTGCACAGGCGATTCCTTTACACGAAAGGGTTTTATTAGTTCCGATTCAAGTTTTGTTAAACCTGCTTTCACAAATTCATCAACGCCTTTAGGATACTCTGTGCTTGACAGAGAACTTTGCTGCACCAAATCATAATTCACCACATTAATCACCACTTCCTTTGTTTCAAGGCAATTGTCTAAGGTGTCCTTGGTAGTGTTTCCCCTTACTCTACGGGCAGGAGAAAAAACAATTGTAGCAGGATTAGAACCAAAAGCATTGAAAAAACTAAACGGACTTAAGTTGGGATTTCCGTCTTTATCTACCGTGCTTGCAAATGCAATAGGGCGGGGAGCAATAGCACCAAGCATATAGGAATGAAGCACTCCTGTTGACACTTCTCCGGGTTTAATTCGTTTCATGGACATAAAAATGAGGTTGCGAAGTTAGTTTTAAAATTTGGTGTCGTTAGAACAATAGCATATCTTATTTGTTTGAAAAAATACGGAAATGATATTTGTTTTAAATAAAATCTATCTTTGCGCCCTGTTCAAAAAAATCACATGCGGATGTGGCGTAATGGCAGCCGCGCCAGACTTAGGATCTGGTGCCGAAAGGCGTGGGGGTTCGAGTCCCTTCATCCGCACAAAAAATGACACAATTGATGAATATTAAAGAAGAAAGAAATGATGCTCTGAACGGGAGCATCATCATTGACCTCAAAGCAGACGAATATCTTCCCAAAGTTGATAAAGCGCTGAAAGAACACCAGAAAAAGGCTTCTATGCCGGGCTTTCGTCCGGGTAAAGTACCTTTCGGAGTGGTAAAAAAAATGTACGGCAAATCGGTATTGCTGGACGAGGTGAATAAAATTCTTTCTGATAGTCTTTACAATTACATCAACGAAAAACAACTTAAAATTCTCGGAAACCCAATTCCTAACAACGAGAAAACAGGAAAGGTAGATTTTGATAACCCTTCTGATTTAAATTTTGTTTACGATTTAGGGTATGCGCCTGAATTTACATTAGACATTTCAAACAACCAGGCTTTTAAGTTTTACGAAATAAAAGTTACCGAAGAAGAATTGGTGCGTGCTGTTGAAAATATTACTATACGCAATGGCAAATTAGTAGATGTGGAAGTAGCAGGAGAAAATGATTTGCTTCACGGGATTTTTACAGAGGTTGACGACAACGGAAATGTTGTAGAAGGAGGAGTAACCAGTCATGCAGATGTGGCTTTGGCTCGTGTTAATGATGACAATCTTCGCAATACACTTTCATTATTAAAGAATGGTGCAAACACTATTGTAGAGCCGGAGAAAATCAGCGACAATGATACCGACCGTGCAGCAATGCTTGGCATTACTAAAGAGCAGGAAGCAACGATTGCAGGCAAGAAGTTTAAATTTGAACTGGAAGCAATCAAACATCTTGAACCGGCTGAAATCAATGAAGAGTTGTTGCTGAAAATGTATCCTGCAGGCGATGTTAAAACGCTGGATGAGTTGAAAAATAAGATTGAGCAGGACATTAAAAAATACTTTGAAGTAGAAAGTGAGCGCAAACTGAAGAACGATATTGTATTAGAGTTGCTGAAGAAAACAAATCTTACATTACCTGATGAATTTTTAAAGCGTTGGTTACTTGTTATTAATGAGAAAGGAGCAACTGCAGAACAGATTGAGCAGGAATACGACAGCTATAAAGACGGCTTAAAATGGCAGTTGATAGAAAATAAAGTTATCTCTGAAAACCAGATTGCTGTTAATGAAGAAGAACTGAAAAACGGTATCCGCAAAGAAGTATTGCGTCAGTTCGAATACTTTGGAATGCCCGACCCTGGTGAAGAGGTATTGCAAAGTATGATTCAAAACTTCATGAAAAATAAAGATGAAATCCGCAAGGTGAATGACAAGATGTATGACGAGAAAACCTTAGCACTTTACAAAGAGAAGTTTAATATTCAGAAGGTAGAAGTTACTCAGGAAGAATTCTATAATTTAGCAGCCGCTCAAACGGTATAAAAAACTAATTGTTGTCACCCTTAGCGTAGTCGAAGGGTATCAAATAAAAACTTAAAATTATGCAAAACGAATTTCGCAAATACGCCATACACCACAAAGGAATCAGCAGTCATTATTTTGATGACTATACCCGTGCAATGACTCCTTATATCATTGAAGAGCGTCAGTTAAACGTTGCACAAATGGACGTTTTCTCACGTTTGATGATGGACAGAATCATTTTCCTGGGAACAGGAATTGATGACCAGATTGCAAACATCATCCAGGCACAATTGCTTTTCCTGGAATCTACTGATCCTAAAAAAGACATTCAGATTTATCTGAACTCACCGGGAGGTTCTGTTTATGCAGGTCTTGGAATTTATGACACCATGCAATACATCGCTCCAGATGTAGCAACTATCTGCACAGGTATGGCAGCAAGTATGGGTGCAGTATTAATGTGTGCCGGAACAAAAGGTAAACGCACAGCTTTGAAACATGCACGTGTAATGATCCACCAACCAATGGGTGGTGCACAAGGCCAGGCTTCTGACATTGAAATCACAGCGCGTGAAATTCAGAAGTTGAAAAAAGAATTGTACGAAATCATTGCTAAGCACTCAGGTCAGGATTTTGCAAAAGTTGAAGCAGACAGCGACCGCGATTATTGGATGATTGCCGAAGAAGCAAAAGCCTATGGTATGCTGGATGAGGTGTTGGTGAGAAAAGAGAAATAATCACACTATGATTAAGAAACTGTTGTTGTCTGTATTTGTTGTTGCGGCTCTTACGAGTTGCAATAAAGACAAATACGTTGTAGAATATGTAGTTGACTGTAATACCTGCACCGTCAGCTACTGGGATGAAAACTCAACTTACATTGAGCGTATTCCTTCTACAGGAAACTGGACTTATAGTTTTGAAGGTACACAAGATAACAAGATTTCTGTTGCTGCCCAAAGCCAGCTTTGTCTGGATACAGCAGCATGTGCAGATACCTTGCAATTGCTTGCCGATAGCGTTTACGTTTCGGTTAAAGTTGATGGCAAAGTAATAGAAAGCGCAAGCCAGGGAAATCGTGAGTTTGCAGCTGCATGGGTTGAGATTTTCTTAGAATAACACTACGTTGTTAATAACCTCTTATCAGGTTACTGAACCCTCAGCACAATTTGTGGGTATAATTACCGTTTAAATAATAGTTTATACCTTTACAATTCACATTTCTCCACTCACATCATGGATAAAGAAAAAATAAAATGCTCGTTCTGCGATCGCGATAAACGCGATACAGCAGTTTTGATAGCTGGAATTTCAGGACACATTTGCGATAAATGCATTGAGCAGGCGCAGTTCATTATCCGTGAAGAATTGAGCGGAAAAGAAAAAGGTCAGTTCTCTAACCTGAACCTGCTGAAACCCCAGGAAATAAAGAAATACCTTGATGAATATATCATCGGACAGGATGAGGCTAAAAAGGTATTGGCGGTTGCTGTTTACAATCACTTTAAACGCCTTACCCAAAAGATTGGAAGGAAAGATGAGGATGTAGATATTGAAAAATCAAACATCATTATGGTGGGCGAAACGGGAACAGGAAAAACCCTATTGGCGCGCACCATCGCTAACTTATTGCATGTTCCTTTTTGTATTGCTGATGCAACTGTTTTGACCGAAGCCGGTTATGTGGGTGAAGATGTGGAAAGCATTCTTTCTCGCTTATTGCAGGCAGCGGATTACGATGTGGCAGCAGCAGAGCGCGGAATAGTATTTATTGATGAGATTGATAAAATTGCCCGTAAAGGAGATAATGCTTCCATCACACGTGATGTATCAGGTGAAGGAGTTCAACAAGGTTTATTGAAACTGTTGGAAGGTTCAACTGTAAATATTCCACCTCAAGGCGGAAGAAAACATCCTGAGCAGAAATTAGTTTCGTTAAACACTCGCAACATCCTTTTTATTTGCGGTGGCGCGTTTGATGGCATCGACAGAATTATCGGAAAACGTATGCTTACGCAGTCTATTGGTTACACTAAAGACAAAGGTGCTGAGAATGTGGATAAAACTAATTTCCTGCAATATATTACTGCTCCTGACTTGAAAAAATTCGGACTTATTCCTGAGTTAATTGGAAGGTTGCCGATTGTTACACACCTGAACCCACTTACAAAAGATGTGCTTCAGCGTATTCTGGTTGAGCCAAAAAATGCACTCATAAAACAATACGTTAAGTTGTTTAAGATTGACGGTGTTGATTTGAAAATTGAAAAAGATGTACTTGAACTTATAGTTGATAAAGCGGTTGAATTCAAGCTGGGTGCCAGAGGCTTACGCTCTATTTGCGAAGCAATACTTCTGGATACTATGTTTGACCTTCCTTCTCAAAAGGACATCAAATCAGTAAATATCACGCTTGATTTTGCACTCGAAAAATTAGAGAAAGCAAAGATTTCAAAGTTGAAAGCAGCTTAAGCTTTAAGCTAAATTCTGATCCTTTCTCAATTCATCTGAAGTCTTGGTAGAACCATCATGACTCCATCCCGGAGGCATGAAAAGATATTTCAGTTTTGTTATAAAATCAGGGGCACGTTTTAAATCCTTTGCAATCGAAAAATATTCATGACTTGCGATTTTAAAAAGGTTGTAGGTGTGAATATTTGTAGTCAATCCATAAACCACAGGTTCTGAATCTTCTTCCTTTGCAAAGGTTCCAAGCAGTCTATCCCATATAATGAAAATGCCTGCGTGGTTACGATCAAGATAACGCACATTGCTGGCATGATGCACACGGTGATGAGAAGGCGTATTCATAAACCACTCTAAAAAGCCCAATGTTTTTATGGTTTTGGTGTGTACCCAAAACTGGTAAATGAGACTGAAACTCATCATAATCATAACCATCAGCGGAGGAAAACCAATGACAGGAAGCCACAGCCAGAAAACATATTTGTAAAGTATCTCGGTCCAGCTTTGACGCAAGGCAACAGCCAGATTATAATTCACTGAGGAGTGATGATTAACATGTGCAGCCCAGAGAATTCTGACGTGGTGGCTTAAACGATGATGCCAGTAAAAACTAAAATCGTCCATGAACAGCAGAAGCAGCCAGGCCCACCAGTATTTCAGATTATCAGCCATGCTCATCACATTGATTTCGCGCAACTGTGGAAATATGGCAAACTGATTTAGCCATGTGAAGATGCCAAACGCAGCAGCTTTCACAAATACGCCTATGGCTAATGAACCAAGTCCCATTCCGATACTTGAAATGCTGTCGATGGGCTTATGCACATGCATGCGCATTTTATGGCTCAGGTAAAGCTCAATAAAAATAAGTGCTAAAAAGCCGGGAATAAACCAAACGGTGGGGTCTTGCCAAGGTTCCATAAAAAAAATGTTTTCGCGAAATTACTCCATTTGTGTTTATAAAGCATTGATTGTCTAATGATATTTATCAAGACTTTACAGCATTGAATAATTAGTTGCGGAAAGAAAATATTTTACCTTTGCGCCTCGCTGCCCGGGTGGCGAAATTGGCAGACGCACCATCTTGAGGGGGTGGCGCCTTACAGGTGTACGAGTTCGAATCTCGTTCCGGGCACAACAAATAAAATAACAATGAACAAAGCGAAAATAGCAGTTACATTTATTACTCTGGCATCGCTTTGTCTCTTTTCGTACTCGGTTTCGGCTCAAAAACTTTATTTCTGCAAAGGATATTCTGAAACTGGCGAGCCAAAGGGCGTTGCCGAAGACTTTACTTTTGATAGCAAAGGAACTGAAGTGACCTTTCTTTATAACAACGGAAGAACAACATTCAATTTTGCTTCGCTGTTTTTTGTAATTGAAAATACAGGCACAAAAAAAACTGACAAGGTTGAGTTTAAAGTTGCGCAAAACCGCAACTGGGATGCCACTAAATATACCTTTAAAGAAGAGGGCTATTATTCAGTTTCGGTTTTTGGTAACGATAATAAACTGTTAGCAAAGTCTCTTGTAAAGATAGGCTCGCCTAAAACAAAGGAAACGGTAAAAGAAGAAGTGAAGAAAGAGGCTGTGAGTAAAGAAGTTGTTAATGTTGAACAGAAAAAAGTTGAGGAAAAAGAGGTTGTTGCGGAAGTAAAAGTTGAACAGCAACAAGAAAGCAAAAAGGTGAAAGAAATACTATATTATGATGACTTGAAAGTGATTTTTTGCGAACAATTTAAAGAAGGGAAAATTGTAAATGAGAAAACCAATTATAAAATGAGTGACCTTGGCGCTTATGTAGAGATAGTGCTGCAAAGCCCGAAAATATTAAATACAGGAAGCATCACTGTTGACATTTGGAAAAAAGAAACCGAAGGCAACTCCTACAGCGAGCATGTAGATGAACAGGAATTGAAACTTGAACGCAAAAGCAAACAAGTTAATTTTCACCGTTCGTTTTTCAAGCCTGGAGAATATAAGTTCTCTTTTTTTAATGAGAATGCAGTGTGGATGACTACCGGTTACATTACCGTTACTCACTAAGAATGATTTTTATCATTACCTGATTGCTTTAAAACATATTATCTACTTTCGTTTAATAAACCTAAATACAAACACAATGAAAAAAATAATTTCTTACTCATTTGCCATAATGATTTCAACATCATTGGCATTTGCACAAAACAGCTACACAGCTAAAAAAGATATGACTTTGAAATTTAAAGGCGAAGACGGAACCAATGCAAGTGCAGTAGTTTGGAATCCTGACAAACATGTATATTATTCCGTTATCGCGGGTAATGGTGATTTTCCATTGGAAACATTTTCGCAAAGCGGCAATGTTCAATATACAGCTACAGCAGGCGTTGACACCCGAGGAATTTGGTATAACGCCTCAACAGGAAAATTGGAAGGTAACGGATACGGTGACGTAGGTTATTTTAATTGCAACCTGAATGCCAGTGGTGAGCCCCGTGCAGCTGAAGTAACTTACATCGGACAAAATCAACCTGATGGTAACTGCGTAGCTGCATTTGACGGTAAAAAGGTTTACTTTTATTATGAGGGTAAAATCTATTCCTACAGCACAAAAGGAAAAGCTGGAAAATCATTTGAAGCCCAAAACTTGCCTGCTGGTATTTCAGTATTAAATACCACCACTGTTGTTTACACAGGCAGAAAAGGCGAAGAATTTGGTTTGCTTGATTATGATGCTAAAAGAGTTTATCTACTTGATAAAAAAGGAAAATATAAAGCATTCGTAATTCTTCCTTCATCAGCTGTTACTCACGATATGTTTCGTTTTTCTTTTTCCAACGGAAATATCTGGCTCTACGATGTGGACACCCGCAGTTGGACAGGCTTCTCTTTTTAAGTGAAAATATTTTTAAATGAAATAGCTCACCAGAAATGGTGGGCTATTTTTTTATTGCTTAATAAATCTGTGAATCGAGAATTCATCACCCTTTAAAAGCCGCAGAAAGTAATTTCCTGATGCAAGGTTTTCAATGTTCAGCAATTGTTCTCCCTCATTGAAATCTTTTTTAAGAACCATTTGACCTGTTAAATCATATACACTTGCAGCGTTGATTTTCATACCTTTAATATAAAGCGTGTTGTTTGCAGGATTAGGATATATCTCAATATGGTTTTCTGTTGCAGCAGGAATTCCTGTAACCATTTCACAAGTATAGTTCAGTGGATTAAGTTCAAGTGGAGCACCCGGAGTGAGGTCTTTGCCTGCAAGGCCTGCATATTCAGGTTCATACAATGTGCAGCGAAAAACAATATTGTTTCCAGCAACAGTTCCCTGACTTATTGGCCCATTTAGCTGCACAGGATTGATGTATTCCCAAACAATATTTTCATTGGCGTCAATTTCGAAAAATTTTCCTTTTGTTCCTTCGCAAACCAAGGTATTGCCATTGCTTAATCGCTGCGCTCCTGAAATATTGGATGCATAAAAATCTGTAGGAGAGGGAGCGGTGTAAGTCCATGAACTTGCCGATGGTAAATATGCCTGTCCGCTGGGGATAGTATAACTTCCGTCTGTTTGTAAAGGAGGTGAAATAATATCAACAGTAGAATAGTTTCCAGTATGCTGATTATTGAAAACCATAATCTTGTTTTCATCTGCAAAATCTGGCTCAATCCAATACGCATTATGCTGACCGAATAATTTTTTGTTGCCTGGATTTCCTCTGTCATATGAAGCCGGATTTCCCCAGCGGTAAAGCAAATCACCACCTTTGTTTTGAGTGCCCCCGCTGTGTGAAGCAGATTGGGAGGAACTTGTACTATGGTCAATAATCCATATTTCATTAAAGTTGTGAGAACTTAAAAGTACTTGATCAAGCGTAGGATTATAATGAACTGAATTTAGGTGAAGCCAGTCTGAGTTCATTGAAGTTGCTGAAAAATTGAGGTCAATCAGTTCTGGGTGGTCAGCTACTGCAGCATAATTATCTTTAGTGTTATCATAATCCTGAATCAAATGATCCCAGGAATGCCATTCCCAAACAATCGTTGCGCTATTATTTCCAACAGGTTGCAGCTCAATAATTTTTTCGCTCCAGATGGTTGTGTTGGTCAATGAGGGATTTCTTCCCTCTGCAATAGCTTCAGTGTTGGTGTGAACCTCCCAAACAATTGCAAGAATATTTCCATTTGGCATTGGATATATATCATGATGCTGACATTCTGTAGTACTTGAAATGGTATAGCTCCAAACAATGTTTCCGTTCCAGTCAATCTTTTCAATAATGCCTCCTGTGCCGCCACCGTTTAATATTGAATTGTTTGTATTGCCAGTTCGTAACAAATTTCCGTCTTCCAATAAGTATACGGCCTGTCCCGGGCGATATGTGCTGCTCCATGTATGAACCAACTTGCCGCATTTATCAATCAGGTAAGTGTTTGTTGAAGGTATTGGCGAGAAAAGTACATAGCCATCTAATTGCCCTGTCTGATTTGTAAAAAGTCCAATAGTTTGTTGGGAGTAAGAAAAGTGGGAAAGTATAAAGAGGGCTAAAAGGAGGAATTGTTTTTGCATAACCAATAGACTTAACTTATCAAAATTGGTTTAAACTCACTCAAAATCTTTATACAGTAAATATTTCTTACGTATAGCTTTAAATGTTTTCAACCCCGGTTGCCAGGTTTTGCGGATTTCTTCTTCTGTTTTTCCGGCAATAATTTGTTCTTTCAGTGTTGCGGTGCCGGCTAATTTGATGAAGTAATCGGTGAAGAAATTTTTCTTGTCGTCTGCACTTTTGTAGCTTTCAATCAACCAAAAGAGGTAAAGTTTACCAAGGTTTTTTACATAAATATCACCGAAGTCTGTAACATCAAAGCCGCGACAGAGTTGGTCTTTGTAGGGCGGGTTGGTTGAGCTCTTCATGCTTTTGGGAGTAAAGCTGTAGCTGCCTTCTTTCATGCCGGGATAACCGAATGACAGAAAAGGTTTATCTGTTCCGCGACCTACGCTTACCACCGTGCCTTCAAAAAAGCAAAGCGAAGGATAAAGATAAATCGCAGTCATGTTGGGCAGGTTGGGCGAGGGGCGCACGGGCAGCAAATAAAAATCATTGTGTCCATAGCCTTGCAAAGGAATAACGGTAAGGTTGCATTTAACACCGCCCTTCAGCCAGCCTTCGCCATTTAACATTTGTGCATATTCGCCAATGGTCATGCCGTGCACAACTGGTACCGGGTGCAAACCCACAAACGATGAAAACTCTTTTTCCAGAATGGGACCGTCAACAAAATAGCCGTTGGGGTTGGGGCGGTCCAGCACCATAACAGGTATTCCTTTTTCGGCACAGGCTTCCATCACATAGGTCATGGTAGAAATAAAGGTGTAGAAGCGTGCGCCTACATCCTGTATGTCAAATACAACAATGTCAATGCCGTCTAATTGTTCGGGCTTTGGTTTCTTGTTATCACCATACAGCGAAATGATTGGCAAACCTGTTTTCGTATCGGTGGTAGAATTCACCACTTCGCCATCAGCAGCCTCCCCGCGGAAACCGTGCTCAGGACCAAAAACTTTCCTCACGTTAATGCCAAGCGATAACAGCGTATCCACCAAATGCTTCTTGCCGATAACCGAAGTCTGGTTGGCAACGATAGCAACGTTTTTATTTTTCAGAAATGAAATGTACTTGTCTGTTTGTGCTGCACCTGAAAGAATATCCTTATCCGTTTTTACTGAATAATTCACGCGCTCAAGTTGCTGAGCGCAGGAAGTGAAAATGAAAGCAGATGCGAAAAAAAGTAAAAAAAGATGCTTCATAAAAATTGAAATTCTTTGCGACCTTTGCGTCTCTGCGGTTAATTAATTAATGAATACTGAGTTTTTCATAGCATCGCGCATCATCCGCGCAAAAAAAGCACCCGAAAGTAATACTATTTCCGGTACGCGACCTATTGTTCGGATAGCAGTTGCCGGTATCTCCATCGGCTTGGCAGTAATGATTGTTGCGGTAAGCATAGTAACAGGTTTTCAAAAAGAAATACGTGATAAAGTTTCGGGCTTTAGCGCACATATTGTCATTACCAATTATGATTCCAATACTTCGTATGAGCCCGAACCGATAAGTACTTCGCAAAGTTTTTACCCGTCTATTGATACAGCAAAAGGCATCCGCCACATTCAGGTTTTTGCCACCAAAGCAGGCATCATTAAAACCGATGATGAAATTGAAGGTGTGGTGGTGAAAGGACTTGGTAAAGATTTTGACTGGAGCTTTTTTGAAAAGCATATAATAGAAGGTAAATCATTTCGCACAGGTGATAGCACCGCCTCAAAATCAGCACTTGTTTCGGAGCAGATTGCTAAGAAACTAAAACTGAAAACAGGCGACAAGCTCTATATGTATTTTATTCAGGGACAAGACCAGAAAGCCCGCATATTCAACATCTCAGGTATTTACAAAACTGGTCTGGAAGAGTTTGATAATCTGTATGTGCTGGCTGACATTGCCCATATTCAAAAACTAAACGACTGGGAAGCAGACCAGGTGGCAGGTTTTGAAATTTTTATTGATGATTTCAAGGACATTGACAACATGGGCAATTATGTTTACAACCAAATTGGTCAGGAGCTAAATGCGCAAACCATTAAAGAAATCAAGCCGCAGATTTTTGATTGGCTGGGTTTGATGGATACCAACGTTGTCATCATTATTGTGCTGATGTTATTGGTGGCAGGCTTTAATATGATTTCAGCCCTTCTGATTATGATTATTGAGCGCGTGAATATGATTGGAATTTTGAAAGCCTTGGGCATGAACAACGGCAGCATCCGCAATATCTTTATTTACAATTCGGTTTACCTTATCTCCATGGGCATGTTGATTGGAAATGCGATTGGAATAGCTGCCTGTCTTATTCAAAAGCATTATGGTTTTATCACGCTTTCCGAGGAATCATATTATGTAAAAGTTGTTCCCGTAAACCTTGAATTGCTTCCTGTGCTTTTACTAAATGCAGGAACATTAGTAGTCTGCACACTGATGCTGATAATTCCTTCTTACCTTGTTTCGAGGATTAGTCCGTTGAGGGCGGTGAGGTTTAATTAAAAATTTTACCACTAAGTGCACTTAGCTCATTAAGAGAAAACTGAGTGAACTTGTGTCCTTAGTGGTGAATTAACTAAACTCTTTTTCCAACGCAATCCTCAGCTGTTCAGGCGAAACATTGGGTGTAAGTTCACCTTCAATTGCGTAAGCAATTTCACCTGTTTGTTCCGAAACCACAATGGCAAACGCATCAGAATGCTCGGTAATGCCAACAGCAGCTCGGTGACGCATTCCCAAAGCCGCAGGAAAATTTTCATTCTCCGTTACAGGCAAAACACAACGTGCTGCAGTAATCATGTTGTTGCTGATTACAATTGCACCGTCATGCAACGGACTGTTTTTAAAGAAAATGCTTTCAATCAGTCGCGGTGAAACCTTTGCATTAATGGGTTCTCCTGTTGAAGTATAAAAACGAATATCCGTATCTTTTGCAATAATTAAAATGGCACCGGTGTTGGTTTCGCTCATATTTTTACAGACTTTAACAATGGAGGCAATATCTATTTTTCGTTGTGGCTTTACCGTTTTTGTAAATGAAAATATTTCGCGTGTAAGGTTTTTGTTTCCAAGAATTCCCTTGGTTCCAACAAGCAGAAGAAATCTACGTATTTCCTGCTGAAACACCACAATCAGCGCAATAACTCCTACACCTATAAATTGCCCGAGAATAGAACCAAGCAGTTGCATGTTCAGTGCTTTCACAAACAGCCAAAGCAGATAAAACGAAAGTATTCCTGCGAAAATGTTAATCGCAACGGTGCCGCGCACAATGTGATACAACTGGTAAAGCAGAAACGACACTAATAAAATGTCCAACGCATCTAACCAGCGGAACGTGATAAAAAGATATGCAGCTATTTCAGGCATGTTGCAATATTAATCTTTTTAGAGAATTAAAATTCCCAACTTTGTGAAATGAAGAAATTGCTTTTTCTGTTTTTGTCGCTTTCAGTTGTTTTGCTTTCCTGCAAGAAGAAGGATGAAGTTTCGCCTTATATCCAGATTACTTCTCCCAATGAGTATTCAAATCACGATGTATTGGATACACTTGCTGTTGTTGGCACTATAAGCGATAACGAACAGCTTGAATATGTGAAGTTATCGTTGTTGAATGAAGATAATATCACCGTTGCATCAGTAGTAACTTTATTTCCTGAAACAAAAGAATATTCACTTAATCATGAATTTATAATTGACAACATTTTACTGGAGAGCGGTGAGTATAATTTACTAGTAACCGCTTCTGACGGTGAGAATGAAACACGGGAATATATTGAGATAACGCTGAATGAAGCAGTAACTGAACTCACAGGAATCTTGTTTGTGGAAATGCCTTCTTCTAATTCCGTTGAGATAAAAAAGATTAAACCCGACCTGTCTGTTCAGCAGGTTGCGTTTGCTGCCGGTGATTTTTCATCGGCTGCTGCAAGTTCTAAAAATCAGGCGTTTTATATGGCAGGCAGCGAAACAGGTTCGTTGCGTGCTTTTGAAATTCTTAATAATGCTGAACTCTGGAGTGTGCAGGCAAATCCGCTTTCAGGTGCTCCCTATTTCAGCGATGTGTTCGAAGATGACGGAACACTTTATGTTTCATTTTTTGAAGGAATAATAAAAGCCTTTGATAAAAACGGAACAGTAAAACAGCAGATTGATGTAAGCGGTTACAATTGTTTTAAAGTCTGGAAAACGGACAACCTTATTTTTTCTGAGCAGCAGCAAATAGGAACATCCGATCGGAGACTGGTTTTGTATGATGCGTCTACTGCAGTAGAAGTTCAGAGTGTTCAAATGGATATGGAAATTGTTACTTTCTGCAAACGGAATGATGACAATATTTTTGTTTTCGGAAATAGCGGAACACAAGGATTTATGAAGAATTATGTAATCAGCGATAATGACTTTTGGGAACCGCATCCGCTTGAAACAGGCAAAGTGCTCTCGGCAGAGCGTATAGATGATAATACATTTCTGATTGGTCAGGAAAATGCAGTAAGTAAATACACATATAATCCAAATAGTCTTACAGAGTATCTGCCTGCAGTTTCTGCATCTTTCATCAAGTATGAGCGGCTAAACAA
This sequence comes from Bacteroidota bacterium, assembly GCA_947479755.1. Lineage (GTDB taxonomy): Bacteria > Bacteroidota > Bacteroidia > SXHM01 > SXHM01 > SXHM01. Next base: position 38,987 of record CANKAM010000035.1, read on the forward strand.
TCTTGTTGTACTTGCACAGGAAAATGTTGTAAGGTTTTATGATTACAGCAATGCTTCATTGGTTAATACTGTTAATGGCTCATCAGAAATAAAAAGTTTAAGTTTGCTGTATAATAAATAGCATGAACAAAATCCTACTCGTTATTTTTCTGGCCTTAGTTTCTTTAACTTCTTGTGATAAAGAAGATAA
>CANKAM010000036.1 GCA_947479755.1 Bacteroidota bacterium
ATTCGTCAGAATGAGAAAGCCGAAACCAATGTAAAGGTTACAGGTTTACCACAACCTTATTACGATACCAGAATCATTTTTGAAGATAAGGCCTTAGGCGAACTTAAGAAAATGTTGAACTTCAATCCCGGTACCGAGACCGTTTTCAACGTAATGAAAAACAACAAAGGTGAATACGTTTGCCGCTGGCAGAGCGAGGTTCCTCTGGCACAGGCTGCACCTCCTGCACCCGGACAAAACGTTATGATTTACACCCAAACTGCTCCTGTTGGAAACATCAGCTATACTGAACAAACAACGACTACAGTTACAACAGGAGTTCCGGGAGCAAGTGCAAATGTGAATATGAATGTACCGGGAGTTAGCATGAACGTAAATATCAGCGATCCGTTTTATATGCCTCCTGCTACCACTACAACTACGTATTCATCAACAACAACCACTACTACTTCATCCAACAATTACAGCAACAACAATATGCCTCCGCAAAACAATGCACCGGCTATGAGCCCCGGCAGAGCACACATCAATAACGATTGCTGGGCGGGTTCTACAAATTCAAGCGAGTTTGACGGGATTAAAAAAAGCATTTCTTCAAACGGATTTGACGATACAAAATTGAGTCAGGCAAAAATGATTGTTCAGAAAAAATGTCTGACCTCTAATCAGGTTAAAGAAATCTGTCAATTGTTTGGCTTTGAAGACAACATGCTTGATTTTGCCAAGTTTGCTTATGACTGGGTTTACGACCAAAGCAATTACTATGTGGTAAATGATGTATTCGGTTTTGAATCAAGCAAAACTGAACTGAACAGCTTTATTTCAGGCTATTAATAATCAGCCGTTGATAAACTAAAAAGTCCTGCTTTAAAGCGGGACTTTTTTTTTGCAACTTGCAGCAGATTTAAACTAATAAACAACATGAGTAAAGTACATAATTTCAGCGCTGGACCTGGCATTCTTCCTCAGGAGGTATTGAATAAAGCTGCAGAAGCTGTTCTGAATTTCAACGGCATTAACCTTTCATTACTGGAAATTTCTCACCGCAGTAAAGACTTTATTCCTGTGATGGACGAAGCCCAGAAACTGGTAAAGGAATTGTTGGGCTTAGACGATGATTTTTATGTTCTATTTTTGGGTGGCGGTGCAAGCATGCAATTTGCCATGGTTCCTAGCAACCTCTTGCGCACCAACGGCACTGCGGCTTATGTGAACACAGGTGTATGGGCAAGCAAAGCCATTAAAGAAGCAAAGATGATTGGTAACACCAATGTTGTTGCTTCATCTGAAGACAAAAAATTCAATTACATACCTAAAGGATATACAATACCTGCGGATGCAGACTACCTGCATATAACTTCTAACAACACCATTTACGGAACACAGATAAAACAATTCCCTAAAAGTCCTGTGCCGCTGGTATGCGATATGTCGAGCGATATTTTCAGCCGCAAGGTTAACGGCAATGATTTCTCGTTGATTTATGCCGGAGCACAAAAGAACATGGGTCCTGCAGGAGCAACTATGGTAGCAGTACGTCAGAGTGCACTTGGTAAAACCGACCGCAAAATTTTATCAATGCTGGATTACAAAGTGCATATCAAAGGCGAATCGATGTATAACACGCCTCCTGTGTTCCCTATTTATGTTTCTATGCTTACCATGAAATGGCTGAAAGACAATGGCGGTGTGGAATGGATTGAAAAAATAAACCGTCAGAAAGCAGATTTACTTTACAACGAAATTGACAGCAACCCATTATTTGTTGGCACCGTTGAGAAAGAAGACCGTTCTGATATGAATGTGTGTTTCCTGCTTAAGAATACTGTACTGGAACCTGAGTTTGATAAACTTGCAAAGGTTGCCAACCTGAGCGGTATCCGCGGACACAGAGATGTGGGCGGTTACCGTGCATCGCTTTACAATGCATTACCACTGGAAAGCGTGCAGGCACTGGTGGATGTAATGAAAGAATTTGGAAGAATAAAAGGATAGATGATTAAAATTCTTGCCAACGATGGAATAGACGATACCGGTAAAGGCTTGCTGGAAGCAGCCGGTTTTACCGTTCTTACCGAAAAGGTGGCGCAGGAAAATCTTATTGCCTTTATCAACGAACAAAGTGTTGATGCCCTGCTGGTGCGCAGTGCTACCAAGGTGCGCAAAGAGTTGATTGATGCCTGCAAAAACCTGAAACTGGTTGGACGCGGGGGTGTTGGTATGGATAATATTGATGTTGATTATGCCCGTACCATGGGTATTAATGTAATGAATACGCCTGCCGCATCTACACGCTCGGTAGCAGAATTAGTGTTTGCTCATCTTTACGGAATGGTGCGTGGCATCTATGATTCAAACCGCAAAATGCCTGTTGCTGACGGAGCAAAATTCAATGAACTGAAAAAGAAATATGCCAACGGCACCGAGCTGAAAGGTAAAACGATGGGCATTATCGGTTTCGGAAGAATTGGTCAGGAAGTGGCTGCCATTGCGGTGGGCAACGGGATGAATGTTCTGGCTTATGACCCTTATATTGCTGATGTAATCATTGGTTTTGAGATTTTTAGTCTGGGCCGGGTGGAAGTAAAAGTGAAAACAGTTTCGCTGGACGAAGTGCTGAGAAACAGCGATGCACTTACGCTTCATGTTCCTTTTACTGGCGGCTATCTGCTTACCAAAGAAGAATTCGCGAAAATGAAAAAAGGTGTATTACTGGTGAACTCTTCACGCGGAGAAGTAATTAATGAAACTGATTTAATTGCTGCATTAGATGAGGGACAGGTGGCTGCAGCTGGGTTAGATGTTTTTGCCAACGAGCCAAACGTAAATACCGCATTGCTGCAACATAACAAGGTATCGCTTACACCGCATATTGGCGCTGCCACTATGGAAGCACAGGAACGCATAGGTATTGAAATAGCGGAGAAGATTATTGCTTTTTTCAAAGCCTGATTCATGGCAATTATCAAACCCTTCAAAGGAATTACACCCACTGCCAATAACGTTGCGCAGGTAGTTACCCGTCCCTTTGATTTTTATTCTAAAGAACAACGCAGTGTTATACTGGACGAAAATCCTGTTTCGTTTCTTCACGTAATTGCACCCGAACACAGGAGTGATATAAAAAGTGAACCCAACTCGCCCGACCTGTTTCGTAAGAGCAAATCACGTTTTCAGACCTTTCTTGACAAAAGCATTCTGGTGCAGGACAGTGCCGAATCACTTTATGTATACACACAGGTCATCAATGGAATATCACATACGGGAATTATAGGCTGCGCATCGGTTGAAGATTATAAGAACAATGTTATACGCAAGCACGAACATACCATTACAGAGCGTGAAGAGACCTTGAAAAATTACCTGCGCGTGTGCGATATCAATGGCGAGCCGGTGTGCATGACTTACCGCCCTTCATCTGAAATTGCTGCTATAACAGAGGAAATAACAACGCGCAAACCTGATTTTAATTTTATTACTGCCGATACTATCCGCCACAAACTCTGGAAAATAAATGATGCATGGGAAGTAGAAAAAATCACTGCTGCTTTTGCTTCCATACCCGCTATTTACATTGCTGACGGGCATCACCGCTGCTCCTCTTCTGCCTTGCTTGCCGAAGAAATGAAGGCAGAAAATCCTCATCATACCGGTAAGGAGGCCTACAATTATTTCATGGCAATCTATTTTCCGGATAATGAATTGCAGATATGCGAGTTTAACCGCATTGTAAGGGATTTAAACGGACTGAATATTGAACGATTTACTGAAAAGCTATCCGAGAATTTTAAAGTAAAAGCCAGCAGCACTGAGGTGGTAAAACCCACACAGGCCAAACACTTCGGCATGTACCTTGAGCATACATGGTATTCACTGGAACTGCGCGACAAAAAACTGAACGAGGGCAACCCTGTTAAATCACTGGATGTTTCTATTCTCACCGAACTTATCCTCACGCCTGTTTTAGATATACATGACCAGCGTACCGATAAACGCATTGGTTTTGTAAGCGGCACCAAAGGTGTGGAAGAACTGGTGCGCAAGGTTGACAGCGGTGCATGGAAAGTTGCCTTTACCCTTTACCCCGTTCAGGGTGCAGAGTTCTACAGTATTGCAGATGGCGGTTATTTTATGCCACCAAAAAGCACTTACATTGAGCCTAAGCTAAGGAGCGGGTTGGTTATTTATTCGCTGGAAATCTAATTCCCCTTATCTCTTTAAATTATTTCTCTGGTCTGCATCAACTTTTCGTTGGCTATTAAAGGGTATTTTCAATAAATTTTTTCAGTTTATTGAAAATACTATTGAACATACAAAATAGATGAACTGAGAAATATTTCCGCCAAATGGAAACCATAACAGCTTTAGTTGCGTTAAAAATCCCGCATTAAAAATCGGCATTAAAAAAACAAGCCTTCATAGTAACAATAGCTTCATCTGTCTAAAAAAGAAAAATACTTACACTAACAAAAAATAATTTCAAACCTCGAAAAAATGAAAACAGAACAACGTAACTGGACATCAAACAAAGGATGGAAACAGGAATCAGACAAAGGGCTAAACGGCTCAGCTAATTTTGTAACCGTATTTGGTTCACGCGGTGCATTAAGCGACCCCGCTCGTTTCAATGAAATTAAGGCTTTTTACCCGAACGCTCAAATTATGTCGGGAACAACATCAGGCGAAATTTTCAATGATTCGGTTTATGACGATTCAATTGTTGTATCAGCTGTTGAGTTTGAAAAAACAAAACTGAAAACGGTTAAAGCAACTATCAATGAACATAATGGCGACAGCTACGCAACAGGCGCTGCTATCGCAAAACAACTGATGGCTGCCGACCTTAAACACGTTTTTATTTTATCTGACGGTTTAAAAGTAAACGGCAGTGAATTATCGCGCGGTTTAAATGATACACTTGAAAATAAAGTTACCGTAACCGGTGGACTGGCAGGTGACGCTGCTAAATTTGAAAAAACACTGGTAGGTTTAAATGAAACTCCTTCTGAAGGAAACATTGTAGCCATTGGTTTTTATGGTAACGATTTAAAAGTTGGTTTTGGTTCTGTTGGAGGCTGGGATGTATTTGGTGTAGAACGCCATGTTACAAAATCAGTAGGCAATGTATTATATGAGTTAGACGGCCAACCGGCACTTGATTTATACAAAATGTACCTGGGTGATAAAGCAAAAGATCTTCCGGGTTCTGCTCTGCTCTTCCCGCTTGGAATGAGAATAAACGAAGACTCAGAATCGCTGGTAAGGACGGTATTGGCGGTGAGCGAAGAAAATAAGTCAATGACTTTTGCGGGTGATATTCCGCAAGGGGCAACAGTTAGATTAATGAAAGCAAATTTTGATAAACTGATTGACGGAGCCGGAAATGCTGCAGAAAACAGTTACCAGTCATTAGGAGCGCAATCAGATTTTGCAATTTTAATCAGCTGTGTAGGACGCAAACTGGTACTTGACCAACGAATTGAAGAGGAAGTGGAAGCTGTGCGTGATATATTGGGAAATAATCCTGCTATTACAGGTTTCTATTCTTACGGTGAAATTTCACCAATTTTATCAACTGTAAAATGTGAGTTGCACAATCAGACAATGACCATTACAACTTTTACAGAAGCTTGAAAATAATAAAGACTGAAACATCCTTGAAGCCTGTCCGTTTGAGCGGACAGGTTTTTGGATTCATAAAGAGATAGAAAACTACAGTGAACAACGGACTTTTAGACCGCCAGCTTAAACGTTACCTCAGAAATAACCCTCCGCTTCCACCCGAGGCTGAAGAATTATTTAAGGCAGTAAGCCATGCTTACGACCATTATGAGGAAGACCGTCTGATGCTTGAACGCACTGTGGAACTTAACTCCATTGAGTTGACTCAGGCTAATAAAAAGCTGATGACTCTTTTTAAAGATCTGGAAGAAAAAAACAACGACCTTCTGAGCAGTATCCGTTACGCGAAAATGATTCAGGAAGCCATACTTCCTCCTGATACTGCTTTCCAGAAATTAGTTCCCGACCACTTTATTTTCTTTAAACCGCGAGATATGGTAAGCGGGGATTTTTATTGGCTGGAAGAACACGATGGCAAAGCACTTATAGCTGCCGTTGACTGCACCGGACATGGAGTTCCGGGTGCATTTATGTCCATTGTAGGTTACAATTTATTAACCACTGCCGTGAAACAAAACCAATTAACAGAACCTAATCTGGTACTTGACCAATTAAATCAAGGTGTAAATAAAACCTTGCGCCAAAACAAAGAGGATATGTCTATAAAAGACGGAATGGATATAGCCTTTTGCAGTATTGATACTAAAAAAATGCAACTGCAATATTCAGGTGCATACAATCCTCTTTACCATTTCCGTGACGGACAACTCATGGAAACCAAAGGGGATAAATTCCCTATTGGCATATCATTTAAAGATAATTTCAACAAATTCAGTAACCACACAGTTGATATACAACCCGGTGATATGTTCTACATTTTTACTGATGGTTTTCCTGACCAGTTTGGCGGACCAAAAGGAAAAAAATTCAAGTACGATCAATATAAAAGTATGCTCAAAACAATGAGCAGCATGCCTTGCAGCGAACAATTACCTTTTATTGAAAATACATTCAACGAATGGAAAGGTGATTTACTGCAGATTGATGACGTGCTTGTAATTGGCTTTAAGTTTTAAGCGATGAAAAAAAGAAATTCTGTTCACACTACTATGGAAGGACTTTCCGGCTCACTTATTCCAGCTAAGGAATTGAAGATTTTTATAGTGGACGATGATGAGTTTTTTCTTAAACTGATTACCTCCTGCCTGTCTAAATTTACAGACTTTACCATTTACGAATTTTCAAATTATACAGATTGCCTTAACAGCAGAGTAAAACCTGATATTGCAATTCTCGATTATTACATCGGCACCGATAACAATGATAAAACCAACGGAATTAAAGTGCTGACAAAGTTGCGTGAAAAATACCCCGCATTAATTGGATTTGTACTTTCCGGGAAAGCTGAACTTCCTTCTGAGAATGATAAGTTGAAGCATTTATTGGATACAAATTTCAGTGAAATGCGTAAGAAGTTTCGTGAAGGTTCCTATTTCTATTTTTATAAAAACAAAGCTTCCTGCTTTGAAATATTCGATATTCTTTCACACATTTCGTGGAAGAGTTCGGGCGAATAACTTCTACTTCAGCACTATTTTTCCTCTTGCCTGAATTTTGGTTTTGCTGTTAAGCAATTCAAAGAAATACATACCTGCGTTTAGGTTTTTCTTTTCAATAAAAACTCTGCCGCTACTGATATTGCTGTAGTTCTGCACTACCCTACCCTGCACATCTATAATAGTTAGCGTATAAACTTCATTTGCAGTTGGAGTAAATTCAAGAACAGCAACATCACTGAAAGGATTCGGATACACACTTACATTCATGGCCTCATCGGCAGTGTAAATACTGTTTGTTGAATCGTGATCAATAATTTCAATGCAATAATCTTCCACCTCACCATAGTTAAACGGATTGGAACAAGCCTGCGGTGCGCTGCTGAACTTCATGCTTACACGCATTCTTGTACTGCCCAATGTTGCAGTTGCAGGAACGGCAAATGTTCCGGTTACGGCTGCCGTTGTAGTTCCTGAAGCAAACACATTTTCGCCTGCATCACCAAAATTTCCGTTTTGGTTGTAGTCAATCCACACACGGAAAACTTCATTAAAACTGCCGCCAGGAAAACCCGGAGTTAGTATGATGTTATAAGTCTGGTTTTGCCCCAAAACAGTTGAAGCATCTGTATAATCACCATAACCATCATCAGATCCTGAAGCATTGTCAATTTCGTTTAGTTCTACATTGGCTATCCATTCTTCGGTAGCATCCTCACTTTTTGATTCACAATAAATAAGGTCGGTGCATGCTCCGCATCCTTTTGTAGTGAATGTGAAGATGTCAGAATAATCTGTTAAGCCGGTATCACAAAGCGTTTGAACACGAAACTCATACTCTTTGCAGGGTTCTAAATCCAATACTACTAATGAATCTACTGCTATTCCTGTAAAACTATTTGTCCATACATTAGAACCAGCAACACGTAAATCTATGTTATAGGAGTTGGCAGCAAGTAAATCGCCCCAGTTTAGTGTTACAGTACTGTCAGTAATTGAGGTGACGCCTAAATTTGAAGGCGGTAGGCAGCAGCCATCAGTGGTGAATACATGGCTTTGAGACCAGTTGCTGCTATCGGTATCACAGATAGAAAGTACCTGAAACTCATATTCGGTGCAGGCAACCAAATCTGTAACAGAAAAAGGTGATGTTACTCCGGGAGCAAATGTCCAGATGTTGCTGCCTGTTGGGCGGTATAGCAAATCAAAACCTACGGTGCCGGGAGCACTGCTCCAGGTGAATGTAGCACCTGTATCACTTATAGTATTTGTAGTTAATCCAAACGGTGTAACGCAGCCGCCTGCGCTGCAATTGTTGAGCAATTCATTTACTGCATTAAAAACATTCAGTCTTCCACCTGTTACGGTAATGTTATTAAGACTTGCGTTAGGGTCAACGCCATCTAAGATGTATTGTTTTATCTGCAAGGCTGCTGCTGCAGGGTCGGCATAAGCTAATGCCATAAAGGAGGAACATTGAACAGAATACAGCAATCCAATTGTACCTGCTACATGGGGTGTTGCGCCTGATGTTCCGCCAAAACTTGCATAACCATTTGGATAGGAAACAGTGTGCGTTCCTTCGCCCGGTGCACCTAGGTCAATGGTGGTAAGACCGTACCCTGCCTGTGTTACTTTATTATCATCGTCATTGGTGTTAGTAACGGATATCAGCCAGTCGCTTGGACAAGCAGTGGGCAAATCACCGAAGTTATCCACGTTCTGGTTGCCGTTGATGGTTGCTCCTGCACTCAGTACACCGCAAGCACCTAAGGAATCATACATAGCGCACCACAGCGGTGCATCAGCTGGCTGACCACCATCAATTCCCCATGATGAGTTGGTGGCAACTACAAAAGCACCTTCAGTTCCTCCGCTTTGGTTGTAGCGTTTGCGCATTACAAAGGGATACGTATAGGCTTCCACTGCCTGAGCTTCATTTCCTCCGCCCACAACAATCATTAGTTTCACGTTCCAGTTTACACCGGTTACTCCTACTCCGTTATTTCCTTTAGCACCTACAATACCGGCTACACAACTTCCGTGACCTCCTCCACCAACTCCGCCTGTAATATCATCGGTATTTGCATCTGCATTCCAGCCGCGGTAATCATCTTCGTAACCGTTGCCGTCATCATCAACATTGTTATTGGGTATTTCATCATAATTGAACCATTTATTCCCCGCAAAGTCGGGGTGTGTGCCGCTTAAACCATCATCAACTATGCAGACAACAATCGTATCTCCGAAAGCAGTTATTCCTCCTGTGGTAATGTCCCAGGCAAGGTCGGCATCAATATCGGCACCGGCTGTGCCACCGCTTTGCCCTGTGTTGATGTATTGCCATTGTTGGTTGAACTGCGGATCGTTGGGAACGGTAGAACGGTAATAGATGTGGTGATTTAATTGTGCTTCGTTTACTGCGGGATGAAATTTTACTGCATTCAACACACGTTCCTGATTTACTCCTTCGTAGTTGTATTCCACGAGCCAGATATTCATGGGAGGTGAAATAAATTTCTTTGCACTAAGTTTGATGTTGCTGCCTTCAAAGGTTTGGAAACTGCGGCTTACAGCTTCTATGCTTGTGCCTTGTTTGATCTGAACAAGGAGCTGACCATTGACGAAAGGCTGAGAAAAAGTGAAGCAAGAAGTAAGAAGCAGGATGCAAGATGTGAGGAGTAAACGCATAGTTTTATATAATAAGTTTAGATGTAACAGATATTGACAGCCGAGCCAATATTACATATTACATTTTACATCTTAAATTGTTTTTAAAGCAGTACAACTTCCTCAATTACTTTCTTGCCTGCCTCTTCGTTCATCAGGTTTATGATTTTTTCTTTTTCAAAGCTGAGAGCTTCGCGGGCTGCGGAAGAATTGAGGTGTATGAAGAGTTTCTTTTTGCTGATGTATAGGCGGGTGGTGTGTTTGGCTATTGTTTTGCCCATCACCTTTTCCCAGGAGGAGATGAGTTTTGTTTCGTCCAGCTTTTGCTGCAGACCGAAGACACGCAACATTTCGTTGATGGCTTGTCCGAGGGTTTGTTGATTGCTGCGTTTCATTTATTTAGGGAAGTAGCCACAAGCCAAGTAGCTAATTAGGTGTATAGTTTCTATTACAATTTTCATTTACTGTTTGGCTTCCTACTATTTGGGTACTTGGCTATTTCACTATGTGGCTATTAATTATTTCTCCTTTATCCACCTCAAATATCTTCACATTCCGGTCGCTGTTTTTAAATATGTTTTTGAGGCGGTCAGTGTGAGTGTCGGTGATGAATACCTGTCCGAAGTTTTCGTTGCTTACTTTTTCAATCAGTCGTGTGATGCGGGTTTCGTCCAGCTTGTCGAAGATATCATCGAGTAATAACAGGGGAGCATAGCCTTTTACCTGTTTCATAAAATCGAATTCTGCCAGTTTCAGGGCTACCAGAAATGATTTCTGCTGTCCCTGCGAACCATATCGTTTTACGGGATAGGTATTTATTTCAAAGTTTAAGTCGTCTTTGTGTATGCCCACGGTGGTGTATTGCAGAATGCGGTCGCGGTTAAATGCGTTACGCAACTGTTCAGCAAAGTTAGCTTTTTCCAATTGCGATTCATAGGTAATGTTTACGGCCTCAGTATCGCCAGATATATGGCTATAATAGGCAAGAAACGAAGGAAGGGTATTGAGAATAAATTCCTTTCGTTTTTCAAATATCTGTTGTCCGTAGTTAACGAGTTGGTTGTCCCAAATCTCGAACTGCTCGTAGTCTATGTTGCTTTGTCCTGCAGTTGTTTTTAACAAGGCGTTGCGCTGACTAAGGGCGTTGTTGTAGTTAATGAGGTTATAGAGGTACTCGCGGTTGTATTGCGAAACCACGGAGTCTATAAATTTTCTGCGCACCTCGCTGCCGCCTGTTACCAGCTCGGTATCGGCAGGTGAAACCATAACGATTGGGATTAAGCCGATGTGCTCGGCAAGGCGGGGATATTCTTTTTTGTTGCGTTTGAATTGCTTTTTGGTGTTACGCTTTTGTCCGCAATAGATGTTTTCTTCTTCTCCGTTGATCAGAAATTTGCCTTCTACTACAAAAAAGGCTTCATCATGACGGATGTTCTGGCTGTCAACAGGATTGAAATAGCTTTTGCACATGGCCAGGTAGTGCATGGCATCCAGCAGACCGGTTTTGCCGGCTCCGTTATTGCCCGTAAAGCAGTTTACCTGTGGTGAAAACAACAGGTCGGCCTGGGCTATATTGCGGAAATTGATGAGAGAGAGGCTTTGGAGATGCACAGTTGGGCAAAGTTAGGAAATGGGAATTAAGAATTAACAGCTGATAAAGAAAAAGTCAACCACTGCCCACTCGTTGACAACCCACCATCACCAATGGGCAACCGTTGCCAATACAGGGGCAACGGCTCAGCACCGGAGGGCAATCACTGCCAACGCATGGGCAATCATTCATCACGGGTGGGCAAAGGCTGCCAACGCATTGGCAACCGCTCACCACACATGGGCAATCATTCACCACAAATGGGCAACAGTTCCCCTCGCGTGAGCAAGGGCTCACCACCGGTGTGGAACGGTTGCCCACCCCTGTTTTCTTGCTTTTATTTTATCTTATTAAACACCCCTTCCTGTTTCATCAGGGCCTCAATTTCGTCAGCCTTGCGGGGAGCAAGGGACGAAAGATTTTCGGGTTGACCTTCGGTAATGAGAATATCGTCTTCAATGCGCACACCAATGTTCCACCACTTTGGGTCGCAGTCACTTCCTTCGGCAATATAAATACCAGGTTCTACAGTAATTACACTATTTACCTTAAGCATGTCATACAGCCCTGCATCGTGCACATCTAAGCCCAAATAGTGCGAAGTACCGTGCATAAAATACTTGCGGTATTCGGCAGCTTCTTTAATGATTCCGAGTTCCAGTAGGCGGGCCTGCACCACCTCAACTGCAGCTTTGTGGGGAGCCATAAAGGGTTTGCCTTTCAGGCATTTTTCTATTCCGGCTGCTTGTGCATCATACACAATCTCATAAATAGCCCTTTGCTCGGGCGAGAACTTGCCGTTAATGGGAATCGTGCGCGTAACATCGGCTGTGTAGCCGTGGTATTCGGCACCAATATCCGAAACCAGTAGTTCGGGGTTGTCTAAATGCTTGCGGTTAGTGGTATAATGCAAAACGCAAGAGTTTTCACCACTTCCCAATATGGAAGGAAAGCCTACATCTTCGGCTCCTTTTACTTTAAAGAAAAACTCAACAATGGCTTCGCTCTGGTATTCGGTCATCCCAGGTTCCAGTGCTTTCATCAGTTCAATCTCGGCCTCGCAGGTCATGGTTATGGCTTTGCGGAGCAATACAAGTTCTTCCTGCAACTTTATTTCGCGCAGGCTTGCCATCATTACTTCCAATCCTGCCACATCAGGTGAGGCGCGTTGTGTGTTTTTCTGAAACGTCTGTATCAGGTCATATAAATCACCATTCTCACCGGTTTCGTCACGTACATCGTTAAATATCTTGCTGTTAAAAACCTTATCAAACTTACCAAAGTCAATTCCTGATTTTTGAAAATCATCGTTTACCAAAGCGGGTTTAATGCCTAACTGTGCTTCCACACCATCCGTTCCCAGTCTGCGGCCTGTCCATACCTCACTGGCAGGGTTGCGGCTTTGCACAAAAATCATTTCGCTGTTGCCATCGGCAAACTTCTGTTTGTCTTTGAAAACAACCAGAACTGCATTGGGCTCGGTTAGTCCGGTAAGGTAATAAAAGTCAGGATCCTGATGGTATTCAAAGTCCACATCGTTGGCGCGGTTACGCACAGGAGCCGCAAAGAAAACTGCAACAGAGCCTTCGGGCATCATAGCGCGCAGGGCTTCTCTCCTGCCCTTGTGAAAGTCTTTATTCAGCAAATCCTCGTCATAGCGGCTGGGCTTCTTCTCACTTATAACCTTAGGCGGAAGAGTTTCCTGTGCTGAAACAGAAATAACTGCCGAAAGAATAAGGAAAAATGAAAGTTTGATTTGCATAAATAAAAAAAGCGTTGCCATGCAAAGATAGCAACGCTTGAATATTATAGGTTAAATACTACTACTTTGTAGTAAAACCTTTTTCTCTTGCTTCTTTCAAACAAGCATAAATGCCGTTTTTAGTAACATTTTTCAATGCAGAAGTAGAGATTTTAAGCGTTACTGATTTTTTTTCTTCAGCGATGAAGAAAGTCTTTTTCAGCAGGTTAGGATAGAATTTCTTCTTAGTTTTTACGTTAGAGTGAGAAACTTTATGTCCTGTAATAGCCTTCTTACCTGTTAATTCGCAAACGTTTGCCATGATTTTCTTTCGTTTTTTATTTGGGGCTGCAAATATAGAATTAATTCTAAAACAAAAACAATACTTTTGTGTTAGAATTATTTAAATGAAAAAATCAGTCCTTTCTGCACTTACTCTGGTAACACTTTCAGTTATCTTTTTATCATCCTGCAAACCTGAAGACAATCCAACAACAACAGACCTGAGCATTAATTTCTATCCCATGGCAGGAAACGATGCGCTTGTTTACAATCAGGAATATACCATAAACGGACGTAAACTAAAGTTTACAAATGCACAGTTTTATATTTCGGCAGTAAGGCTTATAAAAGCAGACTCTTCAAGCACAATTCCAGAAATGACCTACGCTTTGGTTCATGCACTTGAAACCAATTACAGCGCTGGTTCAGTTGATCCTGGAACTTATATTGAACTTGAATTTGCGGTTGGAGTAGACTCTGTATCTAACCATAGCGACCCTACGCAATGGGGAGTAACGCATCCTTTGTATGTAAACAGCCTTTATGCCAGCTACTGGGATTGGAGTCAGGGATATGTATTTATGAAACTGGAAGGCTATGTGGATACTACAGCCGCAGCCAACGGCACAGCTTCAACCGGCTTTGCGTACCATCTAGGAAATGATGAAATATTAAGAACTATAGCTCTTTCCTTTAATAAAGCTATTGGAGGAAATGAAGCCACAATTGAACTAAATGTAGATTACGCAAAACTGCTCGAAGATGTGGATTTGAGAACCGAACTGCAAACGCATTCAATATCTAACGAGCCTTTGGCAGCTAAAATTGCTGACAAAGCGCAGGAAGCAATTACGCTGAGGCCATAAAGAAATTCTCAATTATCTCCAACCCATGCTCAGTCAATATCGACTCAGGATGGAATTGTACCCCGCAAACATCTAATGTTTTATGGCGGAAGGACATTACAAAATCATGTTCGTCAATTACGGTCAGTTTTAAGCAATCCGGCAAATCCTGTTTCTTAACTGCCCATGAATGATAACGCCCGCAGTTGAATTCTTGTTGTAAACCTTTAAATAGTTCGTCTGATGGGTCAACTACAATTGCTTTGCGAGCCACACCATGCAACACTTGATTCATATTTACCAGCTTTCCGCCAAAAGCCTCAGCAATTGCCTGATGCCCGAGGCAAACGCCTAAAATCTTTTTGGTTGGTGCATACCGTTTTATCAGTTCAGGCATTATGCCTGCATCTTTAGGTAAGCCCGGTCCGGGAGAAAGAATGATGACATCATACTTATCAACCGCATCAAGGCTTATCTTATCATTACGGAATACCTTAATATCATCGCAAAACTGCTCGGCATAGTGAACAAGGTTGTAAGTAAATGAATCGTAGTTGTCGAGAATGAGGGTTTTCATCTATTTTAGCAGCGCAAATGTAAGATGTTTAGCCCTTCGTCCCGATAGCTATCGGGAACGCTCAGTATAACAAATTAATAATCCTATGAACAAAAAAATAATCCAAACCGATAAAGCTCCTGCACCAATAGGACCTTACAGTCAAGCTGTAATAGTAAATAACATGCTGTATGTATCAGGACAAATTGCCATTAACCCTGCGACAGGACAATTGGTAATGGACAATATCATAGAAGAAACACAGCAGGTAATGAACAACCTGAAAGCCATACTTGAAGCTGCAGGCATGGATTTTAGTAACGTGATAAAGACTACCATTTTCTTAAAGGACATGAATCAGTTCAGCAGTGTAAACGAAGTTTATGGAGCGTTCTTTAAAAGCGATTTTCCTGCGCGTGAAACGGTGCAGGTGTCGGCCTTGCCTAAGTTTGTGAATGTGGAGATTTCGGTGGTGGCAAGTATGTAATAAGTAAGATGTAATATTTAATATCGAGAAGAGGGTGACCAAATATTACCTATTAAATATTAATTATTAGATCACCATTCCCTTCCTGTCCACTTCCTATAATTTTCTTTTTGCTCGTTTGACGCATCCCTCATTTTTGCAGGCCAGTAGGTACGGTAATAACGCTCGGTTGTTGGTGTAAGCGAAACCTCTTTAGTTTCTGATGAACGCAATACAGTTAGCGTTACGGTTTCTTCCTGAAAATATTCCAGCCACTCTTTCAGGTTGTTCAGTAACTTAATTCCGTTCACAGCAACGAGTTCATCGCCTTCTGAAAGGCCTGCCCTGTCGGCAATGGAGTTAGGTGCTACTTCTATTATCACCAATGCACCGCTGCGTTTATTTTCTACTTTAAAGCCAAAACGGTTTTCAAAATAATATTTGGAGCGACTATCCTTTATTTCCAAACCTACATACGCAAATGTTTCGCGCAAAAGCGGCTCGTAGCTTTGGGTGCCGTTGTAATATTTAGCGAAGAAATCAACAAACGGAATTCCGGCAACGGTTTCAAGTGCTTTAAGATAATCCTCTTCGGTGTAACCAATTCCATTCTTCCCGAAATCATTATACAGTTTACGTAACACATCATCCATTGAAAAATCGTTTCCTGTTTGTTTGCGTATCAGCAAATCCAGCATCAGTGCGCACAAAGCACCTTCATTATAAATAGAAACCTTGCGGTGGGGAATTCCTTTTTCGTAGCCATCGAGCCAGGTATCAAAAGAGGATGCACCAACAGAAAGGTTAAACCTTCCGTAATTGTGAAAATACTTTTGCAGCAGCAGATGCAGGTTGCGGTTAAACTCATATTCGCTTACAGCACCTGAACGGAACAGCATCAAATCTCCATAATAGGTTGTAACGCCTTCGGCAACATAACCCAATTTGCTGTAATTCTCTTTTGAATAATCATACGGCTGCATTTCAGCAGGACGAATAGCTTTTACATTCCACGCATGAAAAAGCTCGTGACTGCTGATGCCAAGAAACTCGGCATACAACTGCTCTTTCATTAAATCATAAGACGGTCCGAGTGCAATCACCGTGCTGTTCTGGTGCTCAACACCATGATACAATGGGAATGGTGCAATCTGGAAAAGGAAGTGATATTCAGAAAAAGGAAACTCTCCAAATACTTTTAACTGCTCAGCAATAAACTTGTGAAAATGATTTTCTATCTTTTCAAACTCAGGTTTGCTTTGGCCCTGAAACCAAAGGTGGAAATCAATATTCTCTGCTTTAAAAATATGATGTTTGAGAGACGGACTTGCAATAAACGGACTATCAGCAAGCAAATGATAATTTTCTGCCGTTAACACCTCACCAGCTTTTGAAAGAGAACATGCAATCTGATAGTTCTTCGGACACTGAACTTCCACTTCACACTTCTCCCTTTCTCTGCCTGGCACATACAGCAGGCAGTTTACAGGATTTACATACAATTGTTGCTCATTAAGAAAAGTAGAACCGGCATCCAACACATTGGCATAATACTCATACTTCACATGCACTTGCTTTGCGCCTTGGGCTTTTACCTGCCAACAATCTTTGCTTGTTTTATCAAACGGCAAGACATTTCCTTTTTCATCATACACCGAAAAGGCACGAACATTCTTTGCAAAGTTCTGCAAAGTATATCTGCCGGGACGCCATGCAGGTAGTTGTATTTGCAGGGGCGCAAGAATTTGCGCCCGTACCTGAACAATAAATTCTATCTGTATAAAATGGCGATGAGGGTTTTCGCAGGAAATAATATAACGCATAAGGGTGCGAATATAATGTAGGGGCACAATATATTGTGCCCTGAATTGATAAAAATCATTTTCTATTTCATTTGATGTTATACATTTGCTCCCTCATTCAAAAAACACAAACAAATGTCAGGAAGTAAAATCACAGTAAATAATGGAGTTCTTAATGTACCCAACAACCCTGTAATCCCTTTTATTGAAGGCGATGGAATTGGGGCAGATATTTGGGCAGCATCGGTTCGCGTATTTGATGCAGCGGTAGAAAAAGCCTATGGAGGAACCAAAAAAGTAGAATGGAAAGAAATTCTTGCAGGTGAAAAAGCCTTCAACCAAACGGGTGAATGGTTGCCGAAAGAAACTATACAAGCGGTTAAAGATTATATTATTGCTATTAAAGGCCCTTTGACAACACCTGTTGGCGGTGGTATCCGCTCACTGAATGTGGCAATCCGTCAGGAGTTGGATTTATACACTTGTCTGCGCCCGGTGCGTTATTTCAGTGGAGTTCCTTCGCCAATGAAACACCCTGAGTATGTGGACATGGTTATCTTCCGTGAAAACACCGAAGATATTTATGCCGGTATTGAGTGGATGGCAGGAACGGATGATGCTAAAAAAGTAATCAAGTTTTTGACAGAAGAAATGGGTGTTAAGAAAATCCGTTTCCCCGAGACGTCTTCTATTGGTATTAAACCCGTGTCGGTTGAAGGTTCTGAGCGTTTGATACGTGCAGCACTTAAATATACCATAAAACATAAAAAACCTTCCTTAACTATTGTTCACAAAGGAAACATCATGAAATTCACTGAAGGTGGTTTCAAACAATGGGGTTATGCTTTGGCAGAACGCGAGTTCGCCAACGAAACATTCACCTGGACTGAATACGACAGAATAGCCGCTGATAAAGGAGTTGATGCAGCCAATGCAGCACAAAAAGCAGCACTTGCTTCAGGAAAAGTATTAGTGAAAGATTCTATTGCTGATGCTTTCCTGCAACAAATACAATTGCGTCCGGCTGAGTATTCAGTGATTGCAACATTAAACCTGAATGGCGACTACGTTTCTGATGCACTGGCTGCTTCGGTTGGCGGTATCGGTATTGCTCCGGGAGCAAACATCAATTACATCACGCACCACGCGGTGTTTGAAGCTACCCACGGAACTGCACCTAAATATGCAGGTTTGGACAAGGTAAACCCTTCATCTGTTATACTTTCAGGAGCCATGATGTTTGAGCACTTGGGCTGGGTTGAGGTTACTAACCTGATTTATGCAGGTATTGAAAACAGCATTAACAAAAAGATTGTTACGTATGATTTCGCACGTTTGATGGAAGGAGCAACTGAAGTAAAATGCTCTGAGTTTGGCGATGCGATTATTGAAAATATGGAGTTGGTGAAAGTTTAACACGTCATGCTGAACTTGTTTCAGCATCGCTCGTTATTGACCCTGAAACAAGTTCAGGGTGACGAACAGAAAAGGCAGGACGAAAGTTCTGCCTTTTTTCTTTGAACTCTTTGCGAAAAAACTTTGCGACCTTTGCGGTCATGCAACTGAAACTCATCAACAGAAAAACCCTGAAAGGTATTCCCTCCGCATCAGGCATTGAGTTGTATGCTAACAAACGCTATATCATCGGAGATGATTCGTCATGGCTGTTTATTCTTGACAGAGATTTAAACGTACTTGAGAAGGTTGCTTTACTAAAAAAAGAAAAACTCAGTGACGAACCGATAGAAAAAAAGCACAAGCCCGATTTTGAGGCAATGACTTTTGCAAAGATTAACGGAGAAGATATTTTATTCATTTTCGGTTCGGGTTCAAAACCTAAGAAGCGCGACAAACTGATTGTTGTTTTTCCTGAAAGGCAACACGCTGTTAAACGCTTCGGTCTTGAATATTTATACAATACACTGCGCGAAAACGAAATCGGAGAAGAACACAAACTGAATATTGAAGCTGCAGCAGCAAACAATACTAAACTTTACCTTTTTCATCGCGGGAATATTTCGGGTAAAAACTTAGTATTTAGTTTTTCGCTGAATGACTTTGCAGACTATGTTTTAACTGAAAATAATAGTATCCCTGCTTATACAGTTTCATCTTGTATTTTACCTTCAATAAACGGAATTGCTTCAGGCTTCTCAGGCACTTCATTGCTTAATGAAAAACATATCCTCTTTTCTGCTTCGGTTGAAGACACTGAAAATGAAATTGACGATGGAATGGTGCTGGGGAGCTTTATAGGCATTCTGAACCCGGAAACAAAAGAGTTAAACTACAAACTGCTGCAACAAGGAGCCGAAATACATGCTATTAAGATTGAATCGGTTTGTGTTTTACAAACGCAGGAGAAAATACATACACTCCTTGCCGTTACCGACAGCGATGGCGGGGCTTCTGAATTGTTGGAAATAGAATTAGCAGAATAATATACTACATCTTTTCAGGAGCCTGAATTCCCAGCAATCTTAAACTATCTTTAATTATTCTACCGGTTAGGACGGTAAGTTGTAATCGAAAATTCTTCTTCGCTTCATCCTCTTCTTTCAGCACCGGAAAGTCGTGATAAAACTGATTGTATTCCTTTGCCAATTCGTAGATATAATTAGCTAAAAGTGCGGGGCTGTAAGCCTCCCCTGCTTCTTTCAGCACCGCAGAAAACTGATGAATTAGTTTTATTAATTCCTTTTCTTTTGGCAGAATAGATAATGTGGAACTTACTGCAGTTGCCGAATGCGAATCTGCTCTGCGCAACAACGATTTAATCCTTGCGTGGGTGTATTGAATGAACGGTCCGGTGTGACCATTAATATCAATACTTTCCTGGGGATTGAAAAGCATTTTCTTTTTCGGATCCACTTTCAGAATAAAGTATTTGAGAGCAGCCATACCAATCATGCGGTAAAGCTCTTCGGCATCTGCGTTGTCCTCTCCTTTTCCTTTTTCTAATGAAATTTCTTTAGCGGTGGTAATCATTTCTTCCATCAGGTCATCAGCATCTACAACGGTACCTTCGCGCGATTTCATTTTGCCTGAAGGTAAATCAACCATTCCGTAAGAAAGGTGGTAACAGTTTTTAGCCCACTCAAAACCCAACTTCTGAAGAATAAGAAACAACACCTTGAAATGATAATCCTGCTCAGTGGCAACGGTGTAAACAATGCCACTTAAATCAGGAAAATCGTTGTAACGCAAAATGGCGGTGCCTATGTCTTGTGTAATATACACCGCAGTGCCGTCTGAGCGCAACAATACCTTTTCATCCAATCCTTCTTTGGTTAAATCAACCCAAACCGATTGTCCTTCTTTTCTATAAAAAATGCTTTGATCCAAACCTTTCAGTACTTCGTCTTTCCCCCGCAACCAGGTCTGGCTTTCGTAATAGAGTTTATCAAAATTAACACCTAAGCTGTTGTAGGTAACATCAAAACCTGCATAGACCCAACTGTTCATCATTTCCCAAAGCGCGTAAACTTCCGGGTCTTTAGCTTCCCATTTCAGCAGCATGGCTTGTGCCTCCACAATTGAAGGTGCTTGCTTTTCGGCTTCTTCTTTTGTTAATCCGTTAGCAACTAGTTCAGCAATCTCGGATTTGTAATGCTTATCAAACTCCACATAATATTTACCTACCAGCTTATCACCTTTCAATCCTGATGTTTCAGGCGTTTCACCATTCCCCCATTTCTGCCATGCCAACATGGATTTACATATGTGAATACCTCGGTCGTTTATCACCTGCACCTTCAAAACCTTGTGCCCGTTGGCTTTCAGTATCTCAGCCACCGAATAGCCCAATAAAATATTACGGATGTGCCCAAGGTGCAAAGGCTTGTTGGTATTTGGTGAAGCATATTCCACCATCATGGTTTTACCTGTGTTGGCAGGCGAAAAACCAAAGTGTTCAGTTGCCGAAGCAGTATTAAAAAAGTCTAACCAGAACGAAGAAGAAATAACCAGATTCAGAAAACCTTTCACCACGTTGAAGTTCTCTACTTCTGTAAGATTTTCTTTCAGGTAAGTACCAATATCCTTGGCCGTTTGCTCTGGTGATTTTTTGCTGATGCCCGTAAACGGGAAAACAACAATAGTTACATCGCCTTCAAAATCTTTACTTGTCTTTTGAAAATTGATGCGCTTTTCGTCAGGCTTTTGGTTGTAGAGCTTTTCTATTCCGTCAACTATTGCTGATTTTAACTTATCTTCTAAATTCATTTACTCTACACCCGTTAATTCGTTAGTTACTTTTCTTAAAATCTTAAAGGCATTTTCTGCCATGGTATTTTCTTTATCAAGCGTTGGGTTTACTTCTACCATTTCAAAGCAGCAAACCTTTGGGCTGCGCACCAGGCGCGATATAAAATTGGCAGCCTCACGCTCTGTCAAACCTTTTGCAACAGGTGTTCCGGTTCCTTTGGAAACCGAAGGATCCATACTGTCTACATCAAATGAAATGTAAATCAGATCGCAATGGGCAAGTAATTTAAGTATGTGGTCTCCAGAACGACTGATACCCTTCTTGCGCATTTCAGCTACGGAGAACCGTTTCATCTTATGTTTATCAATCAGAAATTCCTCTTGCTCCTCGGTGTCACGTAATCCAACATAAACAATGTCGTCATACTGAATCTTGGGGCAAATACCGCCAATATTTTTCAGCTTATTCCAAAACATTTTAGTTTCGCCAATAGGCTCATTCTCCTGACACTCCAGATTGTCTTCACCAAGAGAAAGCGCCAAGGGCATTCCGTGCATATTTCCTGATGGTGTGGTGTAAGGCGAATGAATATCGGCATGCGCATCAATCCAGATTACGCCTAATCGTTTGTTAGGAGCAGCCATTTTTATTCCTGCAATAGTTCCTCCGGCTGTGCTGTGGTCGCCCGCAAGAATTAAGGGAAACTGCTTTCTCTTTATTACTTTCCCTACCTCTTTACTTACCCGCAGATAGATCTTATAAACGGCATTAATATGCTTTGCGTAATGATTGATGATGGGCTCAAACAATTCTTCATTCTCCGTTTCAATTTCAACCGACTTCAGCTTTTTGAAATACAAACTGTGAAAATCCATAGCTGCAATCTTTATGGCATCTATACCAAGACTTGCGCCACGGGTTCCTGCACCAATTTCGGATTTAACTTCTATGAGCTTAACGGTTCGCATACAGGGGCAAAGTTATATCAAATGACCATAAATAAAAAAGGCTCTGAAACCAGAGCCTTTTTTAAGAATTAATAAAAACTGTATTTATTTAGCTACTGTAAATTTAGCAGTAACCTGTGTGTTGTTCATAAAAACAACAGCAGTATACATTCCGTTTGCAAGATTGCTGATATCAGCAGAGAAAACTGAAGTTACATTGCTCAGAGTTGTTTCATAAACTTTAGCACCAAGTGCATTGTAAATAACCATACCTTTTGCATCAGCTGCATTTACTCCAAAGTTGAAGTTTAATGTTTCGCCTGCAGGGTTAGGGTAAATACCTACAACGTTTGCAGCAGAGTTTTCATCTACTGAAACTGTTGTACAAAGAGTATTTGATGTTAACGGATTTTGATTAACTCCACTTGATAAAATAGAAGAAACATCTCTTTGGGTTAACACAATGTCAGTAGAAAGAATATCAGCTAAAGAAGGATCAGTTTGTGACGAATAAGCTGAAGTGTTTGCAATTGTTGCT
The DNA here is from genome assembly GCA_947479755.1 of Bacteroidota bacterium. GTDB lineage: Bacteria > Bacteroidota > Bacteroidia > SXHM01 > SXHM01 > SXHM01. Next base: position 22,824 of record CANKAM010000036.1, read on the forward strand.
TCAACAAAAAGAGCACCGCTATTATTGCACAAGCTATTTCCGTTTGCATCCATCCTAACTACCCAGGCATTGTTAGCTGTACCTCCAAAAGAGTTAGAATATCCCCCTCCAACAAAACCTCCGCTACCATCTTGAGCAATGCCTTGAAAAATATCAGAGCCAGTACTGCCATAAACTCTTGACCACTGAATAACCCCATTATTATCAACACTGATAGCAAAGGCTTCGCCACCAGTTCCAAAACTTTGTGTGCTTCCGCAAAGTACAACTCCGCTATTGCTTGAATTTGCGCATGCAGAAGCCAATGACTCATCTTGCGTCCCTCCATACGTTTTGAACCAATCCATTGTAATAGTTGGAAAACTAACAGTACTGAAACGAGCTAAAAATGCATCACCTCCACCCTGTCCAATATTACGTGTATTTCCAGCAATAAAGAAACTACCTGAACCGCCATCAACAAATACTCTTGCATCATCATCACCAGGCCCTCCGAAAATAAACGCTGAATTTTTAGTGCCGTCCTCATTTAACAAAACAGCCATACAATCATTCAAACCCATTACGTTTACACCTGAATAACCAACTACCATATAGCCAACTCCTTGAATTTTCTGAACATGATAAGTAACTTCATTTGTGTAAGATGTTCCAACACTTTTTGACCACATAACAGCACCTGTTGCTGCATCTAATTTCGCTACAATACCATTAAATTTTGCTACATCACCTTGTTTGGTTTGCCCTGCAATAATAACGTTGTTGTCATTGCCTTCTGTTACAGAAAAACAACGGTCAAGACTGTCGGTTCCTAAAACCTTGACCCAAGCAGGACCACCACCACTTGTAAGAGTAATTAAAAACAGGTCATCAATATTTGCAGGAGTAGTTGAAAAACTGTTTGAAGCACCTGCTATTGTTGCATTTCCTGATACAAATTTACTTACAGCTCTTGCGGTTTCATTTCCTGCACCGCCAGCCTGAATAACTGACCCGGTAAATGTTCCGTCCAATCCGCCATTCATAATCATCATATCATAAGCTCCTGCACTTGGTGTTGCATTTGTTGCTCCAACGAGTGTAACATTGCTTCCGTCAATCAATACTTTATTTGCATACTCGTCACCTGCAACATCAATAGAAACTTGGTATTGTTGTGCAAATGCGGGAACCGCACCTGCAACTAGTAAACCTAATACTGCTTTTGTAAAATTTTTAATCATAATTTTTGTTTTTGTGGGTTTATTGAATTTTGAATTAATTAAGGTTTCAATATTACGAGTTTTTCTTTGACTGATTGAAAAATAGGAAATAAACTTCAGTACTATATAATACTTAGTATAAGCGTATAAATTAATTCCAAGATGTAATTTAGATTATTTTTGCCCTTCAGATACTGAGCAATAACATGCCCCACAAAATCCTTTTAGTTGAAGACGAAGAAAGTCTGCTTGACATCATCAAGCTAAATCTGGAATTGGAGGGGTATGGTGTTACTTCGGTAAGCAACGGAAGGGTTGCTCTTACTGAAATTCGCAGCAATCACTTTGACTTGGTTATTCTGGATGTGATGCTGCCCGAAATGGATGGTTTCAGTATTTGTCAGGCGGTGAGATTGGATAATAATCAGGTTCCAATTCTTTTTCTTACAGCAAAAAATTCAAGCGAAGACCGTGTATTTGGATTAAAGATTGGCGGTGATGATTACCTTTCCAAACCATTTAACCTGGAGGAACTTTTATTGCGGGTGCAATTACTTTTAAAAAGAAATGCAGGCTCAACAGGTAAACAAGATGATGTTCTTAAATTCGGAAACTGCGAAGTAAATTTTATCACTTACGAAGTTAAAGGGCATGACGGCAAAAAGCAGCAGATTACCAAACGCGAAATACTGTTATTAAAACTTCTTGCCCAACGCAAAAACGAAGTGGTTGCCCGCGAAGAAATACTTGAAAAGATATGGGGCGAGGATGTAACCACTACTACGCGCACCATTGACAACTACATTGTTGCTTTCCGCAAATACTTTGAAGAGAACCCAAAAGAGCCGAAGTATTTTCATTCCATACGTGGGGTTGGGTATCGGTTTACGCCTTAGCCGTTCGTCATTGCGAGCGCAGCGAAGCAATCTATTGATTAAATTCTGCTCATAATTATGAGATTGCTTCTCCGCCTTAGGCGGATCGCAATGACGGGATTATTATCTTTGCCCGCCAATCAATAAAAATCAATGAACTTAGAATTCAATAAGAACGAAGACGTGATGCGCAGAATGATTTCTGCGATGAACAAACGATTAGAAAAAATTCACGAAGGCGGAGGCAAAGCACGCATTGAAAAAGAACACGAAAAAGGCAAGCTGACCGCACGCGAGCGCGTTGCCATGCTTATTGATAAAGACAGCAAGACAATTGAAATTGGTGCGTTTGCTGGCGAGGGTATGTATGCCGAACACGGTGGTTGTCCTGCCGGTGGGGTTGTGATTGTTATCGGTTATGTTTCGGGAAGACAGTGTGTGATTGTTGCCAACGATGCTACTGTAAAAGCAGGCGCATGGTTTCCTATTACAGGTAAAAAGAATTTACGTGCTCAGGAAATTGCAATGGAAAACCGTTTGCCCATTATTTACTTAGTGGACAGCGCAGGGGTTTACCTTCCCATGCAGGACGAGATTTTTCCTGATAAAGAACATTTCGGGCGCATTTTCCGCAACAATGCGGTTATGAGCGGAATGGGCATTGTACAGGTTTCGGCTATTATGGGCAGTTGCGTGGCGGGTGGTGCTTACCTTCCCATTATGAGTGATGAGGCGCTGATTGTAAACAAAACAGGAACTATATTTTTGGCAGGCTCTTACCTGGTAAAAGCTGCCATCGGTGAAGACATTGACAACGAAACGTTGGGCGGTGCAACAACGCATTGCGAGATTTCAGGCGTTACCGATTATAAATGCGAGAACGATGAATCATGCCTGAAAGAAATCCGCAAAATATTCAGCAAAATAGGTGATTACGATAAAGCAGGTTTCGACCGCATAAAACCTGCGCTTCCTAAAAAAGACCCAAAAGAGATTTACGGAATCTTCCCTGATTCAAAAGAGAAGCCTTATGATATGCTTGAGATAATCGGGCGCATTGTTGACGATTCAGAATTTGACGAATACAAAGCGGGTTATGGCAAAAGCATTCTCTGCGGTCTGGCGCGTATTGACGGCTGGGCTCTGGGCATTGTTGCCAATCAGCGCAAGGTGGTAAAAAGCAAAAAGGGTGAGATGCAGTTTGGCGGTGTTATCTATTCCGACTCGGCTGACAAGGCTGCACGCTTTATCATGAACTGCAATCAGAAAAAAATCCCTCTGGTGTTTATGCACGATGTAACCGGCTTTATGGTAGGCTCGCGTAGTGAGCATGGAGGCATTATTAAAGACGGGGCTAAAATGGTGAATGCCATGAGTAATTCCGTTGTTCCTAAATTCACCATCATTATCGGTAACTCCTACGGTGCAGGCAACTACGCCATGTGCGGAAAGGCTTATGACCCGCGCCTGATTGTGGCATGGCCAACGGCAAACATTGCCGTAATGGGTGGCGCACAGGCGGCAAAAGTTCTCTTGCAAATTCAGGTGGCATCGTTAAAAGCCAAAGGCGAAAAAATTACGCCAGAAGACGAAGCAAAGCACTTAAAACTAATCACCGAGCGTTACGAAAGCCAAACTACTCCTTATTACAATGCAGCGCGTTTAATCGTTGATGCAATTATTGACCCTTTAGATACCCGCACCTGGATTACCATGGGTATTGAAGCGGCCAACCACTCGCCTATTACCAAGGCTTATAATGTGGGGGTGATACAGGCGTAAAAATATAAAAAGCCGCAATTGCGGCTTTTTATATTTTTATAATTATTAATAATTTACTCCACCACTACCCTCTTCACCGTAGTTCCTTTATCAGTTCTCAGTGCCAGCGAATACATACCCGGAGCAAAATCCGAAACGTCAAGCGTAGCGGTTTGCAAACAGGCAGTTTGCGTTCCTTTGTTTCTAGAATAAACCGTTTGTCCTGCAAGGTTATAAACGTCTAATGAAACCGTGCTTTGGCTCTCCAGCTCATAGCTAACGGTAAGTATATCTAAAGAAGGATTGGGGTAAATAGTAAGTGAAGTTACCGCTGTTTCAGGAATGAAGACTGCCTGTGCCGTAGTATTTGGGGTTATGGTAATAATCAATTCGTTCCAGAGGCGCACCGTTTTTGTGGCGACATTGTATTGCACCGGGCGAATAGCCAACAACAGCGAGCCATCGTTTAAAAACTTCTGTTTTCTTTTTCTCACCACCCTGCGCGGAAAAAATTCATCCGAACGATAGTTCTCATGCTTTCTGTAATCAGCATTATCTTCATCCGCTTCAACAGCTTTCGGTGCAGTAAGCGCAACGGTCATGTTCTCAAAATCAGTATAGCTTACAAACTCAGTTTCAATCTTAACTTCTGTTGAAGAAAAGGGAACCATCGTCATCATCTTAGGCAAATCAGGTGCACCGGGTTTATTAATCTGCACCCCGTTCTCCAGCGAAATAATTTTGGCGGCACCTTCTGCAGTTTGCACTGTTTTCCAATCAAAGCCTTTGACCAAAACCTTTAAGACAGTTTTTTCGGGCGTTGAAGAAATGATTTGAATGCGGCTTTGCTGTGCAAATGCACTTAAGCAAAACATCATCAAAAGCAGACTAAAGACAGTAATTCGTTTCATCGTTTGTTATTTCAGTTTGTTAGTAGTTTACAAAAAAACTTCCCGCAGCGTTGCCCTTTGTGGGAATTTCTACGGGAAGCACTCCATGGAAGAGCTATGTGTTATTTAACCGCTGCCTGTTGCACTTTAGAGTCAACCAAAGTTTTGAAGGCAAAATCCTGAACATTATCATTAAAACTTACCATTTCAATGGTATTGGGATATTCATTTATATCCAGTTTGCTGAAGTCAATATCAATTTCAAATTCACGGTCATCATCTGTTTTAGCGTTATGTGTATCAAACTGTACGGTGTAATGCAAATCAGCAGGAGTAGCAAAATCAAGCATGTAAGCCGAGTTGTATTTCATGTTAAAATTCTGCTTGCTTGAATTGCACATAAACTGATCGATAGGGCTGAAATCACCATTACCCATAAGATCTTCGTAAACAGTAATCATATAACCTTTAAAAGCTTTACCGTTAATATGCGTTTCAGTGGTTACTAACAAATTTCCTTTTTGGGCATTTGCGTTTCCGAAACTTAACAGCATAAGTGCAATTGCTGAAAGAAGAACCGCCAGGTTTGATTTGCTGTGAGTTGGTATGAGTAAGAGATTTTTCATGATGTTTAATTTTTGATTACACCCATCTTAACGCCACCCTTATTTTTTAAGTTGCTTTATTTCGATTAACGACAAGGTGTAAATTCCTAATTTGGCGGCATGAGATTCGTGTTCAACTGTGTTTGGGTATTGCTGCTTCGCCTGCTGGGCGGCATGTTGCTGCTCACCCTGTGCCGGTTTCTGTTTCTGCTCAACAACTTTGATTTCTATTACAAAGTTCCCCGCACAGAAGTAGCACAGGCCTTTCTCCTCGGCTTGCGTTTCGACCTTTCCGCCATGCTCATTTGCCTCTCGCCTTTTATAGTGCTGCACTTTATTCCTGTATTTCATCAACAGCCAAAGCCAAAAAAGGTATTGCAATACTTCTATGTAATACTGCTCACGCTTATGTTTCTATTTAATCTGGTTGATACCGTTTATTTCAAATTCACCTTCACCCGTTCTACTGCAGATATTTTTAAACTGGTCTTCGTCAGTAACGATATGGCCATTGTGGGGCCTTCTATAATAATAGACTTCTGGTACATTATTGCCGGATGGTTTATGCTTATCTATTTCTCATACAAGCTGTTTTTGAAAACAGAAAAACTGATAAAACAAACAGATGGCGAAGCCAAACAATACATCTACAGCACAGTATTTCTTATTCTTTTTGGTGCTGCTTCTGTTATAGGAGTAAGAGGCGGATTACAATACAAACCGCTGAATATGCTGGATGCAGGCGGACAACAAACATCGGCTTTGAGGCTCAACACACCTTACACCTTAATCAATACAGTAGGGATGACGGGTGTGAAACGTGTTGATTATTTTTCCGGAAAGACAGGTGAACATTTTTTTACAGCAGTTACCAAACCCAATGAAACCGAACCTTTCCGCAAGGATATTAATGTGGTTGTAATTATTGTTGAAAGCCTTTCAAAAGAATATGTCGGCTACCTGAATAACTTTAAAGGCTACACACCTTTCCTTGATTCATTATGCGCTGAAAGCTTTGTGTTTACCAATGCCTACTCCAACGGGAAAAAATCCATTGAGGGTATTCCGGCAGTGCTGGCAAGTTTGCCATCACTAATGAACGACCCGTTTATCACCTCCAAATATAACGGCAATCAAATCACCAGTATTGCCAGTTTGATGCAAAAGAAAGGCTATACCACTTCATTTTATCACGGAGCAAAAAACGGCAGCATGGCCTTTGATGCCTTTGCCGAAAAAGCAGGATTTAAAAACTATTATGGTCGTGAGGAATACAACAACGATGATCATTACGATGGCAACTGGGGAATTTATGACGAAGAGTTTTTGCAATACTTTGCAAATGGATTAACCAAAACACCGCAACCATTTGTGGGTGCGATCTTCACGCTTTCATCGCATCACCCCTACCCCATTCCTGATAAATACAAAGGCAAATTTCCGGAAGGTGATTTACCGATTCACAAAAGTGTTCTGTATGCCGATTACTCGCTGAAACAATTCTTTGCTACTGCATCAAAAACTGAGTGGTTTAACAACACCATTTTCGTGATTACTTCCGACCACACCTCACTTGCTTTACGACCATTTTACCAGAACTGCGTGGGCGCCATGTCGGTTCCGATTATCATGTATTCACCAGCGCTTAAGCTGAAAGGCAAAAGCAATGTGGTAACCCAGCAAACCGACATTATGCCTGCCCTGCTAGACCTGCTGAATTATGATGAGCCTTACATAGCCTTCGGAAAATCACCTTTTGACAGCACCACAACTCACAGTGCTTTTACCCGTTACGATCAGCTGTATCAAATCATTGAAGGAAACCACGTTTTACAGTTTGATGGAAATAAAACTATAAACTTGTACGATTTTAAAAACGACAGCTTGCTGACCAACAATCTTGCAGCTAAAGAAACAGAGAAGCAACAACAGCTTGAAAACAGACTGAAAGCATTTATTCAGGACTATAATCACAGACTGATTAATAACATGACGGAGATAAAATAAAACCGTAGGGACACAATATTTTGTGTCCGCAAAACGATAGAAAAGTGGAAAAGAAGAAAAGAATATTGTTCATCATCAATCCTGTTTCAGGAATTGGCAGGCAGCATAAAATTGAAGATGCGCTGCCTTCACTGTTGGACAAAACCAAGTATGAACACGAGATACGCTACACCGAACACGTCAACCACGCCAAAGAAATTTCGGCACAGGGTGCCAAAGAAGGCTTTGATGTAATCGTTGCCGTTGGCGGTGACGGAACATTGGGCGAAGTGGCTTCGGGCATTTTGCATACCAATACTGCCATGGCAGTAATACCTGCCGGTTCTGGAAACGGGATGGCTCGCGAGTTGGGTATTCCCAACAACATTGAAAAGGCATTTGACATTATTAACAACGGCCATATTGAAACAATTGATACCGCAATCTTAAACGGCAACACGTTTGTAAGCACTGCCGGCAGCGGCTTTGATGCACACGTAGCCAATATGTTTGCACAAGGCGAAAAGCGCGGCTTCTTAAGATATGTAATGGTTACAGCGCGTGAATTTCTGCGTTATCCTTCGCGTCAGTATGAAGTGCATGTAAACGGTGAAGTGAAGAACTATTTTGCATGGGTTTTTATTTTCTGCAACTCCAAACAGTTTGGAAACGGTGCAATTGTTGCGCCTCAGGCAAGTGTAAAAGATGGGTTACTCCACATTACAGTTATTAAAGATTTCCCTAAGTATAAGACCATACTGCTGGTGTTTCGTTTGTTCCTGAACAACATTGACAAATCAAGGTATGCCGAAACATTTACCTGCACCAGAATAAAAGTGATACGCGAAAAGAACAACGCCATTCACCTGGATGGCAGTCCGTTTAAAACCACCAAAGATATTGAGGTAGAGATTGTGCCTGCTTCACTGAAGGTGATTGTGAATAAGCCGCTGTAAAGAGCTACAATTCTTCAGATACCTTTTTGCTTGCAGCCTTCAAATCCAGAAACATTTCGTTGAAGCGTTGCAGCACTTTTTGCATAAAGTCCTCATCAAAAAATTTCTGCACTCCATCTAATCCGGCAACAGAATCCATAGGGATTTTGTAAGTCTGTTCCATAGGACCTGCTTCCATTTTAACCACATACTTTTCGTTCATGGCAAAAACAGTGATAAGCAAATCAGGGTGTGGTATGTTGCCAACTACGCGCATTAAGAATGAGTTTATAAATTATAGTACGCTCTCAGAGCAACTGAATGCTGAAGGTGAAGACCCGTATCGTATCCAAGTTTCAGGCGCTCATAAACCGGAGCGTATAATACCTGTAACGTAGTTTTTGTGCTCATCGTGATGTTTAAACCCAAACCTGCAAAAGCGCCTAAGTTTACTGTTACCGGTTTTTGCAAGGCTATTGTTTGCTGACCATTAGGATTGTAATACGTAAAAAGGTCTATCTCTAAGTTATTGATGGCAATCTTGTTATTGTCGAACTTTGCCATGGTAAGATTTAGTCCTGCTTCTACAAACAGATTTGCTTTTTCATGATTACCCAATATGCGCTGGTATCCCAACTGAAACATAAGGCGCTGCTCGCCACCAATAATTGCAAAAGTTTTAAGTTCATCACTGGGAAGAATAGGATAAATATTTTTAATTGTAAATGCCCCGCTGGCTTTTAGTATAGTTGCATTTACGTTGAAAATAAGCGTGTTCTTTTTATCTACAAAATAGCGGCAGGCAAACCCTATAAGTATGGAAGTATTGTAACGCATCTGTAAGGGCATATTAATTTCTTCAAAACTCCATCCATCGTGATTAAATGTTTGCCCGTTTACACTCAGCGCCTGAGCAATCTGATCAGGAAAAAACGGGGGTTCTTTGCCACCATACTGAATGTTTATATTCTGATACATGTAACTGTTTGCAAAATCATTCTTGCCTCCGTTGCCATCAAACCCATACCCATCATAAATTTGGGCACCTGCATTGTTGGCAAAGAATGCCCCTACCGTAATGCCAACATGAAATCCTTTACCTGCTTTTAGTTTTCCGGGCTTTTCTGTTTCGTTGCCTTCTTCCTGAGAATGGGAAGTAAAGCTGAAACCCAGTAAAAGGAGCAGTATTAGAAAGACAGACTTAGAAACTAAATTCATGAGATAAGAAATGATACTGCAAATATAGGGTATCAGCGGAGATACAATTTATTACTTCTTCCACTTAATGCTGCAACCTATTGCCTTGGTAAAATCAGGGTTTATTGGCTTTGCCGCCAATAAGGCATCAACTGCATTTTCTACATATTTATGTTTAACGGCAGCTGCATCATCTGCATTATCATCAATAGCACCGATGTATTTTACAATTAAATTGTCTTTCTCTTTTTGAACAATGTACACATGTGGTGTGCGTGTAGCACCATAACTTTTAGCAATAGCCTGTGTTTCGTCATGCAGGTAAGGGAAGGAGAAGTTTTTTTCTTTGGCACGGATTATCATGTTATCGTAACTGTCTTCCGCGTATTGCGCAGCATCATTTGAGTTAATGGCTACAACCGGATAACCTTTTGCTGCATATTTTTTATTCAGCTCATTGATACGGTCTTCGTACTTAACGGAGAACGGACAATGGTTGCACGTAAAAACAACTATAAAGCCCTGGGCAACTTTATTATCACCCAATGAAATCTTACTTCCGGTTACATTTAATAGGCTGAAATCTGTTGCAATATCGCCTACTTTGTAGCCGCCATCGGGCTTAAACGATACGAAAAGAAAGAAAGCTGTTGCTAATAAGATTAAGTTTTTCATTTTTATTTTTCAGATTTAGTTAGTGGTGTTATTCCAATTGGCTATGTGCCTGTTTGGCTTAGTGGCTAAGGGTAGTTTGTATTAATGAGTCCAGTTCAGTTTGTTCAAATTCACCTTCACGAAAAAATAGTTTTTCTCCTTTGCGGTAAAGCAGTGTTGCCGGTATTGCTCCTCCCCATTCCGGTTCAATTTTATCAATCCACACATTTGGGTTTCCTGCATTCAGCAAGACAACTTCGCATTTGATAGTTCTGTCTAGAACAAATTTGTCAAGCTTTTGTTTATCCCTGATGAAATCAAGGCTTACGAGCAGCACTTTCACTTTTTGTGTTTTAAATTGCGCTGCTGCTGTTTCAAAATAAGGCAGTTCTGCTACACACGGTTTGCACCAGGTGGCCCAGAAATTGACAACATACAAGGTGTCGTTATTCTGTTGAATAACTCTTGACTGAAGTTGTTCTAATGTTACTTCCTGAACCGGTTCAGCAGGAAGAAGCAAAAAAAGCAGATGCAGAATAAACAATAACACTTACTCTTTATTTGTGTGATATAACACCAAAGCAGCTGCAGGTGTTTCAACTATTCTTCCGATGCGCACGTGTTTTTCAGTTGCCACATCGTTTAGTATTTTGCTGAAATAAAATGCAATGGAACCGGTGAAATGAACCGGCAATTCAGCATATCCTTCATACCTGCAAATATATCGGTCGAAGAAATCAACAAATGAACTTCTCACTAAATTCATCACATACGGATCATCTATTCGTTGAAAAAGAAACTTACCGAAAGAAGCGAGAAAGCGATTAGGCATTGGTTGCATATAAACGGCTTCAAAGATTTTATCTTTTGTAAGTCCGAATTTTTCAGTGAAATCCTTTTCCAGTTTTTCAGGTAGTTTTCCAATCAGAAAATCTGCAATAAAACGTTTTCCCATATAACTGCCACTTCCTTCATCGCCTAGAATATATCCAAGCGCTGGAATATTTGCTGTTATATTTTCACCATCAAAAACGCAGGAATTTGAGCCCGTACCCAGTATACAGGCAATCCCCTTTTCATGTCCGCAAAGCCCGCGTGCTGCTGCCAGCAAATCATGCTCCACATGAATTTCAGCTTCCTGAAAACATTCATTCAATGCACTTTCAACAATACCACACATAGACGGGCTTGAACAACCCGCTCCGTAAAAATGAACCTGCTTTACAGCGGTTTTCAGAAAAGGCAAAAGATTTAGTTTTATCTCCTCAGATATAGCTTCGCTTTTCTGATGAAAAGGGTTAAAACCTTTGGTAATAAACTGTTCAATTTTTCCGGTATTGTCAATTGCTCTCCAGTCAGTTTTAGTTGAGCCGCTTTCTGCAATAAGCATCATAGGTTATTTGTTTGTGTGCGAAAATAGACAATTAACACAAACGCATTTATCTATATTTGGGGCTTTATCAGCAAGATGATTTTCTTTTCAAGCAATACAACTCCGCGGTGGATAATATTTCTTACCGATTTGTTCTACAGTGCCGTTTCACTGTATTTTGCTTACACGCTGCGCTTTAATTTCCACATCCCCAACCGCGAGGTTGCAACATTTATTTATGTTTTCCCTTTTGCACTTATAGTACGTGCGCTCAGTTTTTCAATCGGCAAAACCTATGCAGGCGTAATCCGCTACACCAGCGCAAGTGATGCCGCCCGCATCTTCACCGTTGCCCTTGCCGGAAGTATTTTCTTTTACATCGCCAACTTGTTTTCGCTCTTCTTTCTCACCAAGAAGTTCATTATTCCTACCTCGGTAATTATGATTGATTTTTTTGTGCTCAGCATTGCCCTTACCGGGGTAAGGCTGGGCGCAAAAACATTTTATTTCTGGCTCAGCAACAAATCAAAAACAAAAGTAAACGTTGTTATTTTCGGTGCAGGCGAATCGGGAATTATCACCAAACGCACCCTTGACCGCGATGCAGGAACCCGTTACCGCGTGCTGGCTTTTGTTGATGACGACCGCAAAAAAGTAAACACACGATTAGAAGGTGTTACCATTTACAATACAACTGATTTACCAAAAATATTAAGAGAGAACAGGGTTGCACGCCTCATTCTTTCGCCACAAAAATTATCAGCAAAACGCAAAAGCGAAATCATTGAAGCCTGCCTTGGTCACGACATAAAGATACTGAACGTGCCGCCTGTAAGCGACTGGATTAACGGTGAACTCAGCTACCGCCAGATGAAAGGCATTAACATTGATGACCTGCTGGGACGCGAACCCATTAACCTGAATGCCGAAAGCATCAGCAAAAAAATAAAAGACAAAACGGTGTTAGTTACAGGTGCTGCAGGTTCTATAGGCAGTGAGCTGGCAAAACAAATCAGCAGCTACTCGCCCAAACAACTCTTGCTACTCGACAATGCCGAATCGCCCTTATATGAGCTGGAAGTAGAACTGAAAGAGAAACTTAAATTAGACAACTTTGAAATAATACTATGCGATGTGCGCGAGCAACAGCGCATGGAGAAAGTGTTTCGCAGCTTTAAAATCGATATGGTGTTTCATGCTGCCGCCTACAAGCATGTTCCCATGATGGAAAAAAATCCGGCTGAAGCAGTGTCCGTTAATATTCAGGGGACTAAAATTGCTGCCGACCTTGCCGTTAAATACGGGGTGAATGAGTTTGTGATGATTTCAACCGACAAGGCAGTGAACCCCACCAACGTTATGGGAGCATCCAAACGCATTTCGGAAATTTATACCAGAAGCCTTTCGCACAGAGCAGATAATAAAACCCTGTTTGTAACAACCCGTTTTGGAAATGTACTGGGCTCCAACGGCTCGGTAATTCCTTTCTTTAAAAAACAGATTGAAAGCGGAGGTCCGGTTACGGTTACCCATCCTGATATAACCCGCTATTTCATGACTATTCCTGAAGCGGTGCAGTTAGTACTGGAAGCAAGTGCCATGGGCAAAGGCGGTGAGATATTTGTGTTTGACATGGGCCAGTCGGTGAAGATTGCAGACCTGGCATTGAAAATGATTCAGCTCTATAAACTCACTATTGATAAAGACATAAAAATAGTTTACACAGGACTTCGCCCCGGTGAAAAACTGTATGAAGAACTGCTGAACAACGAAGAAAATACCTTGCCTACCCACCATCCTCAAATCCTTATTGGAAAAGTAAAAGAATATGAATTTGCGCAGGTTTCAAAAGATGTGGATGAGCTGATACAACTGATGGAAACACAGGACAATCAGCGCATTGTTACAAAAATGAAACAGATGGTGCCTGAGTTTATCAGTAATAACTCGGAGTTTGAGGCATTGGATAAGGGGAAATAAAACGACCCCCTAACCCCCTCCTTGAAAAAAGGAGGGGGAACGTAAACCGCCAGTTTTTTCAACGCATAATTTTAGTTCAACGCGGGCTGCAAGTTCCTTCCCTTTTTAAGGGAAGGTGCCCAAAGGGCGGAAGGGTTTCAGGGTATAAATAGTTTTTTTTATTTTAGCATGATGAATGAAAAACCAAAACACAATCTTGTTTATTTAAAACCTATTCGCAAGCATTTACGCCATCACCTTACTCCGGCTGAAGCAGCACTTTGGTCGTTGCTTAAAAACAGTCAACTGGAAGGCCGCAAGTTCAGGAGGCAACATAGCATAGCTGATTTTGTAGTTGATTTTTATTGCCCTGAAGAGCATCTTGTTATTGAACTGGATGGCGAAGTTCATAACAATCCTGATCAACAGGATAAAGATATTTCAAGAGATAAAAAACTGAAAGAAGCCGGATTTAAGGTATTAAGATTTGAAAATAAATTTGTTTTTGAGCATAG